>NZ_CP009552.1:1550679-1860815 GCF_000789255.1 Geoglobus acetivorans
AATATCTGCAGTGGATGGAAATCTTGCACTCCTCGCACATGGGTCTGAGAGGTTTGCATACCGTCTGACCGTAACCCACGAAAGCCCTGTTCACCCTTCTCCAGAGCTTTTCGGGAATCCTCTTCTTAAGTTCGATTTCTGTTTCCTCAGGGGTTTTTGTTTCAACGACTCCGAGTCGGTTGGCAATTCTGTGGACGTGCGTGTCCACGGCTATGGTTTCAACACCAAAGACCTCAGAGAGGACAATATTTGCAACCTTTCTCCCAACTCCGGGAAGTTTCAGGAGACCTTCGAGTGTTGAGGGAATCTCTTTTCCGTCAAGCTCCTCAGCAAGCTTCTTCAGGATTTTTGCCTTGTTTCTGTAAAATCCAACACCTTTCAGGAGGTCTTCAAGTTCCCGGGTTTCCATGTTTTTCAGATCTGAAAAATCGCTCACCCTCTGAAACAGCCTGTCTGCAACACTCACGGTCTGTTCGTCTCTTGTCCTTGTGGAGAGTATTGCGGAAATGAGCACTTTAAATGGGTCAGATGTCCTTTCTTTCAGCGTGTAAACGGGTGCATTTCGCCTCCTTGCCTCATCCTCCATAATGTCGAGAATTTTATCAATGCTCACTGAGCCTCATCTCCAGGATTTTCACGAGTTCTGCATGGGACCTGAATGTGAAATCTGGCGTGAACCCGAATTTTTCTGCAAGGCCCTTATTTCGCCCATTTTCAAAAAACCAGAATTCAATACCTGTGTTTCTTGCAGTGAGATAGTCATATACGTAGTCTCCAACCATGGCCGCCTCGCTTTTGTCCACCCCGACCTCCTCCATGGCGTGAATCACGGGCAGGGGAGAGGGTTTGATGTCGTCCTCTCTCGTAAACACAAAATCGAATTCAAGTCCGTGCCTTTCCATGTTAATTCTCACACTTTTGATTGAGTTTCTTGTGTATAGGGCCGTGTAGATATCCCTCCGATCAAGATACTCTAACAGGTCTTTCACGCCAGGATAAAGCCGTGATCTCTTCGCACACTCAAGCTCATAACTTTCCAGAACCTTCAGCATCTCTCTGCCTTTTTCACTCCGGATTATCTCCTCAAGAATGGGTCCATTTATCCTGAGAACGCTTTTTATTCTGTCAACCGGAATGTTGAATTCCACCAAGGTACCATCAAGGTCAAATATTATCAGCTTCACAGCAAAAAGAGATTTTACGCTGGAGTATTAAAAAGCTATGTCGAGGGGATAGTGGCAGGCAAAGCCGTGTTTTCCTTCGGTGATCTCCGGTTCCTCCTTTCTGCATCTGTCCTTTGCAAATGGGCAGCGTGGATGGAATCTGCAACCCTTGGGTATGTCTATCGGGTTGGCGATCTCGCCCTTTATGTCCACTCTATCCCTTCGCCTTACGAAGCTTGGGACTGATGACAGCAGTGCAGCCGTGTACGGGTGTCTCGGGTTGTGGATGACCTCGTCAATATCCCCGATCTCGACGATCTTGCCCAGATACATCACTGCAATCCTGTCGCTGACGATCTTGCCTACGGAGATGTCGTGAGTGATGAACAGCATGCTAAGGTCGTAGTCTCTCTTGAATTCCATGAGTAGCTGGAGGATTGACGCTCTCAGACTGACGTCGATCATGGAAACTGCCTCGTCAGCAACAACAAATTCGGGCTTGAGAATCATTGCCCTTGCGATCACGACTCGCTGTCTCTGTCCACCTGAAAGCTGGTGCGGCATTCTGCTGTAAAATTCTTCTCCTGGAAGGCCAACCCTGTCCAGCATCTTCATTGCAGTCTCTATTGCCTCATTTTTCTCTGCCAGCCCATGAATGAGCAGAGGGTCAATTAGGTGGTCTCCTATTCTCATTCTCGGGTTGAGGGATGCGTAGGGGTCCTGGAATATCATCTGGATTTTTCTTCGTATTGCTCTGTATTCCCCACCCTTCAACCGGGTAATGTCTTTTCCGGCGTAGAATATGCTGCCTTCTGTAGGTTTTTCAAGCCCGACAATCATTCTCCCGGTTGTCGTTTTACCGCAACCACTTTCACCGACAAGCGAAAGGACTTCTCCCTTCCCCATGCTGAAGGATATCCCATCAACTGCCCTGATGTACTCTCTCTTCCTCGAAAGCATGGCTTCAATTGCAGATTTCTGGACGGGATAGTATTTCTTCAGATTTTTTACCTGGATCATTCTCCCACCTCGTAAAGCCAGCACTTCACAACCCTGCCGTCCACAATCGTGCTGGGTGGCTCTTTTCGGCAGACCTCCTTTGCGAACCTGCATCGCGGTCTGAACCTGCACCCCTCTGGAGGGTTCGAGAGGTCGGGAGGCGATCCGGGGAGGGGTTTGATTTCCCTGTCTATCCAGAGGTCCGGAACAGACTGAATAAGTCCTTTTGAGTACGGATGCAGCGGCTCATTCACGAGCTTTTCTGCACTGCCGTATTCCACCAGCCATCCGGCATACATCACCGCAATTTTATCACTCCTCTCAGATGCAAGGGCGAAGTCATGGGTGATGAGCATAATTGCCTTGCCCTCACTTTTAAGGCCGTCCAGAAGGTCCATAATCTTTTCCTGAACTATAACGTCCAGTGCTGTTGTTGGCTCATCGGCTATCAGGAGCTTGGGATTGAGCATAACAGCCATGGCAATCATTATTCGCTGCCTCTGTCCGCCTGAGAGCTGGTGCGGATAGTAATTCAGCCTGTTTCTGGGCAACCCGACCTTTTCAAGCATGTCTCCGGCAAGCTCTCTGGCATCGTTTCTGTCCATGTCTTTGTGTGCGAGGATCGTTTCAATCATCTGGTCACCTATTCTCTCGAGAGGATCGAGGCTGGTCATCGGATCCTGGAACACCATCCCGATTTCCTTCCCTCTTAGGTCCCTCATCGCTTCCTCGCTGAGACTGAGCAGGTCTCTACCGTCAAATCTGACAGCCCCCCCTGTTATCCTCCCTGGTGGGGAAATCAAACGCATTATTGAGTATGCAAGTGTCGATTTTCCGCAGCCACTTTCACCAACGACGGATATGAATTCCCCGGAATCGAACGACATAGTAACCCGATCAACTGCCTTTACAACTCCCTTTCTCGAGATGAAATGAGTCTCCAGATTTTTGATTTCTATGAGCATCATCTCTCCCTCCTCGGAGCGTAAACCTCGCTGAGACCTTCTCCAATCAGGGCGAAACCCAGGGACAGGAGCATGACCATAAGTCCAGGGAACGTGATCATCCACCAGTAACCTGCCGGCAGGTAGGGTCTTCCCGAACCCAGCTCAAATCCCCAATCCGGAGTGGGGGCGCTGACGATGAAGCCCAGGAAGCTCAGACCTGCTTCAGTCAGAATCGCATCGGCAATGTTCAGTGAGAACACGACGACAAGAGTGGGAACTATGTTGGGCAGAATGTACTTTCTGAGAATCCTCGCATCATTTGCTCCAATGGTTTTTGCGGCTTCAACAAACAGCCTCGTTTTCAGGCTCAGCACCTGTCCTCTGATCATTCTGAAGTATGTCGGGACGTAAACAACTGAGATTGCGATTACCGCGTTAATAACACTCGGACCGAGGACTGCTGCGATTGCAATTGCCAGAATCAAACTCGGGAATGCATACATGGAATCCATAATCATGGAGAGTGCCCGGTCGAGTTTTCCCCCATAATATCCGGAGATAAGGCCGAGAGGAACTCCTATGATCATGGAGAACAAACCTGCAGTGAACACGACCATAAGGACGATCCTTGAGCCGTGAATTATTCTTGAAAAAACGTCTCTTCCGAGGTTGTCAGTGCCCATGAGGTGCTTGGCACTTGGCGGCTGAAGCACGTCGTTGGTCATCTGTACGGGGTCGTAGGGAGCAATCAGATCTGCGAACACTGCCATGAACACGATTGAGAGGACTATCGCGAGCCCCGCTATGACCATGTATCTGCCTTCGTACTTGGGTATGAATCCGAAGATCGCCCTGGCGAGATTTTTTACCTCCATTTCACCACCTCAGTACCTAATTCTGGGATCAAGCAGTGCGTAAATGACATCCACTATCAGGCTTATTAGGGCAACAAACACCGCATAGAAAACAATGGCTCCCTGCACTGCGTTGTAATCCCTGTATTCAATCCTCTCAAGCAGGAATGTACCCATACCCGGCCATGAAAACGTCGATTCCGTAAGAACCGCTCCTGCAAGCAGTATGGCGAACTGCAAACCCATCAGGGTGACAACAGGTATGAATGCATTTTTCATCGCATGCTTGATGACCTTCCACTCTCTGACTCCTCTTGCCCTGTATGCAACAATGAAGTCCTGGCTCAGCACGTCTATCAGGTTGTTTCTCAGGATTCTTGTGTACGCCCCGGACAGGACAATGCCGAGAGTCATGGACGGGAGGAAGAGGTACAGAAGTGAGGTCTTCAGGGATTCGAGATTGAGAGTGAGAATTGAATCGAGGACATAAAGACCCGTGATGTGATCCGGAGCGAGACCCGGAGTTATTCTCCCGCCAATTGGCAGGATTTTCAGGTAAACGCCGAAAAACATCTGGAGAAGCATTCCAAACCACGGGATAAAGAGCGTGTATGCAACCACACTGTATATTCTCATTCCCGTGTCGGCTTTGCTACCTCTCCTGAATGCCGCGATTGAACCCGTCAGTACACCGAGGAGCACGCTTATTGTAAATCCGAATACTGTCAGCTCGAGTGTTGCTGGAAAACGGTCCATTATTTCTTCCATGACAGGTCTTCTTCCCCAGATCATGGAATTGCCGAGGTCTCCGGTGAACACCCCTTTCAGGTAATCTATATACTGGATCACAAGAGGCTTGTTCAACCCTGCCTCTTCTCTCATCCTTTCGAGGACTTCTGCAGGCACCTTCTGACCGACCATGGCTGAAATCGGATCTCCTGGCAGGATCCTCATGATAAAGAAAACAAGGGTCAGAAGGATAAGAACGGTGGGAATTACCATCAGTGTCCTCGTTACTATATACGCCTTGAGGGAGGACATGGCTCTGATTCAAAAAGGCAACATAAAAAGCTATTTGTTAATAAAAAATAATAAAAAATTTAGGAGATGTCAAGCAGGTAGTACCTGAAGATCATTGTCGGGTCGAGGGTAATGCCCTGAATGTTGCTCTTTGCCACAACCGTGAGCTTGCCCTGAACCAGCGGAATTATTGGTGCATCCTCTGCAAGCTTCTCCTGAATCTGCTTGTAAAGTTCCTCTCTTTCCTGCGTTGACGTTGCCTTTGACGCTTCTTCAATCAGCTTGTCCATCTTTTCATCGGCATACGGATATCCAAGCCAGTTGTTGGCTGTGCTCTTGAGGAATGGGGCGGTGTAGTCATCGGGGTCGAGGTAGTCCGGATACCATCCGAAGAGCGAGAGCATCATTGCGGACTTTCTCGCATAGTCGGTGTAGGTTGACCACTCTGCGCTCTTGAGCTCGACCTCTATCATCCCCGTCTTCTCAAGCTGAGCCTTCAGGATCTGTGCCACATCCTTTTCAGTGTCTCCGTAGTGTGTTGGAGTCCACCAGAGTTCAAGCTTGAGCTTGTTGCTCTCGCTGTAACCTGCCTGGCTGAGAAGCTGCTTCGCAAGCTCGATGTTGCCATCACCGTACTTGTCCTTGAATGCGTCAATGTGGCTCCACATTCCGTTTGGAACGAGTGAATAGAGCGGCTCCATCGTGCCCATGAATACCTTATCTATGATCTCCTGTCTGTCTATGGCCGCAGCTATTGCCTGTCTCACGAGTTTGTCCTTGGTCGGATAGTCCGTGTTCTCATTTCCGTTCAGAACGAGGTATCTGATGAATCCACCCGGTGCCTCGATGACCTGCAATCCCTCTTTACCCTTCAGGGACTGGATGTCGACAGGTGAGAGCGTTCTCCAGGCGATATCGATCTCTCCCTTTTCGAGAGCAAGCCTCAGGGTTGTTGCGTCCTTGTAGAACTTCACAACAATCCTGTCGACCTTTGGCTTCTCTCCGAAGAAGTTCTCGTTGGTCTCAAGTATCAGCTCCTGATCTCTGACCCAGCTTGCAATCTTGTATGGGCCAACTCCACCGGCAGTCTGGTCAGGATCGATTGCATCGGGCTTGTAGTTGGGATGCACGGGGAAGTAAGGCGGTGTTGCCGTCAGTGCCAGGAAGTACGAGATCGGCTCCTTCAGCGTGAATTTGACCGTGTAGTCATCAACAGCCTCAACGTTCTCGACGAACTCTGTAACAAGCCATGATGGATCTCCCTGGAGTTCCATTACTCTCTTTATGCTCCTGACGACATCCTCTGCCGTGCATGGCGTGCCATCAGCGAACTTCAGGTCCTTCCTCAGGTGGAAGATGTAGACCTTGCCTCCATCCTGTACCTCATAGCTCTCAGCTAAGAATGGCTCAAGTTCAGTTGTTCCGGGTTTGTATCTCATCAGTCCGCCCATGATGTTGTTCATTACTTCCCAGGTGTAGAAGTCGTAGGCGTTGGCCGGGTCAAGCTCTGTAATTTTGTCCGTGACTCCGATTGTTATTGTTTTCACTTCCGCTTTTGGAGCCTCCTGCTTCTCTCCGGCACAGCCGAAGAACAGCACTGCAAGAAGCAAGAGGCCCACTATCAGAACCTTATGTTTTGCCATGACATAACGTAAACTGACAAATATATTTAATTTACTCTAAAATTGAGCAGAGGGTCAAATGCGAAAAAGTGGAAAATGTCCGGGCAGCTAAAGCAAAACGCTAAACTCTCTTTCTGAATTCAGCCGGTAACTTCAGAATGCTTGCAAGTCCAATGAGGTTTTCTTTGCTTATGAGGCCATCTGCGACCTCCTTTAAAGCCTGTTTTGCATTGAATGCAATGCCAAGTCCAGCCTTCTCGATCATAATTCTGTCGTTTGCACCATCGCCAATTGCGACAATGTTCTCCTTCTTTATTCCCTCTTTTCTTGCAATCTCCTCGATAATTCTCGCCTTTTCCTCAGCGTTGATGATTTTACCCTTTATTCTGCCCGTAAGCTTCCCATTCTCGATTTCAAGCTCGTTTCCAAAGGCGTAATCAAGCCCCAGCTCGTTCTTCAGCTTATCTGTGAAGTATGTGAAACCACCGCTGACAAGAGCAACCTTGTAGCCTGCCTTTTTCAGGGACTCAATAAGTTCTTTGGCCCCCTCCGTAAGCCTTATGTTTTCGTAAATTTTTTCCATCACCTCAACCGGCAATCCTGCAAGAAGTTTTACCCTCTCTCTCAAAGCGGTCTCAAAGTCAATCTCTCCACTCATTGCCTTTTCTGTTAGCTTTTTGACCTCTTCTTCAACACCTGCAACCTTTGCAAGCTCATCGATGATTTCCATGTCAATAAGGGTCGAGTCCATGTCGAAGACAATCAGCCTCTTTTCTTCCTTCGCAACACTGTACGGCTGTATAACCACGTCAAGCCCCGTCTTTTCGATCTCCTGTTTTAGCTTGTTTTTCACTTCCTGAACATCGGCCTCGCCCATATCCACCACTATGGAGATGGATATCAGCTGATCTCTTGCCGTCAGTGACGTCCTCTCTATGTTGGCTCCGTAGGAGAACAGTATTCCTGAAACATCCCTTACTATGCCGACTCTGTCCTTTCCAATGACTGTTACGATGTATCTGTTCTTTCCACCAACCTTGACTCTCTCAAAGGGGGAAAGATGGTAGTAGACCCCAATTTCATGGGAAATTCTGTCAAGTTCGGCCTTAAGCTCGTCTATGCTTAACCCCGCCCCGGTGGCATCACCGACGATGAACATCGTGAAAATACCCTGTAGAACGTTCTGCTCGATATCCACTATGTTTACATTGGCTCTGGCAAGCAGATCAGTAATTCTGAACACTATTCCGGGTTTGTCAATTCCGAATATCGAAAGAGCGAGCAGTTCCACAATTTTACCCGGAAAAAATTGTTAATAAGAGTTTTGAAAAATGCTGTCAAATACAAGAAAGATTAAAAATTAGCTTCCCACTATCAATTACAAAGATCACATCATGGTGACTGTATGAAGATCGGCGTGTTTGTGTGTCACTGCGGTCTAAACATCGCAAGGGTTGTTGACATTAATGAAATAGTTGAATACGTGAAAAATCTTCCAGATGTCGGTTATGTGAGCGACATAAAATACAGCTGCTCCGACAGCGGTCAGGAGGAGATAATTAAGGCCATAAAAGAGTTCAACCTCGATGCGATTGTGGTTGCTGCGTGCAGTCCAAAGCTGCACGAGGTTACATTCAGAAGGGCGGCAATGAGGGCCGGCCTGAATCCCTACATGGTTGTCATGGCAAACATAAGGGAACAGTGCTCGTGGGTCCACCAGGAAAGGCCAAAAGCAGCAACGGCCAAGGCAAAAGACCTCGTCAGAATGGCAGTTGCAAGTGCAAGAGCACTCGAACCTCTGTCAAGAAGGCATACTGAAGTAAAGCAGGCTGTGGCTGTTATTGGGGGAGGAGTTGCCGGGATTGAGGCTGCGCTGAACATAGCCGATGCAGGGATAAAGGTGTATCTAATAGAGAAAGCCCCGACCATTGGCGGTCACATGGCAACTCTGAATGAGGTATTCCCCACAAACGACTGTTCAATCTGCATTCTCGCTCCGAAAATGAGTGAAGCCCTGAACCACGAGAATATTGAGGTGATAACCAACGCCGAGCTTAAGGATTTTGATGGGCATGTGGGTAACTTCAGGCTCAAAATTGTCAAGCATCCGAGATACGTTGATGAGGGCAAGTGCAAAGGATGCATTGACGATTGCAGCTCGGTATGCCCGGTGGAGGTTCCAAACGAGTTCGATTATACTATAGGGACGAGAAAGGCAATTTACCTGCCGATACCCCAATCAACACCGCTCTATGCGGCAATAGACTGGCAGCACTGTATTGGATGCAGATTGTGCGAGAAAGCGTGCGAGCCTGAGGCGATAGATTTCAGCCAGAATCCAGAGGAGATTGAAATTGAGGTTGGGGCAGTTATTGTTGCCACTGGCTTCAAACCGTTTGACGCACGGAGAAAAGAAGAATACGGATATGGGATATACAGAAACGTCATCACATCACTCGAACTGGAAAGATTGCTTTCAGCCTCCGGACCCACGCTGGGAGAACTTTTGAGACCTTCAGATTCGAGCATTCCCAGGAAAATCGCATTCATTCAGTGTGTTGGTAGCAGAGACGAGAAAACGAACAGATACTGCTCAAGAGTTTGCTGCATGTCGAGTTTAAAGAACGCATTTGCAATAAAGGAGCGTTATCCTGATTCGGAGGTTACTGTATTTTATATTGACATCAGAGCCTATGGAAGAATGTATGAGGAGTTTTATGCAAGAACACAGGAAAAAGGCATCCGCTTCATCAGGGCAAAGGTTGGAGAGATTTACGAAAAGAGCGATGGCAACCTGATTCTGAGTTATGAGAACACGCTGCTTGGGGAAGTAATTGAGGAGGAATTCGACCTCGTGGTCCTATCAATAGGAATGGAGGGCAACACAGAGGCTGCGAGAAAGCTTGGGATATCTGTTGGAGAGGATGGATTTTACGAGGTGGCGCATCCAAAACTCAGACCTGCAGAAACCGATGTGAAGGGCATATTTCTTGCAGGCACTGCAAGCGGTCCTAAGGATATTCAGGACAGTGTTGCATCGGCTGGCCTGGCTGCTGCAAAGGCAATGGAACTGATTGTGAGCGGTCAGGCCGAATTTGACCCGTACAACGCTTATGTAAATCCTGACAAATGCATTGGGTGCGGACTCTGTGTTAGCGTGTGCAACTTCAGCGCTGCGTTTATGGAGGGTAAGAAAGCAAAGATTGACCCGAATTCGTGTGTTATGTGTGGCGTGTGCGTTGCTTCATGTCCTGCAGATGCGATAGACATGGGCTTTTTCAACGAAAAATCCATAATCTCGGCAATAGATGCGCTGGCCGAAGAAAAAAGTGCTGAACCATTAGTTCTCATGTTTGCGTGCCATTTCTGCAGTTATGGTGCCCTCGACCTTGCGGGAACAACGAAGGTTCAGTATGAACCAAATGTGAGGGTCATCAGAACGCTCTGTTCCGGCAGAGTTGATCCTGAATGGATCCTGAGGGCGTTGAAGAACGGCATAGATGGGGTCATGATAACGGGATGCAGGCCGGGAGAGTGCCATTTCAAGGTCGGCAACTATCACGCACAGGACAGGGTTAATGCCATGAGAGAGGCGCTCAGGGAAGTGGGAATAAATCCTGAAAGGGTAACAACAAGCTGGCACTCTGCTGGGGAGGCAGGAGGCATTGCGGAGGACATCAGCAGGTTTGTGGAGACACTGAAGCAGATCGGATCAATTGAGAATGAGGTGAACGGAGATGGTTGATGTTGAGCGGGACATAGACATGGCTGGAGAAACAAAGTTCAGGTACATCCAGAGAGCGGGGGATGAGGTCAGAGAGCTTGTTTACGATTATAAAATCTGCAACGGATGTGGAATATGTGTTTATGCCTGCCCCGTAAATGCGATTGAGCTTGGTCCCGTGCATGACATTGCCATTGGACTCGAGATGCCTCCAGTAACGATAGATCACACAAAATGTGCGTACTGTGGAATATGCTATGCGTTCTGTCCGTTCAGTGCCTATGAATTCTACGTAAATGGGGAGAAAGTCGGAAAAGAGGACCTTCCTCTCTCTCCTGTCGGGTTTACTGAGATCGATTGCGAGAAATGCGTTGACTGCACACTCTGTTACAGGGTGTGTCCGGAGGACGCCATTACGAGGGAGGTAAAGATAACGAGAGATGCAATTCAGCAGAAAAATGAAGATGTAAGGGGCAAAGTGGTCATAGACAGGGAAAAATGCAACCTGTGCGGGATATGTGCTGAATTCTGTCAGGTTTTCAAGATGGTCGAGAGAGAACCGGGGCCCACCAATCCGATGCCCTATGAGGATATTCTGCTTGACGAATCTACATGCGATTACTGCGTGCTGTGCGAAGATGTTTGTCCCGAAGGCGCGATAAAAGTGGATGGCGGGAAAAGGATTGAGTTCAGGCTTGAAAAGCTTGCCAACATTTCTGTGGACAATGAAAGATGCTCTAACTGTGCGTACTGTGAGGTTGTCTGTCCCTACGATGCCATAAAAACCACCAAGCCCATGGAAGGGGAACTGTTCCTTTACGAGCCGAGAATGTATCGCTGCGATCCCGTTGGATGTGGAGCGTGCATTAAAATATGCCAGCACAACAGGGTGTGGTACGTTTCTGAGGACAAGGGAAGGGTTCATTTCAATGAGGATCACTGTATTTATTGCGGAGCATGCGAAAATGCCTGTCCGTATGATCTCATAGGGGTCAGGCGGGAGAGCTACTATACCAAGGAGAAGGTTTCATGGGAGCCATGGGTGGAATCGTGGCATCAGGCTTTGAGCAGAATAATTGAAAAGAGAAGAACCACTGAGCCTGAAAGGAAACTGTACAGAGAGGAAATGGGAGGGATAATTGCTGAAGAGGAGATCATCGTCAGAAAAGTTGATGAGCGTGTGAGAGCAGAGCTTGAAGAGAAATTGAGGGTTGTTGAGGCGTTGTTGAAACGACCGTATTATCGAAGGGTTATCGAAAAGGGCAATACGGAAGCTTTTATAAACGGATTGAGAAAGGAGCTAAGCGAAGGGTGAACCTATGCATCTCGAAAGAATAAAGGGGAGTAAAAACGGAAAACTGACAGGTAAAAAGATTGTTCTTGGAGTTACTGGAAGCATTGCCGCAATCGAGGCTGTCAAGCTTGCGAGAGAGCTTGTCAGGAGGGGAGCAGAAGTCCATGCAGTGATGAGTGAGGCCGCTAAAAACATAATACACCCGTACGCTATGGAATTCGCAACCGATAACAGAGTTATAACGGAGATTACGGGCAGGATAGAACATGTCGAATTTTTCGGAGAGGGAGGAACTGCAGATCTTTTTCTAATAGCTCCAGCAACAGCAAACACGATCGCAAAAATAGCGGCGGGAATTGATGACACCCCCGTAACCACAATGGCTACAACAGCGATAGGGACCGGAAAGCCAGTCATGATTGCTCCGGCAATGCATGAGACGATGATGAATCACCCTTCTGTCAGAAAGGCAATTGAAAAACTCAAAAAAATGGGGATTGAATTCGTGGAGCCGAAATACGAGGAGGGCAAGGCAAAGTTTGCCGAAATCGAAAAAATATGTCTTCAGGTTGAACGGAAGCTTCACAGAAAAGATCTTGAGGGCATGAAGGTTGTGGTCACTTCAGGCCCGACAATGGAGTTTCTTGATCCAATAAGATACATTACCAACAGGAGCAGCGGAAAGTTTGGATATGAGATTGCCCTCGAATTCTGGAGAAGGGGAGCAAAGGTTGATCTGATCACATCCAGGCCTCCTGAATTTAATTTACCTGACTTTACGGTGAGAAAGGTTGTCTCGGTGAGAGATATGCTTTCAGAGAGTCTGAAGGCCATTGAAGATGCAGACGTTTTTGTATCCGCAGCAGCAGCAGCTGACTTTACCGCGCCAAGAAAGGAGAGCAAAATCAAATCCGATGAGAAGCTCATTCTCGAATTGGAAATAGCTCCCAAGGTTTTGAGAGAGGTAAGGAAGGTCTTCGATGGAAAAGTCATAGCTTTCAAAGCTGAAACGGGTATTGATGACGAGGAACTTGAGAGAATCGCCATAGACAAGATGAAAACCGACAGGGCAGAAATGATAGTCGCCAACGATGTTCTTGAGAGGGGCATGGGAACAGAGGATACCAGAGTTCTCGTCATAACTCCTGACAGAAAGGTTTGGCTTGAGGGCAGAAAACAGGAAGTGGCGGAGAGAATTGTCGAGTACTTCGTTCAGGACTGCTTATGACGTTTGTTTCCGCAAGCATCACCGCATTTTTTTCATCAAAAATTTTGGATTCTCCGGAGAATACCGGATCTTACGGTGTGGGATTCACGATAGACAAGGGAGTAACCGCAGCGATTTCGGAAAGGGAAGGAGTTTATCTGAATGGCGTGAAGGTGGACTTTCCGACGGTCAGCTACGTCCTTGAAAAACTTGGTGGACGTGGTGTGGAACTTTTTTCAGATGTCCCTATTTCATCTGGATTCGGAGTCAGTGGTGCCAGCGCTCTGGCAACAGCCATAGAAATCAGCATGGAAAACAATCTGGACCATTCGTTTCTTGAGCTTGCAGATCTTGCACATGAGGCAGAGGTGGTTAATCTAACAGGCCTCGGGGATGTCGTAACCCAGAGTCATGGCGGCATCGTTGTGAGGATAAGTCCGGGCTGCCCGTCAAGGGCGAAGGTGGTGAGATACCTCCAGAGAGCAGACGTTAAATTCCTTGTCATGGGAACGCTCCCCACGAGAGATATACTCTCTGATGAGGTAAAGAGAAGGAACATCAACAGGCTCGGAAAGGAGCTTCTGAAAGAATTTTTGAAGAAGCCACTGATGGATAGTGTTTTCGAGCTATCAAAAAAGTTTGCAGTGGAGAGCGGGCTTGCAGATGGGGATGTGATTGACGCAATTGAGGCGGTGGAGAGTGCAGGAGGAAAGGCTGGCATGGTCATGCTCGGAAAGACAGTTTTTGCGATGAATGATGCGGGAGTTCTTGAAGAATTTCGGGGTGAAACTTTTACGGCCAGAATTGCCTCATGCGGCCTATCCGTTTAATTTATATTCTTTGTGGTTGAAAATAGCTGTGTGAAAATTCTTTCCACCGGAATAACACTGCTGGATAAAAGACTTGGTGGAGGCGTCCCAGCTGGCTCTATGGTCTGCGTTTATGCAAACCCCATAAGCATGCCTGAAGCCTTTCTTTATCAGTTTGCAAGCAGCACAGTTTCGTATTACTTCACAACATCAAGATTACCCAAGTTCATACTCGAGGATATGGAGAGTTTGGCTCTTGAAGTAGGAAATGTGAATTTTATCGACGTTTACAGCCGTTACTATCTTTCCGATACGGGAGGATTTATTGTCGAGGATCAGTACAGAGACAGGGATATTTTTGATTTCATCGACGAAAAGCTGTCGTCGATCGATACTGATGAATGTGCCATAATTTTCGACAATCTCTCGTTCTTCCTCAACCTTCACGTACCTCCGGGATTAAAGGAGTGGCTCGTGAACAAGATCTATCACACGACGAAGAACCTCAATGCTGTGGCGTACTGCTACATGATAAAGGGAAGCCATCCGAAGGAGATAGAGAACATGGTGATAAACCTCTCTGACGTGGTTTTCGACATCGACTCGGAAAAGGCCGGAGACAAGATGGTCAACAGGCTCGGAATTCCAAAGATGAGAAAGATGAAGCCGATAGACGAGACGTTCAGATACTACATCAGTGAGGGAGTGCAGATAGACACATCCAAGGACATCGCATGACAAAGCTTTTATTTTTCTCCACGTATCCCTTTCTATGAGGGAGGAGAGGATAATAAAACAGCTTTCAGTTTTTGCAGAAAATAAGCCCGGAAAGCTCGCAACAATAACCGGGAAGCTTTTTCAGAATAACATTAACATAAGGGCATTCACAATTGCTGAGGCAGGAGATTTTGGAATCATCAGAATGGTGGTGGATAACACAGACCTCGCTTACAGGGTGTTAAGGGAGGCAGGATTCACCGTCTCGCTGACGGAAGTCCTTGCGGTTGAGGTGGCTGATGAACCGGGGAGTCTTTACAGGATAGCGAAAGCGCTTGGGGATGCGGGTGTTAACATAGAATACGTCTACGCATTCACATCAGAAAAGCATAAAGCACTGATAATTCTGAGGGTGGATGACATCGAAAACGCCATAAAGGTCCTGGAGCAAGAAGGGGTGCTCTTTAAGGGCAGGATAGATTAATTTCACTTTTCGTTAAGTTTATAAATACATATAAATCATGACAGTTGAATGATTCCCGAAGAAGACGTAAAGGTTGCGATTATTGGCGGTGGAGCCGGAGGAATGGCTGCAGCCTCGAGAATTAAAAGATTGAGGCCAGACTGGAGAGTGGACGTTTTTGAAAAAACATCCTATGTCAGTCACGCTCCGTGTGGGATACCTTTTTACCTGTCTGGAATGGTGGAATCAGTTTCGGAACTGTGTGCCTACGATGTGAACTTCTTCAGGGAAAAAAGAGGAATTAATGTGCACCTCAATTCAGAGGTTGTTAAAGTGGAAGACGGTAGGGTAGAGGTCCTTGAAAGGGGGAAAGTACAGGAATACGAATGGGACAGGCTCGTTTTTGCAACCGGGGCAAAGGCAAAGAGACTGAATGTCAGGTGCATGGAGCTGGATGGCGTTCTCTGCGTGAGTGGCATAGAAAGGGCGCCAATCATAAGAGAAATAGCGTCAAGGTACGACAACATTGTGATAATTGGAAGCGGGTACATTGGTGTTGAGGTGGCAGACGCCCTCTCGAGGAAGAAACGAATTACGGTGATAGAGCAGGAATCTCACCCAATGCCGGGTTACGATCACGAAATTTCTGACATTCTTCTGGGGGAGATGCGCCAGAAGGTCAACCTGAGACTCGGAGAGAGGGTTCTGGAAATCAGCGGGAGCGGGAGAGTCGAGAAGGTGGTTACAAGCGCAGACGAATATCGGGCGGACCTGGTCATACTCGCCATAGGCGTCGAACCAAATGTAAAGCTCGCTCTTGAGTATGGCATCGAAATGGGGCAGAGTGGCGCAATAAAGACTAACGAGTACATGGAGACAAGCAAGGACAACGTTTATGCTGTTGGAGACTGTGCAGAGACGACCAACATCATTACCGGAAAACCGGACTGGATACCTCTGGCAGCTCCTGCGAACAAAATGGGTTATGTTGCTGGCTCAAATATTGCTGGAATCCGCATGAGATTTCCGGGAGCGATGAAAAGCCAGATCACTTCATTCTACGACCTTGAGATAGGGAAAGCGGGTTTGAGTGAAAAGGAGGCGGTAAGGCATGGTTACGATGCTGTCTCTGTTACCATCACCACGAGAAGCAGGGCAAAGTACATACCTGGAGAGGGGAACATAACACTCAAGATGGTTGCGGATGCGAAGACGCACAGGGTTCTTGGAGTCCAGGCCATTGGTAAAGGGGTCTCCAAGAGAATCTATGGGGCTTCCGCACTCCTATACAAAAAAGCCACTGTTGAAGACTTTTTCTTTGCAGATTTCCCGTTCTATCCTCCCAAATCTCCGGTGTGGGATCCTCTAGTTCTTGCCGCAAGAAATATGTTCAGGAAACTGGGAATCAACTGAGCAATCCGATGAGTCTGTTTATTTTTTCAAGCTCTTCTCTTATCTGCTCTATTGCTCCAGAACTGTCCAGGAATTCGAGCATGTCCCCGCATTTCGGGCATGAAAACCCGAATTCCATGGCCTCCTCATAGCTGACCTTCACACAGCCGTTCACGCAGATGTAATAAACGCTCCCGTCTTCAATCTCGAGTTTTGCCTCAAGTTTTTCTCTTGTTTTTTCCAGTTCCTTTCTCAGCACGTCTCTTTCTCTGTCGTAGCTGATTTTCCAGTAATACTCCATCCAGCCCGTTTCTTCGTCTCTTGTTCTCCTGTAAGTTGCAAGTCCGATTTCATACAGGGCAAACAGAACTCTTCTAACGTCGTTTATTTCAACTCCAAGCTCCTGAGATAACTGTTCGTCTGTGAATTCACCCTCAATCCCAAGAGAATAGATTATGACTCCCAGCTCCCCTGCAACCCTTTCAATCAGCTCTACAAGAAGTTCATCCAGCTCACTTATCTGTGTCTCCACGTATGTTTAATTTGTCCTCAACATTATTTAATTTTGCGGTGGATGAATTGTACTGGTTCGAGGTTCGAAAGTGGTGATTGCAGGTTCTTCCTGTTCAGGTTTCGACTCTTCAAACTGCCTGGAAGCTTCTTAATACGAAAAAAGTAGAGGATTATTTCCTTTTCGGCTCTATGAAGTCTTTGGGGGCGCTTTCGATCGGTTCGAGATATTTTCTCAGCACCTTTGGTATTTCAACTCTTCCATCTTCAAGCTGGAAGTTCTCGATTATTGCCGTTATCGCTCTGGTTGTGGCTATTGCCGTGGAGTTCAGAGTGTGGACAAAACCCTTTGATGGCATTCCTCTCTTCTCTGCAAACCTTATGTTCAGCCTGTAGCTCTGCCAGTCCGTGCAGTTTGAACATGATACCATCTCCCTGTACTTGCCCTGAGCCGGCATCCAGGCCTCGAGATCGTATTTTTTGGCAGCGACTATGCCCAGATCACCAGTGCAGATGTTCACTATCCTGTAGGGTATGCCAAGACCCTGCCAGATTGCCTCAACGTTTTCAAGGAGCTTATCGTGCCAGTCCCAGCTTTCTTCTGGAAGGCAGTATATGAACTGCTCCACCTTGTGGAACTGATGGACTCTGAATATCCCTTTCGTATCCTTTCCGTGAGCTCCGGCTTCTTTCCTGAAGCAGGGTGAGACTCCGGCGTAAAGCAAGGGCAGCTCATCCTCCCCAAGAGTTTCGTTCATGTGCATTCCTGCAATGGGGTGTTCGGAGGTGGCGATGAGGTACAGGTCCTCATCTTCAATCTTGTAAAGCACCTCTTCAAAGTCACTGAAGGCGGTTACGCCAGAATAGGCTTTTGAATTCATCATGTACGGGGGATTGACGATCGTAAAGCCTTTCTTTTTCAGGAAATCGATTGCGTACGTGATCAGAGCGAGATCAAGCCAGACAAGGTCGTCAAGCAGATAGAAAAAGCGTGAACCGGCAACCTTGGCTGCCCTCTCAATATCTGCCCAGCCGAACTGCTCCACAGCATCGGCATGCCCTACGACCGGTGTGTCTATAACCTCATACTCTGCCTTGCCTTCACTCTGCTGGAGGAAAGCGTCGAGATGTTCCCTGAAAACTCTCGCCTTTCCCCAGAATTTTACGGGAACATTTTCGGTGTCATCCTCTCCAACGGGAACTGACTCGTGAACCATGTTCGGTATTGAAAGCAGAACCCTGTCAAGCTCATCTTCAATTCTCTTAAGCTCCTCCTCGCCTTTTTTTACAAGCTCGGATAATTTTTTCGCCTCTTCAATGAGCTTTCTCTTCTCCTCTCCCTGTGCCTTCTTTACCTTGGCAGAGAGCTGGTTTCTTTCTCTTCTGAGCTGATTCAGCCTGTAAAGCTCTTCCCTCCATTTTCTGTCAAGGGCAATTGCTTCCCCGATGATCTCGATACTCTCGCCTCTTTTCTTCTGAGATTCGATGAGGACCTCCGGGGCCTCTCTCAACGCTCTGAGTATGCTCCACATCGTTTCATACCTCCAGGAAGTGTGATGTCAGGGTTACATAATTTCCGTCCAGCTCAACCTTTATTTTTTGCGGCAGATATTTCCCTTCTATGGTGTATTGGCCATCCTCAAAGTTTCCGAGTATTTTTAGCATGTTGTTAACTGCATAATAAAACTCTACCGCATCTTTTCTGCTGTCGAATGATATCTTCCACTGCCAGCCAGTGTCATTCAGGGTGTACGCATCCCCGTTCCAGCCTTCTGCCGCAACCCACGCTATGGAATCGTCGGTGTGAGCCCCGAGGAAAAACAGCATGAATAGCTCCCCGAGCCTGTTCTGGTTGTCTCCAATGGAAACTCTCTCGAAACCCTCTCCTGCGAAGTACTTCTCAGGATGAATCACCTGTTCCATTGTGGTTGGCGGACGTTTTAACAGAGAAACGGTGTCGTTTGTTCTGTTAAACACCTCGATGGCCAGGTTGTACCCAAAGAGGTAGGGCGCATAGCCGAGCAGGAAATATGCGTTTTCTTCATCAATCTCGCTCAGGGATTCCTTTGTGTAGTTTTCTCCGGCAAGCACCCTGGAAATTAACTTTGCATCTCCCTCAATGGTTGAAGCTTTTGCCTTTTCACCGTCGAAAGTTCCATCGGAAGTTATGTTGAACCTTTCCTGATAGAGGTGTTCAAGTTCATGGTAAACGGTCCTCCTGAAAGTTTCCTCGTTAAAGTTGTCCTTCACGACGTATATCTTTCCTTCCCAGGTGAATGCAACAAAACTCGACAGATCATGTTCTTTGGCTTTTTTGAAGCTGTAGTTTGCTGGAAGGAGCATCATTGCCTTGTAAAAAACCTCATCTTTTTGGTCATAGCTTCCCCATTTTTCTATTACCCATTCAGTATCAACAATCTTCAGTTCAGGATTGAGATCGGTGTTTCGGAATGCGTTGAAGGTTTTCAGGGCACCATCGTAATTTTTTCTTATATCTGCATCAGTCTGAGTTGTACAGGCAAGAACGAGTGCTGTGAGAAAAATAAGTGAAAGGATTCTCCAATTCATAAAAGGTCTTTTTCGACCAGACTTATAGCCTTGTCGATTTCCGCTTTCAGCATCTCTGGAATGTCCTTAATCTCGAGGTCAAGGAACCCCCGTATAATGGCAGATGTGGCTTCATCTCTCGAAAATCCCCTCGCCATGAGATAGTAAATCTCCTCCTCGGCAATTTTTCCTATTGCTGCCTCGTGACTCAGCTCCACATCAGGATATTTTGCCTCAAGTTCGGGGATCGCAACAATGCTTCCGTTCTGAGAGAGCATGAGTCCCTTGCATTCAAGGTGTCCCTTTACCTCCGGAGCATTACCGACAAGACTTCCCCTCGCGACAATCCTCCCTCCTCTGCTGATAGCTCTTGAAATAATCTCTGCACTGCTGTTTTCACCGTTCAGCACGGCTCTGCTTCCAATATCCACAATGGAACCTTCAAGCCCAACGACAATGCTGCTGAAAATTGCTCTTGAGTTCCTGCCATTCAGAAATGCCGTGGGATACATCTGAACGAGCCTGACAGGATTCATGAGGACGTAGTTGCTTATGAACGTGCCGTTTTCCTCGACAATTGCAGCACTTCTTGGTCTCACCTCTATGTCGCTTTCCCAGCTGTGTATCATTGTGAATGTAAGTCTGGCGTCCTTTTTAACGAAGAATTCCGATATTCCGATGTGCAATCCGGCGGCAACTCCCGGGTGGGAAGTGCAGCCGGAAATTATGTTGAGCTCACTCCCCTCCTCTGCTATGATTATGTTGTGCACTTTCTGTTTGTGTCCCTGTGTCCTCAGGTAGAGGCAGGCTTCTACAGGAAACTGGACTCTGACTCCTTTTTTGGCCCGGATAAAGTAACCATTAACGTCGGGAGAATCGGCTTCTCTTGTATAGTCGTCCTGATCCTTCTTAACAGCTTTCCAGAAATAGTCTCTCAGCCAGTCATACTTTTCCAGGGCGTTTTTTATGCTCATTATCTCAACGCCCTCAAAAAAGCTCCTGGAGATCACGCTCTCCTGATCGATCTGAACAAATGTTGCGCTCCTTCTGTCACTTTCAAGCTCTATCCCAACGCTCTCCAGTCTCCTTTTTACTTGGTCTGATTCAAGTTCTGAAATTCTCTCAGACATTTTTTCACACACCCCTCATACCCGTATTTCCTGACATCATCGAGGATTTCATACGGATTGCCGATGCAGGCGAGCTTGCCTCTGTACAGAATTACACCGTAATCCGCATCGACATAATCGAGAATGTTGCCCGTGTGGGTGATTATAATCCCGGATTTTCTCCGTTCTTCTTTTGGAACTTCTCTCTGCAGGAGCTTTCTTATTGCCTCTCCTACGAGAGCAACATTCTCTATATCCACGCCGCTGTCAGGTTCATCAAGCATTATAAAGTCAGGATCCATCACAAGTAGCTGGAGCAGTTCGCTCCTTTTCACCTCCCCTCCTGAAAAACCTCTGTTTATGTCTCTATCCAGAAAATCGCTCATGTTCAGGTATTCTGCATACTCATAAATTCTCTCCTCTGGAATTCCTCTTTTCTCGGCAATCTTTTTCAGAACATCAATCAGCTTGACTCCATTTATCGCCGGAGGGGTTTGAAAAGCTATGCCCATCCCGAGATTTGCCCTGTAATCCGTGTCTTTTTCGGTTATATCCCTGCCTTTGAACACGATTCTGCCGTCGAACACACGGTAGTTCGGATTTCCTATCAGCGTGTTCATCAGTGTGGATTTTCCGCTGCCATTGGGCCCAAAAAGCGCCAGCGTTTCGCCCCTCTTGATGTACAAATTTATGTTCGTCAGAACTTTTCTCTCTCCGACCTTTACGCCAAGATTGACGACTCTAAGCATATCCTTGTCCATGAGCATCACCTTTTTTGTGTCAGAAGTTGTTTATTCCCTCAGGTCATATAAATAGGTTGCAGAAGTGTCGAAAATTTGCTCAAATCCGGTCATATTTTTTATTTAACAGTGTTATACTTTTAGCATCTCAGATTAATGAAAGCATGCAGTAAATGGAAAAGAAAAATCCGGGCTTCAAATCAAAAATTTTTAAAATTCCACTATACTAACAACCCCATCCTCGTATATCGCATAGCTTCTTTTACCTGTCAGATATCCGCAGGACTCTCCGGGGTTTATTACAAGTTTGCTGCCATCTCTGACTATCCTGGCCTCGTGCGTGTGGCCGGTAACCACGATATCGTATTTCTTCTCCAGAATCTTCAGCAAGCCCGGATTAGTGCCGTGATAGACTGCAATGCCCTCTGCATAAACAACCTCTCCCGAAACCCATCCCATTTCCAGTGCGATTTCTGTCAGCTTGCTCCTGTCACCGTCGTTGTTTCCAAAAGCAATGTACAGTTTTTCAATCTCTGAAAACCTTCTCAATGCGAATGGAGAGATCACATCTCCAGCGTGTACAAAAAAGTCGACCTTTTCATTTTTTATTTCCGAAATCAGGTCATTTATGGCGTCAATGCTGTCGTGGGTGTCTGAAAAGGCGACGAACTTCATGTTCTCAATACTCTTTGGAGAAATAATAAGGTTTATCCTCCTAGCTCAGAGACCGCATGCAGATTCAAGCATGCAGATCGCCTTGTATGTGGCGTAAAGACTCGTTTTGGGCGTATCGCCAAATCCGGCAAATCTCGCTTCTGCACGTTCGAAGATTTTGAGGGTCTCTTTTTCGAATTCGCCATGAGGGAATGCCCCAATACAAACTGTTATATTTTTGACCCCCCTCTCAAGCAACGCTTTCCGGTCATGGCCTTCTCTCAGGACCACAGTATTTTCGGTGAGGAGTTCTGGCAGAGAGAGGTCTGTAAAACTCAGAAGAATCTCATCTCCTGAGGAAATCGTTTTTTTCCTGAACAGGTCTTCCATCAAACCCACAAACCGGTTGTAGTTTCTGGGAATTCTCGTCCTGCAATTCACCATGATGACCTCGCCTTTGAGTGTATGGATATAGATTTCCGGTTTAAGTGCGGAATCCAGCACCGCCAGCAGACACTGGTGAATTATGTCTGGCCTGCCCCTTTTTTCTCGATTTTCAATGTTTTTCATGGCCTGATGATGTCTGGAGTCATCAAGAATCATAGTTTCGGGACTCTTTTTTCTCCTTTTGGCGTCACGCATGATTGCGGGGTGGTTGGAGATCTCTTCAGGTATTGTTTCAAGAGATGCCTCTACAAAAATAAACCTCATGAATGACGTTTTGAAATAGTCGTATTGAAATTTTACGCTTCCCTCACAATACTGACGCATTTTGTCGGGCAGATTTTCTCACATTTCCTGCATCCAATGCATTTCTCCTGATTTACCGGGAATGGCATCGGCTTTTTGAATTTCCTTCCAAGGAAGTTGAACTCGACCATTCTCCACTCCCAGACGCCCTGATCACACACATCAATACACTCCCCAGCGCCACCGCATCTCCTCGCATCGAATTCCACTTTGAACATAACTCCTCCGAAAAAGCTATTTGATTAAAAACAGGTTCTGGTTTTGATGGACAATAACAAAACCGACCTCCTGCAGATGATTGGTGAGCTGAAAAACTTTCCGGGCATAATCAGAAAAAGGCATGCTGGACTTTTCAGGGATCTCACATCAGATTTCTTTGGAGAGGATGCAGGGTACTTTGAGCTTGGAGATTATGATGTGGTGATCACCGCCGACGGAATCTGGCACAGGGTACTGGAAGCAGACCTTTACTGGGGGGGTTTTGTTTCAATACTCGTGAACATCCACGACATCTACGCAATGGGTGCCAGGCCGGTGATGGCGGTGAACGTCGTTTCGGCGAGAGATGAAAAAAGCCTGCTTGAAATTAAAAGGGGAATGAAGGATGCTGTGGAAAAGTTTGGCGTGAGGGTCGTGAAGGGACATGTTCATCCGGATGCAAATGAGAATTCTGTGGATGTTGCGATGCTCGGGATTGCGAGGAAAGGAATGATAATCAGATCAAACGGAGCAAGAGATGGGGATTACATTATTGCGGCCGTTGATGTTGATGGCAGCCCTCACAGACTGCTTCCTCTGAATTTCGACTCCACGAACAAACCGGGCAAAGTTCTGATACACCAGCTGGAATCTATGGTTGAGCTTGCAGAAAAAAAACTTGTCAATGCCGGGAAAGACATAAGCAATGCCGGAATTTTGGGCACCGTGGCAATGATGCTGGAGTCAAGCGGTAAAGGAGGTTACATTGACCTGAGGAGACTGCCCCTCCCTGAAAACATCTCGCTGATTCAGTGGCTTAAAACATATCCTGCCTGCGGTTTTGTTGTTTCTGCCGGGAATCCTGACCGGGTTCTTGAGGTGTTCAGGAATCACGGGCTATGTGCTGAGGTTATTGGCAGGGTTGATGACTCACATGAGCTGAAGTTGAGAGATGGAGTGGATGAAGCCATTTTCTTCGATTTTAGAAATGAAAGCATCTTCGGCTTAAAGTAGCCGGGTGATCAGGTAAGTGAGGACGTCTCCCAGAAAGAAGGCGATAACGTAGCCGACTGTGATAAAAATTATAAACGGTATTTGCGGAGTGACCCAGACTTTTTCGACCTTTCCTTCTCTCTTTGCTTTTTTGAGGGCTTTGATCATCGCACTGTCGGGTTCCACTCCTCTTTTAACTCTCGTGAACTCCCCTTTGTCATTCACAAATTCCAGCAGGGCGTGATGCTCGGGAATGGATTCCGCATCCACCCTTTTCCCTATGAAGTAATAGAAAGGGTATTTCCTGAATCCCCTCGCTCCTTCCTTCAGAAGGTTCCGGATAAGGAAATAGACAACGAACAGGGGAGCAAATATGACTGCATTGGCAAGGGTTGAGAACGCAAAGGAAAAGCCTTTCATCAGGACTGGAAACACGGAGAATGATGGGTAGAACGGGAATGCAACCGAGATAACCATCAGGGCTTTCGCATCTGCACCGCCGTAAAATCCGAGGCAGTAGAAAACGTATGATATAAGAATGACGAAAACTGCCTGAAAAATGGCAAGATAGAGTTCGAATCTGAGATGCGGATAAAGTACAAGCTCCAGGAACACAAATGGCAAGAGTGCAGCGAGAAAGACCTTCCATACCCTGTTGGGAATTATTCTGCTTTTCCAGTCCAGCCTGCTTGCGTAAATTAGTATCGCAAGGCCTGTGAGAAATTTAATGGCCGTTATCCCTTCCATAGATATCTACCATGTCGGAGATTATTGCGCTTGCTGTTTCCCTGTCTCCTGCGCCCTTTCCGATAACAAAGACTTCTCCAGCGAGATCTGTCTCCACGAGCAGGGCGTTCAACGTTCCGTATATTGCAAGAGGGTTGGTTACCTTAATGAGTCTTGGCGAGACCTCGAGTTTGCCCCTGCTGTCCGCCTCTGCAACAAGCCGTATGGTGTATCCTTTTTCGCCCGCGACCTCAAAGGCCTCGGGGGTTATGTCCTCTATACCCACAATCCTCACACTGCTGAACTTTGCATCGAAGGAAAAGGCTGTGTTTGCAAGAATAACGAGCTTCGCTCCTGCATCGTAGCCCTTTACATCATACTCGGGGTTTGCCTCGGCAATTCCCAGTTCCTGCGCTTCGCTCAGAATCTGAGAATATGGCATTTTTTCCCTCTCCATTCTGGAGAGTATGTAATTGGTCGTGCCGTTAAGAATTCCCCTCAACCTGAAAATCTGGTTGCCTGCAAGCTCTCTCTTTATGAGCTTCACAACGGGCATCGCTCCCCCCACGGTCGCCTCATAGCCCATTCTTGCTCCGTTCTTCTCGGCAAGCCTGAACAGCTCTCTAAATGCCACAACAAGGGGGCCTTTACTTGAGGTTATCACATCCCTCCCCATGCTGAGAGCCTGTTTGATGTAGCTTAATCCCGGCTCTCCCGTAAACACGTCTGTTGGTGTCGTATCAATCAGAAGGTCAAATTCCACATTTTCCATAAGCTCATCAGCTTTCATATCTCCGGGCAGCCTTCCATGTCTGAGTTTGTATTCCACGGCATATTTCAGATCAATATCTCCATGAATCGAGCTTTTTGAATCAGCTATGGCGACAACTTCGAATTTGCCTATCTTTTTCTCGATAAGCTCTCTGTTGTTTGTCAGCGCCCTTGCAACGCCTCTTCCCACGTTTCCGAAGCCAAAAATCGCCACCCTAATCATACGCATCCTCGTTTAAAGGTTCTATAACCGTGATATTTTTGTCCGAACATATTTCCTTGAGAATCTGTATTGCTTCCTTCAGCTCTTTCTTGCCTCTCGCTGAAATGGTGATAAGGGCTGTCGATGGGGCGTTCAGTTTCGGCATCGTTATGTGCATCTCCACGACCTCTGCAAACCCTGACTCATCTATTCTGTTCACCGTGTCGCTCAGGTCGGTGTGAATTATATGTCCGATCAGCAAAACGCTTGCAGTAGCCTTCAGCCTCACTTCGTTGAAGCTTCTGATGTATATTCCCGACTCTCTAATTCTGCCAATAACCTCGTCGAACCTGTCAGAGTCAATGTCGATCACGAATTCCACCGGTATTCGTTTGAGCGGCGAAATTCTGTGCCTGTCATGGACTATGCTGATTATATTGCCACCAAGCCGGGAAATCGGCTCAATAACTCTCAAGAGCTGTCCGGGCTTATCTTCCAGCTCGACGACCAGTGTTACAATCATCTGTATATTTCAACCCCCTCGTTTTCTGTTCTCTCCCTGAACTTTTCCATCAGCATTTTAGTAACTTTTCCTGGCTTACCGTTACCAACAGTCCTGCCATCTATATATGTTACGGGAGCTATTTCCGCAGCAGTACCGGTGACGAAAATCTCGTCAGCCGAATACAGGTCAAACAGTCCGATATTTGCCTCTCTGAAAGGAATTTCCAGCTCATTTATTAGTTCTATCACGACCTGTCTTGTTATGCCCTTCAGGTTATTCAGGGTTGGAGGAGTTGTAATCGTGCCGTTCTTAACGATGAAGATGTTGTCCCCGCTCCCCTCTGAGATGTATCCGTTGTGGTCAAGGAATATGGCCTCGTCTCCACCCTTGGCGTTTGCTTCGATCTTGGCAAGGATGTTGTTCAGATAGTTCAGGGACTTGATGTTTGGTGGCAGCGAATCGATTGCATTTCTTCTTATCGCCACTGTAATGGCTTTCAGGCCCTTCTCATACAAATCTCCGTAAAGCTTTCCCCAGGGTTTTGTTATAATTATCACGTTCGGGCTGGGACATTTTCTCGGATCCAGACCGAGGTCTCCGGCACCTCTCGTCACGATCGGCCTTATGTACGCATCTCTCAAATTGTTCCTTCTCAGCGTTTCGAGAATTGCCTCGGCAAACTCCTCCTTGCTCAGAGGAATTTTTAAATCAATGACTCTCGCACAGTCGTAAAGCCGGTCAATATGCTCATAGAGCTTGAAAACCTTTCCGTTATACGCTCTTATTCCCTCAAAAACTCCGTCCCCATACAGGAAACCGTGATCAAATACACTCACCTTTGCCTGACTTTCCGGGACAAATTCTCCATTCATGTAAACGAGCAACTCGCTCATGCTACCCCCCGCCAACCTTGTCAGTATGTATCAAATAAATCTTTCGAATCCAGAGACACGGTATTTCTGTGGATTTCAATAGGCTCTAAACGAAGGGCCAAGCAGATAATTTGACAGGGGCATTCTGGATAATGTCGCCAGGTCTTTATTGTTCCGGCATCCCTGTAATCGCAATATATTAATGTCTTGCAAACAATAAATTACCATGTTAAATCTCCTCATTGATTTTGTGAGAGACCTTGCCAGAAAATATGAGATAGGCAAAGTCATACTTGTTTCTGATGCAGACATTGAATTCGACGATATTGAGGTTATAAAGGCTCCAAGAAGCTATATAGAGGCGGTTAAAAACACATTTGCAGTTACAAGTTCCTGTGGCCTGACGGAAAGCATAATGACGATTCCCGGAATATCTGAATTCGTTGAGGCATATCTTGAGGCGAGGGGCTACGACTCGAAGGCCATAGTCTGTGTGTATCTTCCAAACCTCAAGGGAGCATTTGTTATAGATGGGGAGAGCAAGCTGAGCAGAATATTGAAAGAATGCTCGGAATACGTACATCCTGAGGCGCTGAGGTCTGCTCTTGGTGTTGCGCTCACAATTGCATTCAAGGGCAGGGAAGGAAAGAAAATCGGCACGGCATTCGTCATAGGGGACCCTGAAAATGTCCTGAGGAGGTCGAGGCAGATTGTCATCAACCCCTACGAGGGCCACCCTCCTGAAAAAAGGGACGTCAAAAATCCAGACAACTGGGAGAGTATTATGGAGTTTGCTCAGCTTGATGGAGTGTTCGTTCTCGACTCGAACGGAATAATCCTTTCTGCTGGAAGGTATCTCGATATTGAAGGCGAGATATCTCTGAAATACGGTCTCGGTGGAAGGCACATTGCCTGTGCGTCAATAACCAAATCCACAAAAAGCATAGCGATTGTCGTGTCAGGCAGTGGAGGAGATATAACAATCTTCAAGGATGGGGAAGCTGTCATTGAAATACCGGTTTCAATGATGTAGCAAACCCACACAATACTTTTAATTTTATCAGCCGAGAATGAAATATGCTCAGGAATATTCCCTACAGGGACGATTATGTTGAGAGATATCTTTACTCCCACGACATCTCCGCTCCACCATTGGTTTCAAGATTCTATAGAAAAGCTGATGGAATTTTTCAACCAGAGCATGAAGAAGACGTCGCTGAGATCTTAAAGCTGTCAAAAACCAGTAAAAAACCGGCGATCCCGAGAGGCTCTGCAACATCGGGATACGGTGGGGTAATTCCGGTTAAAGGTGGCTATGTTGTTGATTTCTCGAGAATGGATGGGTTTGAGATTGACGAGGAAAAAAAACTTCTCATTGCTGAGCCCGGTGCCGTGTGGTGGGATGTTGAGGAGAGGCTGAACAGAAAAGGCCTCACCCTCAGAGTTTACCCCACAAGTGCCCCATCATCTACGGTTGGGGGGTGGATTGCCCAGAACGGATATGGCGTGGGAAGCCTGAGATACGGCAGCATAGCCGAAAACGTTGAAAGGCTGAGAGTTGCGGACTTTGAAGGGATAAGGGAGACTGAGAAAGTAGAGTTCTACGCCGGGCTTGAAGGAACAACCGGCATAATCACAAAAGCGTGGGTGAAGGTTAAGGATCTGGAAGATCTCAGATACTATGCTTTTCACGTGGATGCCGGCAGGGCCGCAAAGCTCGTCCATTCGGGAGACCATTATTCAGCTTTATTTCTCAACAGAGAGTACGTGAAAATGAAAAATCAGGTTTTCGATGAGCAGATTCCTGAAAAAGATACTCTCATCATAGCCACGACCGAAAGCATGGATGGCGATGAAGCCCTCGGCGAGGAGATATGGGAAACCAGATTTTACCCGATGAGGATTAAAAGGCTTGGGCCGGGAATAATTCCTGCTGAGGTGATTATACCAGAAAACAGACTTGGGGAATACCTTTCAAAAATATCCGGGTTCGGTGCGGGGAGTGAGGTGTGGTTCCTGAACAATGGCATGTGCTCTGTCCTCTCGTTCCTGCCTTACGACGAGAGGAAAACAGGATATGCTCTGAAATGGAGGCTCAGTATCAGGGCGCTGAAAATAGCGAAAAAACTAGGTGGAAAAAGCTACTCTTCGGGTCTTTACCTCAGCAAAGAATCCCCTGTGATCTACGCATTGTTTGACGAATTGAGGAGGTACAAGAAGAAAATAGACCCTGAAAATCTCCTCAACCCTTTAAAGGTTTTTCCTGAAGGATACATGCCCCTCATTATGACCCTTGCGGAGGTGTTTTCGTGAAAATCACAGGCAGACTCATAGAGGATGAGGCTTTTGTCTGCGTTCAGTGCCATTACTGCAGAGTCTGTCCCGCATATCAGGCGATAAAGTGGGAGAGCGTTTCGCCGAGGGGAAGGATCTACCTGCTCAGAGGGGTGCTGAAAGGGGAGATTGATCCTGACAGCACTGCTGTTGAGGATTTTTACAGATGCACCACCTGTGGGGCCTGCGAGACAGTATGTCAAACATCCATTCCTCTCGTGGATGTGCTGGAGATGGCAAGAGCCGAGTTTGTTAAAGCTGGAAAAGCTCCACTGCCGGTTCACAAAAAGCTCAGAGATGTGGCCGAAAAGAACTGGAATCCATACGGTGAGGAAAGGGGAGAGCGAGCCAGATGGGCCTCAAAATACAGCTTTAAAGATAAATCTGACACCATCTACTTTGCAGGCTGTACCGCAAGCTACAGAATGCATGAACTTGCAGAAAATACTGTGGAGTTTCTCTTTAAAATGAATGTTGATTTTACGTATGCTGGAGAGGATGAATACTGCTGCGGTTCGCCCTTTTTGAGAACCGGTCAGAGAGAGCTTGCTTACGAGTTTTTCAGGAAAAACTACGAGGAATGGAAGAAGAGAGGCGTTAAAAGGATACTTGCCACATGTTCGGGATGTTACAGAACTCTGAAAAGAGATTATCCGAAAATAGCTGAAGAACTCGGATATGAATGGGACTTTGAGGTCATGCACACCTCTCAGTTAATACATGACCTTGTAATGGCAGGAAAGGTCGTGTTTGAAAAGAAAGACGAGAAGGTCACCTATCACGATCCGTGCCATCTTGGCAGGCACATGGGCGTTTACGAGGTGCCAAGACTGGTTTTGCAGGAGATGGGGCTTGAAATTGTTGAGATGGAACACAACAGAGAGAATGCGCTGTGCTGTGGGGCAGGGGGTGGAGTCAAATCACAGTTCAAAGACCTTGCAAACGATATTGGGGAGAGAAGAATCGAGGAGGCTCTTGAAACAGGAGCAGAGTATATTGTGTCCTGCTGCCCGTTCTGCAAGCTTCACCTGAATCAGACAGGCGAGGGGCGGATTGTGGTTGTAGATCTCGTGGAGCTTGCGAATAAAAGAACAAAAAGTTTAAATAATGGCGTGGAAAAGGAGAAGGAACAGCAAACCAGGAGGAGTTGAAGTTGGTAGAAATAACGGAAGTTAGAATATACAAATCGAAAGGAGAAGGGGCCGTTAAGGCCTATGCATCTGTAAGTCTGGATGGAGAGTTTGTGGTTAAGGGCCTGAAAGTTATTGAGGGCGAAAACGGGCTCTGGGTAAGCATGCCGAGCAGGAAGGGTAAGGATGGCAGCTATCAGGACATCTTTCACCCGACCAGCAGAGAGGCGAGAGACAAAATTGTTAATGCCGTGATGGAGGCATACAACAATCTTGAGTGAATGGTGCCGGGGTTTCCGGAATTTTTAAACATCAAGCTTTTATTTTAATTCGGTTTTGTTTCTTCAGTTCTCTGCTGCAAACAGTTCCGTCTGGGCTAAGCTTTTATATTTCTCCGGGTATTTATACCCCATGGAGGAGAACATCACCAGAATTGGTGTCAGTCTGCCCCGCAACCTGCTTGAGGAATTTGATTCAATAATCCTGAACAGAGGATATTCTTCAAGAAGTGAGGCAATAAGAGATGCCATAAGGAATTACATCCTCGAGTACAAGTGGATGGAAAGGGAGGAAGGCGAGGCTGTCGGGGTGGTCAACATCCTGTACAACCACAGTGTGAAGGGCATAAACGATGCAATTGTTGCTCTTCAGCACGACTTCCATGAACTAATAACCAGCTCGATCCACATTCACCTCAGCCACGAAATGTGCCTGGAGATGGTCATGGTTAGGGGTGACATGAGCGACATAAAGCGGCTTGTGGACAGGGTTTCATCAACAAGGGGAGTGATAAACGTCAAGCTGATTACTGCCCTGAAAGAATGATGGAGAATGATTGATCTGATTTTGATCGCTCTGCTTTTCAGCCTTCATCAGATCTGCATAAAGAAAGGAGTCTCTTATGGTGACGCAAACTACGGGGCATTCATAAGCCTTCTCACGACCTCAGTAATCTTTACGATCCTCTCGTACAACAGAGTTGTTTTTAACTGGCTTTTTATCGGAGTTATGGTTGTAGCGGGCTTACTGCACTTTTTCATAGCAAGGGTGGCGTTTTACAATGCCATCAGCAGGATTGGGGCCAACAGTGCGGGCAGCCTTTCTGCCACCAGGGTCTTCTTTGCCTCGCTCATAGGCATAATGCTGGGAGAGAACATCACATTCAAGGTATTCATGATGTCCGCACTGATATTCATGGGGATCTGGCTCATATCCTCTCCGGCAGGAGTCAGGGATCGAAGAGGCATTGTTCTTGCAGTTCTTACAGGATTCATCACCGCTCTGTCTTCGGGTGTCGTGAAATACGGAATGCAAATACGTCCGGACCCTGTTTTTGGGAGCGCAGTTGGATATGTGGCATCCACCGCAATCCTGCCTTCCGTTTTCAGGTTTGAACGGAAGGGCGGGGAGAGGTACTTCATTCTGGCGGGAATTTTTGTGGGTGCGGGGCACTATCTGAGATACAGGGCGCTGATAAGCTACCCCGTGAGTGTTGTTGAGCCGTTTCTCAGTGTTTATCCACTTTTCACACTTATCCTTACTGGTCTGGTTTTCAGAAACATTGAGAAGGTCAGCAGAAACATCGTAATGGGTTCGCTGCTCATAATACTGGGAATCGAAAGCTATTATCTGCTATGAGAATAGGTGTGGTATATCCTCTGAACTGCGGTTATGTGGGCAAGAATGGCTATCAGGAGGAGAGCATGGTAAACGTATCCCGTTAGAAGGCCGATAATCAGTATTATAGTCCTCTCACCTCTTTCCGCAATTCCAACATCGCATTTTTCTATTATCGCCTCGGCCCTCGCTCTGGTGTAACTCACGAGCAGCGCCCCTGCCATGGCTATCGTGGCGAGCAAAATGTGTCCGGAGTAAACTCCTGCCCCAATAATGATGGCGATATCGACATATCTGTCGAGAACGGAATCCAGAAATCCACCGAACTCTGTCTTGAGATTTTCGTTTCTTGCAAGGGCTCCATCGAGAGCGTCCATTAAACCGCTCAGTATCAAAAAGAACACACCGGGAAAACGCATGCCATAAACCAGCAGCAATGCTGATGTGATGCCGAACAGGAAACCCAGTACAGAAAGGTGATTTGGACGAATGCCGAGAGTGCTTAACCGTCCTGTTAAAAAGCCAAGCTTCGGGGTCAGACCAGCTTTATATCTGCTTAACATCAACCTCCCTTCTGAATATGCTGCAAATCTCGCACAGCAAGGAGGACTTCTCCTCTTCGGTCATCGTGCCTTCCTCGATAGCATCGGCAATTTCCTTTATCTTGCTCTTGATGTACTCGTTTTCAGCCACCCCCCTTTTTCTGTGAACGTACTGGCTTACCGCCGAAACGGTGATTCCCAGCATTTTTGCCACGTCTTTCTTTTTGTGTCCTCGCCCCACGAGTTCTCTCGCAAGCTCTCCTCTGATTGCAGGGACTATCTTTGAGGCATAGAGTTCGCATGGTGTTTTCATCACTGGAATTAAACGCCGATAATATTTAAGATTTTATCAATTTTATCCTGTTGAGGTGAAAAAAACAGGATACGCTTAAATCTTGCATGTTTGCCTTTTGCAGAAGATTTCAGACCATCCATTGCATTGCAGCACCCCGTATCAAACAGGATTTGACGATGTGTTTGGGCGTAATTAAACCACAGACAACGGTGCAGCTTGCATGGGGATGGGACTCGATCAGTGGAGTGGCAAATCTGAACCTGTGGACAGTGCTGCCCCAATTGAAAATTAGAATTCCGTCTTCTCAATTTTTCTGCCCGTACTCCTGAATATGGCCAGAGCCATGCAAAAGCTTAAATAAATCCAGAATCAAGTTATTCCCAAATGCCCAAAACCGTAAAGGAGTTGCTTGTAGAAATTAAAGACACCACCGAGCTGATGGTTGACCTGGCATATTCCGCTATTCTGTTCGATAACGAAGATATTGCCGAGGAGGTTCTTGATCTCGAAGGAAAAATAAGTGATCTGATCAGACAGCTCAGGGTAGTTTCAATTCTTGCAGGGAGAAGGGCAGAGGAGGCAGAACTGGTTTCGTCTGTCCTGCACATAGCTTCAGCCGCACAGAAAATCGGTGAATCTGCAGGTGATATTGCTACTCTGGTTTTGAGGGGTTTCAAGCTACCCAAGGAAATGGTCAACGAAATCCTTCTGGAAAGCGAGGAAACCCTCGTCAGGGCTGTGGTCTCCGAGGACTCGGAAATAGCAGACAGAACACTCGGAGAAATACGGCTTCACAGCATTACCGGCATGAAAGTGATAGCCATAAAAAGGGGGTTTGACTGGATATTTGACCCGGACAGAGATGTGAAAATAAGGAGAGGAGATGTGCTTTTTGCAAGAGGCGACATTTCAGGAGTTAAGGACTTTTTCAGACTTGCAAGCAACAAGGAGATTCACATGGAAAGCTCTGAAATCAAGGATAAGCGTCTCGAAAAAACCGTGAGCATTCTGATCGAGATAAAGGATCTCTCCGAACTGTCTGTGGATCTGGGGTACTCGTCCATAATCTTCTACAATGAGGACATAGCTCAGGAGGTGTACTATCTTGAAGAGAAGATAGACAATCTGAAGATGGAATTACTGAAGTGGACCCTTCAGGCAGCGAAAAATGCAGAAGGTGATGACGAAATAAAGATTCTGATGTCCCTCATAGAAATTGCATACTCTTCGGAGGTTATTGCAGATGCCGCAAAGGATATCGCCGGAATTGTCGTCAATCAGCTTGAAATACACCCGATTTTCAAAACCGCAATGCTTGAAAGTGATGAGATTATAGCGGTTGTTGAGGTTCTTAAAGGCTGCGAGCTTGATGGAAAGACCCTCGGAGAGGCAAGAGTTGAAACCAACACTGGAATGCACGTGCTTGCAATTAAAAGAGGCAACAGATGGATAACGAAGCCAAGAGCATCAACAAAAATTGAGGCGGGAGACCTGCTCTTTGTAAAGGGTCCAAAAGAAGGAGAAAAGGCACTCACGCAACTCTGCTCTATCTCACTGCCTGCATGAGCTTTGACACGAGTTCGCTTTTTATCTTTGAGTTTCTTCCGCTCTCACACACCATTGTTCTGACACCGATTATATCGGGGCGAAGGTCCTTCAGAATGTCTATGTGTTCCCAGGAAAGCGTCCCTGCAAGCGCACAGAACATTCCCCCATCCCTCGCAGAGTCGATGAATTTCTCCAGATCTTCTCTGGTCATGAACTCAAACAGGTTTTTTCCGTCCTTTATTGCCGTATCGACCATTATTCCATCGCATCCAGCATTGGATGCAGGCTCAGCAATTGCAAGAGGTGAAACCGATCCCACTCTCGAGTGATCAGCGTATGCTGCCGCAACAACGTATGCCGAGGGGTTGTAATCCTTAACGGCCTTTACGACCTTCTCCATCATCTCGTAAACCTGCTCTGAACTTCTAACTCCATAAAGTCCAACCTTTATGTAATCTGCCCCAGCAACTGCCGCCCCCAGAGCCGCAAGGCTTGCAGTTCCTGGCTTGAAATCGAGATCTCCCACGGTGGCGCTCAGAAGCTTTCCGTGTTCTTCGACCAGACCCTTAACACTTCTGATAACCCACGGAAAATTCGCCCCGAGAGACCCCTCAGCCGGGTTTTTCACGTCTATTATGTCTGCTCCGCCCTTTAGAGATTCCAACGCCTCTTCGAGATTCATGGGTGATACGAGCACCTTCATCGCAACACATGGGATAAAGCAGTATATATAGATGTTGAAAATTTTCCATGGACATTTACTTCGTGATGGACATCAAAAATGGTAGGGCAGTTGCAGGCAAGGCGGGCAGAAGGGATGAATATGTCGAGGTCGGGAAAGTTAGCCGTGCCGTAAACACGAGCGATCCTTTGGAGATTCTTGAGATTTTGAGGCCCAGAAATGTCTATGTGGCGGATCTCGACAGAATTGAAAGCAAAGGGGACAACTCGGACATAATTTCGGGAATTTCTGACATGTCCGTTAAGCTGATTGCTGATCTGGGATACCGGACCTTAGATGAGGCAAGAGACCTGCCATTCACTCCGGTCATTGGTACAGAAACTTTTGATCTCATGGAGCTTGAAGATGGCAACTACATCGTGAGCATCGACATAAAATCCAGGCTGCTCGACAGAAGCGGAAAATTCCGGAATGTCGAAGAGGTGCTTGAGTACCTCAACTCCTTCAGGCTCTCAGGGGTTCTCGTTCTGCCCATTCACAGTGTGGGGACCATGAAGTTCGATTTTTCCGTAGTTGAGGAGGCACTCAGGATTTCAGATCATGATGTGCTGACAGGAGGTGGCATTTCCAGCTATGAAGACCTGGAGATTGCAAGGGATATGGGCATCAGCGGTGTGCTGCTTGCTACAGCGATACACAGGGGCACGATAGATGTCGAGGTTTTGAGAGTGGGGAAATTATAGAAAAAAACTTAACTCCTTGAATGTACGGAAGGATATGAAACTCATTGCAGGCCCATCTTCTCCATTGCTTGCAAAGAGGCTGTCTGAGGCTGCAAAAATTGATATCGCCGACACAACGTACAGAAAGTTTCCTGATGGGGAACTCTACGTCAGGGTAAACGATGCATCCGATGACAGATATGTGGTCGTGAACAGCATAAATTCAAATGAGGATCTGGTTTATCTTCTTCTGATTTTCGAAGCTCTCTCTGAGAAGGAGATCATCGCAGTAATCCCGTACATGGGTTATGCCAGACAGGACAGGGCGTTTCTTGAGGGTGAGGCTGTCAGCATAAGGGCGATTGCAAGGCTGATTGAGGGTTATGCCGAGAGGGTAATAACGGTCAACATCCACAGCAGCGAGGCAAAAAATCACTTCAGGAAGCTTGTTGAGGTCGATGCCATGCCTCTGATTGGGGAGCATTACAGGGAAAGAGATGTTATTATGCTCTCACCGGATAAGGGTTCTCTCTCAAGGGTTAGGGTTGCTGCACAGGTTGCAGGCTGTGATTTTGATTATCTCGAAAAAACGAGGATTGATGCGGAAAATGTTGTGATACAGCCAAAAAATCTGGATGTCGGGGGCAGGAAGGTCGTGATAGTTGATGATATCATCTCCACGGGAGGCACGATGGTTACTGCAGCAAAACAGCTTGCGGGAAATGCTGAAGGCATCGAAGCTGCCTGTGTGCATGCAGTTCTTGCCTCAAACGCTCTGAACAAGCTGTATTCCGCCGGAATCTCTGAGGTCATTTCGACTGATACTGTGGAGAGGCAGATAAGTAAGCTAAGTGCAGCGGAACTGATCTCAGAGGTGATACTGGATTGAAGTTCGAGATTGAGATCTGGTTCGGGGACCTTGATGCCTACGGGCACGTTAACAACGCAGTTTTTGCGAGATTTCTTGAGACTGCGAGAGTGAAATTTTTCAGAGAGAGGTTTGGAAAGGTGGAGCCCACCTTTGTGCTGAGACGCATTGAAATCGACTTCATTTCTCCAATGTTTCTTGGAGAAACTGCTGTGGTCGAAATGGGTGTGGGCGAGATTGGTAACACGAGCTGGGAATTTGTATACACGATAAGAGAAAAGAAAACCGGACGGGAGGTTCTCAGAGCCAGAACGATTCAGGTATGGGTGGATCTGAAAGAAAATAAGAAAATACCCATTCCGGATGGCGTTAAAAAAGTTCTTGAGGCGGAGAAGGTGAGCCCATGACAGATGTGTTTATCTGGCTTACAATAGCCGTTGGCCTTTACATGGCCTGGAATATCGGTGCAAACGACGCTGCAAACTCCATGGCGACATCATACGGAAGTAAAGCATTAACGCTCAGACAGATCATAATAATGGCCGGTATTCTTGAGTTTCTTGGAGCGTTTCTGTATGGAAAAAGAGTTACGCATACAATAGCAAAGGGCATAGTCCCCATTGAAGCCCTCGATAGCAATCTTGTTGTTATCGGCGCCCTTTCAGCCATTCTGGCGGCGAGTATATGGATAACAGTGGCAACATACTACCGGCTCCCTGTTTCCACCACGCACTCGATTGTGGGGGCGATGGTTGGCTTTGGACTCGCTGCGGTAAGCCAGGATTACATAAGGCTTGAGGACATACAGTGGGGCGCTCTCTATAGGATCGTACTCAGCTGGATTGTATCTCCAATTGCGGGCGCAGTGATCGCCTTTCTGCTCTTCACGATAATAAAAATCTCTCTTCTTTCAAGATTCCGCAATGAGTCTGTGGAACATGTTTTCAGGTATCTTCAGGTTATTACGGCCGGTTACATGGCTTTTGCACATGGAAGCAACGACGTTGCCAACGCCACAGGTCCAATGGCTGCCGCCATGGGTTACCTCGGCACAGAAACTCCAGCTTGGATACTGATGCTCGGAGGTATTGGAATAACCATCGGAATTGCTACATGGGGATACAGGGTGATAATGACAGTAGGAGAGAGAATTACCGAGCTCACATACACAAGAGGGTTTTCGGCGGAATTCGCAACTGCCACCACAGTCATAATGGCATCCACACTCGGCATGCCCATATCGACAACACACACTCTTGTGGGGAGTGTCATAGGTGTGGGTCTTGCAGGAGGTATCGCAAGCATCGACCTTTCAGTGGTGAAAAGAATTATAGCATCCTGGTTGCTTACTGTTCCTGTGGCAGCAGGTCTGGCGATAGTGTTTTACACCCTGATGGTGGTGCTTGTATGAAGTTTGTTAGAAGTGTTGCAGACGTGTTTGGGTATTCGCCATTCGAAGACCTTCACAGGCATGCTGAACTCTGTGACAGGGCGGTTGAAAAACTCATGGAGCAGTTCAGGTTCAGTAAGGATGGTGAATGTGATAGGGTGAGAGAACTTGAAAAAGAGATAGACAGCATGGAGTATCAGGCTGACCTGATTAAGCAGGAGATCCGGGCGAATGTTACCAAATCACTGTTGATGCCTGTCGACAGGCAGGATCTGCTGAATTTTCTGAAAATGCAGGATCAGATCATCGATAACTGCGAACATGTAACCCACATGATCTCATACAAGATAATCTCTGCCAATGAGGAAATCTGGGAGTTGCTGTTCGAACTTCTTTCCCGGGTGAGGGAGACTGTGAATGAGTATGAAAAACTTGTAGAGCACTTCAAAGGTCTCATTGAGTCATCGTTCTCCAAAAAAGAGATAAATGAAGCTCTCGATCATGTCCCGGTAATAGAGGAGCTTGAGCACAGATGTGACAAAATACAGATCAAGCTGCACAGAAAAATTTTCAATTCTAAATCGGAGAATGTTCTCGACCTCATACTTCTGAACGAGATTGTTGTTAAGCTGGGGGAGATCGCAAACAGCACTGCGAGGGCCGCCAACACGTTCAGAACCATGATCCTGGGGAGGTAGCAGATGAAGCATCTCATCCTCATTCCTGATGGACTCGCGGACTGGGAAGTCGAGGAACTCGGGAATAAAACGCCCTTGGACTATGCCGATCCTGAGAACATGAACTATCTTGCAAAAGAGGGCATCTGCGGAGTGGCGGAGACAATCCCGGATGGCTTCGAGCCGGGGAGCGACATAGCCAACATGACGATACTCGGGGTGGATCCCAGAAGATACTACACCGGCAGAGGCCCAATAGAAGCAATGGCGATGGGCGTTGAGGGCAGGATATTCTTCAGGTGCAATCTGGTGTACGTGGAGAAGGGCGTGATGGTGGACTACAGCGGGAACAGGATTGGCAATGAGGAGGCAAGAAGGGCTTTCGAGGCACTCAACAAAGCCTGCAGTTATGACTTCGTAAGCTTCCACCACGGCGTAAGCTTCAGAGGGATTCTCTCGCTTCACAGTGAATTTGACGAAATCCCGAGGACGTATCCGCCCCACGACATTATGGGGGAGAGGTTCGAGAAATATCTGCCAGCAAACGGTTCTTTGGCCAAGCTGCTGAACGAGCTGATGGAGTGGAGCGTGGAAGTTCTTGCAGAAATTGAGAGCAGAGCGAACATGATATGGCCGTGGAGCGGAGGAAAAAGGCCAGAATTTCCGAAATTCGCTGAGAAGTACGGCCTGAGAGGGGCGATGATCAGCGAGGTTGACTTGCTCAGGGGTGTGGGAAAGGCGATGGACATGGACGTCATAGAGGTGGCTGGAGCTACAGCCTACATGGACACCAACTACAGGGGGCTCGCCAGGGCTACGCTCAAAGCCCTAAAGAGCCATGACGTTGTCGTGCTCCATACCGAGGGCATAGACGAGGTCGGGCATGAAGGTGAGGCTGAGAAGAAGGTCGAGGCGATACTGATGTACGACGAGAAGATTGTTGGATACCTGCTGGACAGGCTGGATCTGGATGAGACGAAGATAATGCTCATCCCAGATCATCCAACACCGGTGAAGCTGAGAACCCACGTCGCCGAGGAGGTGCCGTTTGTGATCAAGGACGGTAAAAGAGATGGTGTCAGCAGGTTCACGGAGAAGGAATGCAGAAAAGGGAAGCTGGGAAGGGTTGACGGGCTCAGGCTCATGGAGCTTTTGATGGGGATTTGAAGCTAAAACACCATTTTTCATTCTGGTAGTCTGAGAAGATACAGTCCATCACTCGATCCGAGCAGGAAGCTTCTGCTGCCCAAGGACAGTATCGAGAAGGCTTTAGCGTTTAATGGGAATTCTATCTTCTCCTGCATCCTGCCGTTCACGTATTCAAGCCCGGTGAAAAAGTTCCCGGTTTCGTTGTGAATTACAGCAAAAACTTCATCTTGTCCATCGCCATCACTGTCGTCCACCTCTACGGGAGTAAGATAATACCCCTCTTTCGCCTCGTAGAGCTTCGCAACGCTTGCATCACTGAGATCCAGCAGATATATGCTCTTTGGACCGTACAGAAGTATGGCTTCTTCTCCTTCAAACTTCGCCAGAATTATCCCCCAGATGTTCTCGTTCAGCAGCTCAAACCTTCCGTCTTCGACAAAGCTGCCGGATCTGTTCAGAAACACAGAAATGATGCTTTTCGTGTGATTTTCAAAAACCACGCCTGCAACAATGAAATCTTCCGCCCCATCTCCATCCAGGTCGTGGACGAGGCTGCCGAGAACCCTGTTACCCATGCTTCTCTCAAAAATCTTCTTTGTACCCTTAATCAGCACAACCTTTCCCGTTCCGGTTTTCACATCAAAGCCCGTTAGAATGAGAGTGCCATCACTCATTCTGGCCACCTTAAGAACAAACTCTTCCAGCTCGGCGATTTCTCTGATTCTGCCATCAGGAGTTATTTCAATCAGCTCAGAGTGTTCGTGAACATTCGGGCTACCGGTTACAGCCACATATACGTGTCCATTCGATACGCAAGGGTATGAGAAAATCCGGTAACCTTCAAGCGTGTAATTCCAGAGCACATTCATGCCCGAATCTTGGGGGATGAGCTCGAAAGTGCTGAGCCTGCCCTCTCCCCAGTTGACCGATATGCTGTCATCATCTTCCACCAGAAAGGACTTCATTGAAACCATAAGGTAGGCGGTCGCATTCACCTTTTCAAGGCCCACAACAGGCCACTCCGATTTCATTAGCTGGATCAGCTCAGGAGGGGCCGGTGGACGATTGCAATCACAACAAAAAATAATGTAACAAGGGATAGCGCTACCTTCTTTCCCACCACTGCTATCACCCTTCATAGCACGATGCACGCCATTCTACGTCAATGTAGCAGCCATAAATGGTGGAGCATGAGGCTGAGACTGTCCCATAGACCATAGAACAACTACCCCCACTGCCCCAATAATTGCAGGAGTCATAACCGTACCAGTCCAATACTGAGAGGGAGTTACATCTTGCAGTTTTGTTGCTGCCACTATGCTGGCCCCAACTACTCTCAACAACAACAGAGCCAGCAGCACTACCAAAGCTCTCTTCATCGTATAACCCCCACATCCGAAATTAGAGCTTCAAGGGCATCCAACTCTCTCTTTTCCACCTTTACCACATACATCACCCATACACCCTACAATCCACACACTAACAAAAAACAATCCAAAAATTGTAGCTATTAATTGAAACAATCCGTAAAATAAGAGCAGGCTCTCTCTGATTAAATGGTGCTCAGTGAAAAGCACGTCATAAGCTGAGGTATCAGTGTTAAAGCAGAATAGAGCAGTACAAAAACTGAAAATCCAATAACAGCTTGTTTTCCGACCTCGATATTGCTGTAGAGAAAAATCGAAGCACAGATTATTAAACCCGATAATAGAGCGTATTCGATTACAGCAAAGCTGTCGTGAGTTGGGAAAATGTCTGGATATATTCTGTAGGTTGATATCAAGAATACATAAGCCAGAAGAGAAAATGCAAAAGGTATGGCAGATTTCTTATTTTCCACCTCCATGCTCAGAAAAATCAAACCGATTAGTGAGATTACTGCAAGCAAACCTCTGAATTCGTAAAAAGACAATTTTGTAAATACTATGTAGATCAGATAGTTCATAAACACCAACGAAGTTAAAAACGATGAAATAAAAATTTTAAAAAATTTGAAAGTTAATTTCGGCATAAGGTCACCCTATCAGCACGTAGAAGTCTGTTATTTTGCCCTGATCTCCGCTCCAAGCATCGCAAGTTTTCATACTACCACATCCTCTGATAGACCATTCTGATTCTTTCCTCACCATCAACCACCTGCCAGCCTTTCTTTTCTATCTTGAATTCTAAGGTTTTTCCCCCAGTATATGCTTTCCACCCATATCTCGGTTCCCATGGAATCGTGTAGATGAAAAAGAAAGGCAGAGCTTTGAAACCAGAATGGACAGAGAATTCCACAAATATTGTCGAATTGCCTTCGAATTCTGCGTAGACCGGAACATTAATCTTGTATTTTTCTGATAACTCCTCTTCATTTTCGGTTCTTGAAATAAATTCTTTTTCAAGCAGTGGGGAAAGTGTTATATTGGCTCCATAATGTCTATTGTTTTGCCACTTGTGACGGAGATAACTACGGGAAATAAATCTACTTCCTTCAGCTCAACTTTCAGCATTTTTCCATAAGATGTATCGATTATGGAAACATTCGTATTGGAAGATTGACTTATCACAGGTTTTCCATCCATATACGGGATTGGTAGAATAAGTGTAACATTTTTTGGTTTTTCTCTCCCGTAAAAGGTGATCTTATATCAATATTCGGCAGGCAGGTTTACGAAAGCCAGAGTAAATCCTGAAAAGAGAAATCCTATGAAGAAAATTAAAAAAAGAAAGGAGAATATGATTTTAATTCTCTTGCTCATTTATTTACCCCCGAAGGAGTGCTGTAAGCATTCTCGTTGTAATACTCGATGAGTCCTTTCACGTATCCTGCGGTCTTTCTCACAAGATCCTGGGTTATTTGTTTCACTTGATCCATGTCCTCCGGCATAATGTATGGTGTACCTGTATCCGGATCGATTTTTATAAGTGCATCCAAATCGTCTCGATATTGTCTTGAATAGCTAGCAAGGTCTTTCACTGCTTGTTTTGGATCGGATATAGATATGATAGGAGCGTTGTATGCTATTGATTTAAGTCCCCAGGAATCTTGATCGTCAAATTTACTGTGTACAGGGCTTTCATAGAAGTCATACCATCCTCGGAAGAGATGTTGATACTGCTGAACAAGAATCAAACTGTTGTTTTTAGTCAATGTCTGGAAGGATTTTGCAAACATCAAGTTACACCACCTTCAATTAGCCTTGCCGTCTTCACCCCATAGTATGTGGTGATAATCGTTGGTTTTTCGTCTTCTGCCGTAAAACTGAACCCACCAACTTTTCGCTTACACCTTTCCAGAAATTCAAGAACTCCATCGGGATTTTCTGGAGTTTCACCCAATATTTTGAGACTCTTCACAACAAAATACGTGCTTAGAATGTTCGACTTGTTGTCCAATCCGAATCCGCCATCGCTATTTTGCTGTGATTTTAGCCACTCCACCAAGCTCTCTTTGTTTTTCGGCTCGGTGTTCAGGTATTTCAGCACCTCTATGAATTCCATTGTCTCTTTTTGAGCTTCCACGATGTTGCAATCTTTTTCCATGCAAAAGTATCCGTCCCTTTCGAACCCATAAATTCTGTATATTATTTTATCCCTTGTATCACCTTTCAGAGTTGTATTTACTAATTTGAGAGCTGTCATGCACTCATAAAACACCTGAAGATTGTCAAGTTCTCCACTTGCAAACATCTCGACATACGGCATACATGCATCGATAACAACGTCTCTCTCCACAGCCTTCCCCAGAAGAGTTAATCCTGCAATGCTTGGGTAGAAATCAAAATTGTACCTTCCAGATTTCAGGTCTTCGACAGCTTCCCAGAATCTATGCTCAAAAAAAGTCTCCACAGATTTGTCGTAGGATTCATTTAAATCCTTAAGGATGCTTACCGCATAATACGTGTATTTTGCTGCAGCCAGACCTCTTACGATCGGCGTGTATCCTCCTGTAGGCAATTCATGAAGTGTCACGAGCTTGGCTATTTTTTCCCTATTTGGGATTTCATAACCTGATTCCACGATAATTTTAAGAGCCGCATACGTTCCAAATTCGTTAGAAACAGGACTAAAATCAAAACCGAAACCTCCATCCCTGTTTTGTTGGGAGATTATATATCTAATCACTTCATCTGGTATTCCTGGAGACTCATTTAATATACTTGCAACATTTAAATACGCAAGTACATACGCCAGATTTCCTGATTTTTTCAGCTCTTTTAGGGAAAGAATTTCTTTTTTAACCTCGTTTAGATAGTCTTTTCTCTGGTCAATATTTGGCAATCTTTTCACATCCACTCCTATGTTGTGGAGAGAGACGATAACTTCTTCAAGGTGGAATAAGTCTCTCATATAACTATCATTCAAGTATTTACTATACATGTATTCGTAAAATTTTTCAGATGGGATTTGATACAAGCCCATTAACTCAGAGGCTGCAAGATTGGCAAATCCGGTTGGAACACCCCCAACAGCATTTGCAAAACCTCCACTTTCCACCTGGTATGAACTCAGCAGACCCATTATTTTATTCCTGTGCTCATAAGACCTTGCTTTGTCGAGATAATACAGAGATTTGGAGATATAGTAGAGGTCTTCAAGTGTATTTTTTGATGTGTCGAACTTTTCAAGTTCCCTCTCCAAATGTTCTACAGTTTCCTGCCTGTATAGTGGCTCCAAACCAATGAAATCTGAAATCATTACAAAATAGTACGTAGAATACAGTTCTGGTTTAGTATTGAATCCTGCGTAACCACCATCCACAGTTCTTGATGCTCTTATAAGCCTGAGAGTGTTTTCTGTCCAGTTGCTTTCAAAGAAATCATGATTTGAAAACTTGCTGCCAGATTCCTTTTCTGAGTTCAAATTCACCTTAATCCCCATAACTGTTAAAAACAGTAGGAGAGAAACAAGCAATACAGATTTTTTGTTCACAACTTTTCACCTCTTGAAGATTTATAAAATTTGTAAAAATTTAAAAATAAACTTCCGAAATGACATGTATCGCATTATTCCCTATTCTGACGTTTGCATCGTCTCGCTGGCGCATACCAGTGATGCCCAGCCAGTCTTCTGCATGGAGGTTTGCGTAGCTGTGCATCGCACTTGAAACATCGTTAAACGTGTCTTCAAAAGTTCCGGTGTTGCTGTATTGTGTAAATGATGGAGGCCATGATATTGTCACGAAAAATCCGCTGATTGTAACTTCTGTAATTAGCTTTATCTCATCCGCATTGCCGCTTCCATACCACGTTCCTGAGGACCAGCCTTTCAGATCGCAGCTAGTATATATGGGGTCGCACTTTGCCACAAAATAAGTCTGTCCCTCAACATAACCACCATTCCAGTATTCCCACTGATCATCCCATCCGGCACACGTTACAATGTCCCTGGAGGTATCCAGTATGCACGTGCCCCTTATGGAATTTGGGGACACAATCGATCCAGAAGTTTTGGAATTTCTTTCTCCTGGTGAAGGTACCTGAATCCCTTTTTTCTTGAGATTTTCTAAGTCTTTAGTAGCTTTGTTTTTAAGATATTCTGAAATATCCTTCAAAATTTTATTTCTTATTTTGCTGTTTTCGTCAATTTTTACAACATATTTGCCCGGACCGACTTTTTTGATGTACTCTTTCCCTGTTCCATTGTATTTCGATATCAGAGAGTCAAGATCCCCAGCACTGGTCATTTCTGCAGCCATCACTGGACTTATTATGCTTCCCACAATCACCAATACCAGCAATACTGCAAATGCCCTTTTCATCGCATCACCTCATACCTACATAGCAGTATTACATCATACTGACATATAACAATTCTGACCATATTTTCAGAATTATTTTTACAATTTTATTTTCTCAAAACATGGTCAGAAAGTTTATTTAGAATACCAGACAAGTAATGTAGACTTCATTTTCTAATAGATCCACCACCCCCGTAAATGATTGCGATCTCAGCTCATGCCCCAGCAACGTTCTAATTCCGGAAACAGGATTTATAAACTACAGAGCCAATATTATCAATATGAAACTCAGTGTAATTGTCTGGAGAGAAGAGGAGTGGTACATCATCACAGAAGTCTTCACAGGCGTTACGACGCAGGGCAAGACGATAGAGGAGGCAGTTGAAAACATAAAGGAGGCTGTGGAGCTATATCTGGAGGAAATGCCGGAAATCAGGGAGGAGCTTGAAAGAAGGGATGTCGTAGGTGTGCTGAATGTCGAAATTGCCGAGATTGTCGGGTGAAGATGTCATTAAAGTTCTCACCAGAAAATTTGGCTTCAGAGTCAGCAGGCAGAGAGGTAGCCATGTATCCTTAGTTAAGTACGCCGGTGGAAGGAAGATTACCACTGTTGTCCCACTGCATGATGAGCTCAGGCCCGGAACGCTCCTGGGAATCCTGAAGCTGGCAGAAATCGAGAAAGAGGAGTTCATCAGAAGTTTAAAGTAGAAATTTACATTCATCGCTCATTTAACATCTGCGTGCAGCCCACACTCATGCAGGAAATACACCCTATCGGCATACTCCTTTACACGCTCATCGTGTGTTGCCACCACCACCGCAGCGTCATTACTCTTTCTGAATTCGTCAAGCAATTCCAGAACTACTCTGCCATTTGAATCATCTAAATTTGCTGTCGGCTCGTCAATGATTGCAAGCTTGGGCTTTTTGCACAGAGCCATTGCTATGACTGCCCTCTTCCGCTCGCCAAAACTGAGCTGAAAGGGATACTTTCCAAGTCTGTTTGTCAGAGCAAGCCTCTCGGCAATTTCCTTCGCTATTCTGATACCCTCACTTTTAGGAGTACCTTTGATTGATAGGGGTAGCGTGAGATTGTCGGCCAGAGTTAGCGAGTTTACCATCTTGCAGGACTGATAGGCGTATCCTATGTAATCCCTCCTCAGGATATTCAGTTCGTTTTCTGATATTTTCAGGACACTTTTACCGTTTATCCTCACGTCTCCCTTATCCGGTTTGAGAACTGTTGCAAAGATGTTGAGGAGCGTTGTTTTACCCGATCCCGATGGAGCAAAAATTGCTGCAAATTCTCCGGGAGCAACTCTGAAGTCAATGCCTTTCAGGACTTCATGATTTCCAAAGCTTTTGCAGACTCCTGTGGTCACAAGCATCATCTCACCTCCGAAAGAGTTCTGGCAAGATCAAAATTTCTGAAAAGCCAGTAGGATGCAAGATAGGATACAATGACAGAGAATACCGCGAGCAGGGAAACCGAAATGATGAAGCTGGCATCCAGTGGCATGAAGAGTCCCACAAAGTTTTCGACGTATGCCTTAGCCACAACGTACGAAACCGGCAGCACAATCAGCAGCCATCTTAAAACGGTCAGCGCCGTAAAAAGAAGAGACACAAAATTCCTGGATGCGCCCATCATGATCAGAACTGCAAAGTCCCCGGACCTCAGGTTAAATGTGGACTGAACATCCCGCAAAAGAATGGCGAGAATTACCAGAAATCCACCATAACGCATGGTTCTCATAATCGTGGCATTTTCCAGATTGTCAAGTTCTGCTTTCTTTTTATCCAAAATTTCAGTCCTTTTTGCAACGAAATACGATTCGTCAGCGATGAGTGCCACATCACCCATATCACTTTTGTTAGACAGCTTAACCCATAAAGAGGAATATCCCCTGAACATATCTGCGATGTTCTTAACAGCCCTTTCATCCACCACTATTCTGTTTCGGGATGCAGAAGTTGGGTACAGTATACCGGTTATTTCTACATTTTCTGTCACATTTTTCACCTGTATGGTCACATAACTGCCCAGTTCGACATTCAGCTTTTTTGCAGTAGCCACATCTATGATGGCACCACCATTTCCGATACTTTCTTTGAGATATGCTGAATTTATTTCCGTCAATTCAAGCGCTTTCGTCAGATTGTCCACAATAAACAGGTCCAGCTTTCTACAGTTGCCCGATTGGCCACACACTTCAACTCCTCCAATTATCTTGCCTTTGACTACCAGATTCCCACTATTTTCCAGCTTTTTTGCAAATTCTTCACTTATGGGGCCGGTTACAAACAAGTCGAATTGGGCAACCTGATACGGGCCAACCTCACTAAACGCAGTTATGGAGGGTATGGAAACCACAAAAAACCAGAAGGACAAGACAATGATTGACAGAAACAAATACTTCAATTCCGATTTAATGTCTGTCTTGATGCTCTTTAAAAAAAATTTTAATAATAAAGACACTGTTTCACCTCCATCAAATGTCAATTCACATAGAGATATGTCGTATACGGGTATGCGTACGGAATGTATCCCGGACCACCACCCATTAACGCCCTGTATGTACCAGTGCTTCCAGCTTTTGTCTTAACATTCAGGTACATGTGGGTACTGTCAATAACCCAGAAACTACTGCGATAATGCCATGCTGGACCGCCCAAATCGTTATTGAATTGCTGATATTCTAAGGCCAGATTGGGAAGATTTACATGTGACCACGCATCAAATCCAGAATCGCCACTCGATACCATGTAGCCCTGTAACAGCCTTTTGCGTGAATTTTTAAGCTGAAAAGAATAATAGTCTCCGGCTGTTAAGTAGACAGAAACTGAAGCACTTTCATTATTTGGGCCTTGTGTTGGTGAATATCCTGTAAGACTGGTCACATCTTTTTCAGACGCAACATTCATAGACCTTTTCATTATATCGTCCCCTCTCATCTGCTTATCCAATATTACATAATTAATAAAAAATATTTTTAATTCTATATTTTAAACTCCACATATCCTTCATCAGTATATGTCCAGAAGAATACGTTGAATTTACCGTATTTTACACCATAATGCTCCCTCCACTCCATTGGATTACCATCTGGAACTCTGATAGTGGCTCCTGGTTCAATTTGATAGGTATTTGACCTTACGGCCTTTCCTTCATCAACGTTATGCCACCATTTTGCCAGTTCCTGAGAATAGTCGCTCTGGTCGTAAACCACAACATCAGGGATTGTGTAACTCCAAGACTGCGATGCTGACACCTGTGCACCATCGGTTCCAGCTGTGACACCAACTGAAACGGTAACCGTCGAGGCACCCGATGTCGTGGTTGGAGAGTAGTCTGAAAGGAAGTAACCGCTCCGATAGTAATTGGCATCAACCCATGTGTACATGTCCGCAGTTTTCCATCCGGAGTTCCACAGCAATTCACCTGGCACAGACTGTTGTCTGACATGTACATTATACCAGTCATAAGTCCCAGAACCATCATTGTACAGTTTGTAATACAGGGTTCTCACATTTAGTCTCCCGTAAGGTTGCCAGTCATTTCCTGTTGTGTAATTAAGCTGATATATTTGATTCCAGTAGGGTGACGTCTGAATCGTAAAATCGCCTGCATATGGGTGTATGTTCTCCTCAGCCCAAGAGTAAGCCTCCTTTACAATGGCGGAACTTGGATCAGTCGAAACAAATACTTTGCTAAACAAAGTCCTATTGATCTGATAGATTATAAATCCGTACACTTTCTCTTCTCCAATTTTTTTACCATCAGGCCTCCTGCCATCAACAATCTGGGGGCTGAACTGACCCTCAAACAGATTTTTTGCTATTTCGGTACTTCCATTCACGACGATTACAGGTATTCCTGACAGAATTTCTTCACGCAGAAAATCTCTTATTCCGGGCAAGTTTCTTGCTTTCCATCCATCAACAACAAGAATGTGCTTTCCTGCAATTTTTCTAAAGTCTTTCATCTCAGTTGATGAACTGAAGTATTTTCCGACATCTTTACCTATGTAGTATACTGGAAGGCGGTTATTCACTTTCTCAAGTTCATCAGATTTTGTCCCCTTTAAGGGTCCGCCGTTTGACGCTACCATTGCGGCACTTCCGACAAATACAACACTCAGGAGGCATAAAACCACCAGTTCTCTCAAACCCCTCATGCCGCACCACCTCTTGGTTTTGTCATCTAATATTATAACCCTATAGAAATAAAAACTTTCTGACCATATTTTGAGAATATATTTTTGTTTTTATTTTCTAAAAACATGCTATTCCATTGCAATATTTGTTAACCACTTTTCCTGTAATCGAACCTCAATATTTCGTTGAGATACATTCTGCTACTCCACCCTCCCACGACGTACACGTATCTGCCATCCCAAACCGCGACAGCTCCACCCCTGGGAGTGGGAAGTCTGGACTTCATCACGTTTGCATCTCCAGTTTCCGGATCAAATCTGATGATTTCGTCAGTAAAGTTTGTGAAGCCATTGCTTCCCCCAATAACGTAAATCCCATCATCCATAGCTACCGCTGCTCTTGTCCAAGCGTCAGGTTGCTTTGTTGGAAGCTTTGTTTCAAGCCACACAAACGAGCCCTCCGATGGATTGAAGCGGGCAATCCTGTCTTTGTAAAATAGAAATATGCTACCATCAAACCAGACTGCTGAATGAACTGTGAAGCCGGGATTGTCGAAACCTTCTGGATAATCAACATTAAGCTTCTCCATTAAGCTGTTATTCGGGTCGAACCTCCAGACTTCTGGAGTATCTGAGTTTTCGCTTTTCATGAAGAGATACGCGTATTCTCCAGTCCACACTGCCGAAATGTCTGCTGTCGGATATGGAAGTGTAACATTCAGCACCTTTAGCTCGTATGTCTCAGGATTAAAGCTCACAATCTGCTCTGTCGGAACATATCTGCCAGCGCTGTCTGTAACAATACCGCCAAAAATTAGAATCTCTTTCCCTGTCCAAACTGCAGCTTTGCGGTCACTCAGCCCATCAAGCTCCAAAATTTTTTCAGTGCTGTTCTGCTGTGGGTCAAACTTCAGAAACTTCATAGACATGTTTTCATTCCGGATTGTGAAAACATCTGTGAGGATTATATCTTTACCAGTCCAGATGGCGTTTCCCACTGTTACGTGTGCGGCATCTGCTATTTTACCTACGTATACAATGTCCTGATTCCCGCTTTTAGCTTTGATATCTCTTGTGGGCTCTAAAAAAATGAAGAACAAAATGGCTGAGAAAATTAGAGCAGTAAGTAGCAGTAACTTCTTCATGGAGATCCTCCATAGAACGTTAGCACCTTCTTTTCACCATTTCTGTAGTATACTGTTAGTGTACCATTATAAACATCCGCTCTAACAGGCAGTGCTTTAGAGATTACCTCTTTGCTCTCAGGACCCATACATCTCACCCGCTCACCCCATCACACAATCCAGAAAAGATATCCCATAATTACAGGCATAGGCAGGAAGACGAGAAAGGTTTTCGCCTTTCTGTAGAGGAGGCAGAAGGCCACAGGAATCAATACCGATTCGAGATATTTTATCAGACTGAGCAAAACGGGATTTTCCACATCCAGCTTTGGGTAATCCAACTCGTGACCAGTTGGTAAGTTGAAAAGAAGAGCTAACGCAATAGAGATGAGAACCCAGATGAAAAACGCTGCCCTTTCTGGCATGCTCGGCTTTGCAACTCTGACAAGAAATGACGTTGCAACAAAGGCGGAAATTAAAAATGATGCGACCATTAGTGTTGAATAAAATCGATATGGCACCAAAGCAGAAAATGCAGATATGCCAGAGCCAATCAGGAATGCAAGCAGAATTACGTATGTATTGGACGATTTTTCAGGAAACTTCAAAATAAAGACTAAAGGGGTCGCAAAGCTAGCCACAACCAGTAAAAATCTTAACGAACCTAAATCGGTCTTATACAATCTCAATCCGAAAAAGATGATGCCAACAGCAATAAAAAAGATTAACAGATTCGAATATTTCCTGACGTCCATTTTATCTCCTCACGTATTTTACTAAGCCAAGAGTGTACTTTGCTGTTTCGAGCAAGCTGTTTTTTGTGGTTCCTTCTATCCTAAATGCTTTGTTACAGGTTACGTAACCACAACACACAAACTTCACCACATCATACCCCCTGTAACATATGATAAAACAGAGTGGGTTAAAATCAGCGAAAAGGGTATGGAAAGAATTAGCAACGCTCTCAGAAACTGATTCTGGGTTTTTGAATGAATGTAGCAGAATAAGAGCGGAATGAATGTGGCGATGAGGTAGCTCAGCAAGTCTGAGAACACTAAAAAGCTGGCAGTTATGCTAATTTTTATCCACGGTTCTCTTGGGGGTTGGAAGGGGTGAGGCAAACGGAAGGCCATTGCCACAATCTCAGAAAGCATGATGAAGACGAAATAGTCTGTTATCGACACCCTTCTCCTGTCAAGAACCGAGATCGAGATCAGCGAGGGGATGACGATGTACGTGACGAGAATTCCAGTAATGCTAACATACCATATTCTCGGGTAAAAGAGGCTTCCGGAAGCTAATGGAGCGATCATAAGGCCCCCAAAGAAAAGAACTAGAACAGTCTTGGAATTTAGAATCGTATTTGCATTCTTGGATAGAATGAAAATAACAGAAATAGCGAGAGAGGTAGAAGTCAAGAGATCTACTAAAAAAATTGTCAATGACATAGATATTCATCCCGTCACGTACTTGACAAGTCCAAGGACGTATTTGGCTGTTTCAAGAAGACTGTCCTCAGTTATGCTCCTTACCAGTGTGCTACTCTGCCAAGTATCTGGATTATTGTAAATCGTAAGGTAGAGTGTGTCAAAGTAATAGTGAGAATAGCTTGCTAAATTCTCAGTTGCGTCCCATGGATCGTTGATTGCATAGTAGTACCGGTTGTCTTCAATTACCGATTTAAAATTGTAACCACTTTCCCAGTTATTTGAAACATAGTCTTCATATGCTGTATGTACCCATTTATGGAGGGCCTGATCTGCCTCTCTTCCAGTATGTAAAGGATTTCCTACATCAGTCAGAAAGTGACTTGCCCAACCTAAACCCTGAAAAGCATTGTACATATCTCCGTTTCTGTAATAAGATCTCGCACCATATGCATAATACCAGCAGTAATATGGTGCTGACCCCACTCCAGTGTCTGGATTGTAGTAATGGTCGGATGGTAAATGGGGCCAGTAGTCTGGATCATCAGCATGATCCATCGTGATGTTGCAGTAGTCTCTATAAATCCCCCACTTTATACATGAGATGTAGATTATGCTCTGATGAGTATCCACATTCCAGAGTATCCCCACATCTCCACCATACTTTGTACTGAAGTACTCGTTCACAGCCTGAGCAACCTTTTCCAGCATAGCCTTCTCCTCTTGTGTAAGGTTTAGCCCTGCTTTTGAGTTCAGAGTAATCAGAGTTACGTTACCATCTTTAATGCTCCTTACGCGGTACTTCCTCCAAAGTTCTTTCACGAACTTCTTCAGTTCGATTTTCTCTTCTTTCGTCAGATTTGTACTGCTATCGATGTACTTGAAGGTTGCTGCTCTGCCTTTTTCTATGATGCCAGCTGCGATGATTATCCAGTAAGGTGTTGCGTTTTCGAGAACTGGATCGACTTTTATGATGTTTATGTTCTTGTGTAATTCTGTCCTTTCTGTTGCCATTATTGGCTTCATTTCTGCAGTGTTTGCTGCCATTGTCGGACTCACTACACTGCTCAACATTACGAAAACCAACAGCACTGCCAATGCTCTTCTCATCGCACCACCTCTTGGTTTTGCCATCTAATATTATAACCTTACAGACATAAATATTTTCTGACCATATCTTGAGAATTATTTTTCTAATTTAATATTCTCAAAACATGGTCAGAAAGTTTATATTCCTTTAAAATCAACAACAATTATGAAATCAAATCTAATTGCAGCGATGGTGGCGGCGGTTCTTATTATCTCTTCCCCGGTCTACGCAAAATCCGGAGAAGCTGGGATAGATACTGTGTATGACTCTATCAAGCAGGGGGAAACCGACTGGTTCAGCAGGTACATCTCTTCACCCACATTCGACGTTTATCTTGTATGGATCAACCCGTCCAGCAGCCTCACTCTAACGCTATATTCTCCAAATGGAGATGTGTATGGCCCCTTTAGAGATTCGAGTGATGGTGCGGTTGATGGTAAAATAGCATTAACCGTCGAGAATGCCGAACAGGGAGTGTGGTACTTCAAGGTGTATGGCGAGAGGGTGAGCGGGTTTCAGCATTATTCTTTAGCAGTGTTATGAGGACTAAAATCCCAATTTTGCTCCTGTTAACGTTTTTACTGGTTTTTCAGACTTTATCTCCCACTTCCGAGGCTGCCACGGTAAAACCGGCAAACATAAGCGATGAAGAGTTAATGAAGAGGGTTAAAAACGACCCTGCAGATGAGGTCAAGGTTTCCTTCTGGGATCTGCCTCTGTGGATAAAGGTGCACCACATAGCCACTCTCGCTGTAAGTGCTCTTGCCATCTGGAAGCTCCTTCCGTTCTTCGCCGGGAAAATTAAGGTCAGGCTGGAGAACAGAAACAGAAAAAGGATTCTTGAGTTCGTCATCAAAAATCCGGGAGTCAGCCTGAGAGATCTCGAAAGGCACCTCAAAATGAACAGAAGCACGCTCAGGCACCACATCGAGGCTCTCGAAAGGGAAGGGACGGTAATAACCATAAAGGCGGGAAAGGAAAGGCTCGCATTTCCACTTGAGTACCTCATCTTCAACGGTAGAAATCTTGACAGGAAAATTGTTCTCAGATCTGATGCGAGAAAAAAGATTCTTGATGTGCTGAGCAGAAATGGAGGGATGAGGATGAGCGAGCTGGCAAATGCTCTCGAAATGAGCTACAAGACCCTGCACTACCATGTGGCTGTTCTGCAGAGAGCGGGCCTTGTCGAGTTTGATGGTCAGACCGTGAAAGTGAGAGTTTGAGGATTGTTTGATTTTCAGGTGACGGCAAGCATTATTTCGAACTCCTGTCCCCGGTAGCTGACGCACTTTCCGAAGTATTTCCCGAGCTCCTTCGAGTCTTCATTCGGGATTTCAACGATAGCGCTCCCTGAATTCATGGCCGACTCAATTGCCTTTTTCAGTGTTGGATACCGGTTCAGCTCCTCCTCAGAAACGGGGATGCAGGCGTTGTCAACCTCTACCTTCCTGACGTGCAGCCACATTCCCTGCTCGGATTTAAGTGCAAAACCAAGAACGAGGGTAAACGCTGCGAGAGATATCACAAGCACGGCAAATGCCGAGAAAAAGAGAAGTCTCCTGTCTCCAAGTTTTCCGATGGCAGCGAGGTACAACGCGGTGAGAGCGCAGCTAATGGCTATGGAGGTTGCTAAAAAAGCTTGAAACCCCCTGATTTTCTCGAAGGTACTCATAGCTCCAAACACAATCAGGCCAGAGACGATTCCCAAGACCACCACGGCGATCGAGTGCCTCAGATTCATGGCATCTCACCTCAAAAAAATGGGAAGAATATGGAGCCGCTCAATTATCCAAACCTGAACTCCGCAACCCTCTCCCAGGTGTTCTCGTCGTAAACTGCTATAGAGTCTCCGAGGACGTAGAGGTAGTCGTCTATGTAAATTGCCCTCACTGCAGGCACGTCTATCGCCTTCACAAGCTTCAGGCCATCCCCGTAGCTGAACACGTATCCGTGGTTTCCTGCAGGCAGGAAGAACACCCCGTGCTTGCTGTCCATCAGGAAGGCGTGGTGGTTGTAAAGCACCTCGCTCCACGACTCCTTGAGAGTGTACTTGCTTATCTCTTTCGGATTCTTCGCGTCGCTGACGTCGAACAGGGAAAGCTTCACGTAACTTCCCTCTCTCCCGACTCCGAGGATTAAGTGCCCGGAGACCGGGTGGAGGTATGAGGAGAAGCCGGGTATTTTCAGCTCGCCCTTTATCTCCGGCTTTCTCGGGTCGCTCAGATCAATGACGAAGAACGGGTCTGTCTCCCTGAACGTGACTATGTAGCCCCTGTCTCCGATGAACCTGACCGCGTAAATTCTCTCGTCCTCGCCAAAGCCGGCAATCTTTCCAGCAACCCTCAGCTTTTCGTCAAGCACGTAAAGGTCGTTCTCATCGCCAAGGGTGGTTGCAACCCTCAGGTAGCCCCCGTATTCGTCCATCGAGAACTGGTTGAGCAGCCTTCCCGGAATTTCTCCGTCCGCGAGAGACTCAAGGTTCAGGCCAACCTTGACGATGTACGTCCTCTGAATTTCTCTCTTGTGCTCCTTCCGGAAGTCCTGCATCCTGTTCCAGAAGTCGTTCTCGAACTTCAGCCTCTCCTCCTTGTCGAGGGTGAGCAGGTACTTTGAGATTGCACTCTGAATCTCGATGAACTTGGCCTGATTGCCTATGTCGTAGCTCATCACCTTCTCTATCCTGCTAAGCACATCATCTGGCAGCAGATCCCTGTTCTCCTGCAGGAATTTGAAGTAAATTTCGTCCTCCCCCATCCTCTTGCTGTAGGCTATGTAAAGCGCATTCTCGGACATGTAAACGGTGGAGCCGTAGCTTCCCATGAAGCTGAACGTCTTCTCAATTTCCCCGTTTTCGGGATTGACCTTCATCACGGTGTACAGCACTTCCGAGCTAATACCCCTCGGGAAGTAGATGTCCGTGCACCTGATCTCTAAAGCCTCTCCGTTAACCCTCACAGGCTCTACCGGGCAGGGGTCGTAGTAGTCGAGGTAGTTCCTTGTGATGACGAAGATGTAGTCTCCATAAAGCCTCGCCGTTACAATGCTGCCGTCGACATCAATCCTCCACACGTTTTTCCCGTTCTCCTTGTCGTAGCCGGATATTTCGTTGTACCTCAGCACAATCAGCCTGTCCTTGTGGAGGAGCAGGTTTCCGTCCTTCGGTATCTCGAAGCTGACGCTCATGTTGTCTGGAGGGAAGGCAATGACGGACAGAATCTTCCCGTAGTATTCCGGCATTATAATTTGCGGCATGTAGATTCTGGCCATGCCGATGGAGTAGTAGATGTTCTTCCCATCCGTCTTGACTATGTCCGGCTCGTCTATGCCCTTAACCTGAACGTTGGTCTCGGAGTACCTCTCCGCAGCCCTTTCCTCGATCATTGGAGTCGGGACGGGTGTTGCTGTGGGGACAGGCATGGGAGTTGGCGTGCCAGCTGGCATTTCCATTGGCATAGGCACACCCTTCTGCACGGCAACGCCGAACATCGGGTAGCCGTAGTAAACCTCTTTCAGAGCAAGGTACTCTTTAAGCTCATCTTCCGATTTGAAGCGGGCAAGATTGCCAAGTCCGGAAACATTCTCTCCCACAACTTCCGGAGTCTTTTCAGGATACGGTGTTGCTGATGGCGTGGGTGTTGGAGTTGGTTTCACCTGATTCTCGGTGCCTGTACATCCCGCCGCCACCATGACTGCTATCAAACTTAGAATCAGTACAATTTTTTTCATATTCTAACCTGTTTATTTATTTACTAATAGGTTTTTGTTTTGTTAGCTTTTATAAAATTTCTTATGATTTAAATGTAGGCGATTCTCAGGACGGATGGTTTCAGACCCATAGCGGTTCAATCAGTATGCAGAGCATCTTAAGGGGGATTTAAAAATAGGGATGTGGACCAGAAGTAGATGGTCCCGCCTCCCGGATTTGAACCGGGGACCACGGGATCACTGCCCCCCTGCAGGGGCAGGGCAGACTACAGTCCCGCGCTCTACCTCTGAGCTAAGGCGGGATTCAATAGCGCTGTGATGCGAGTCTGTTTAAAAATCTTGTGGACTCTTTCAAACAGCTTGGAGGGAAGGAATTTAAATTCTGACAGCAAAATTTCAGGAAATGACCGAGAGGAGGTGTTTCTCTGCCCCACGATGGAGATCACGTTGAAAGAGTAAAAAAACTCGCACTGTTCATAGCGGAGCGCGAGGGAGGGGACAGAGACGTTATACGGATTGCAGCAGAACTTCACGACATAGCGAGGAATGAGGAAAACCATGCGATCAGAGGGGCAGAAATTGCCCGGAACATTCTGGTGGAAAAGGGTTACAGCGAGGATTTCGTGGAGAGAGTTTGCCACTGCATTGAGGCTCACTCTTTTTCGGGAGGAATCAGACCAAAGACACTTGAGGCCAAAATTCTGAGTGATGCAGACAAACTCGACGCAATGGGGCTGATAGGAGTTGCGAGAGCGTTCATGTATTCCGGGGAGAGGGGCAGAGACATAAAAAGCACGCTGAAGCACTTCGAGGAAAAGCTGCTGAATCTCAGAGATCTGATGTACACGAACACTGCAAGAAAAATAGCCGAGATGAGGCACAAAAAGCTGGAAAGTTTTTACCTCGAAATCCTTTCCGAGCTTGACATGGGGGACGTCGATGACTCCTGATTTGGTTAATTATTTAAATACCTTCCATACATTCTGATGCTAAATGTCAGAAAACATTGATGAACTGCTGGGTGGGCTGGAGTTCAGAACTACTGAAGAAATAGAGGTCCCCAAGAGCCTTATTGATCAGGTCATCGGTCAGGATCATGCGGTGGAGGCAATAAGAAAGGCAGCAGTCCAGAAAAGACATGTGATGCTCATAGGTTCTCCCGGAACAGGGAAATCGATGCTTGCAAAGGCTATGGCGGAACTGCTGCCAAAAGAAGAGCTTGAGGACATTCTGGTATATCCCAATCCTGAGGATCCTAACCAGCCCAGAATAAGGACGGTACCTGCCGGAAAGGGTAAGGAGATCGTCGAGGCGTACAAACAGGAAGCGATGAAAAAGGAACAGGCAAAGAACATGTTCCTTTTCACACTCGTGTTCTTTGTCATAGCCTATTCTGCCCTCATCGGCGAATTTCTCTGGGGCATCATTGCGGCAGTTATGATATTCATGCTCGCGAGATACATGATGCCGAGGGAGGAAAAGAATGTTCCAAAACTCCTTGTCAACAACTCGGGCAGGGAAACTGCACCTTTTGAAGACGCAACCGGAGCGCATGCCGGAGCCCTTTTTGGAGATGTCAGACACGATCCGTTCCAGAGCGGCGGGCTCGAAACTCCTGCACATGAGAGAGTTGAGTCGGGAGCAATCCACAGGGCGCACAGGGGTGTGCTTTACATTGATGAAATCAACACGCTGACAATCGAATCTCAGCAGAAGCTGCTGACAGCCCTCCAGGAAAAGAAGTTTCCGATCACCGGCCAGAGTGAGAGGAGCAGCGGAGCCATGGTCAGGACTGAGCCAGTTCCGTGTGACTTTGTCCTTGTTGCCGCCGGAAACCTTGATGCACTTTACGGGATGCATCCTGCCCTGAGAAGCAGAATAAGGGGTTATGGGTATGAGATATACATGAACGATACAATGGAGGACACTGAGGAAAACAGAAGAAAGCTCGTCAGATTTGTTGCTCAGGAGATTGTGAGGGACGGAAAAATTCCTCATTTCACGAGAGAGGCTGTTGCTGAAATTATACGGGAGGCAAAGAGGAGAGCAGGGAGAAGAGGACACCTGACCCTGAGGTTGAGAGAGCTTGGAGGCATAGTAAGAACCGCTGGAGATATAGCGAGGTCTGAGGGAGCGGAATACGTAACCGTGGAGCATGTACTCAAGGCCAAGAGGATTTCCAAGAGCATAGAGGAACAGCTCGCGGACAAATACATTGAAAGAAGGAAGGACTACAGGCTTTTCATAACTGAAGGAGAGATGGTGGGCAGAGTTAACGGTCTGGCAGTCATCGGAGAATCAGCCGGAATTGTTCTGCCAATAATAGCGGAGGTAACACCTGCACTGAGCAAGGAAGAAGGAAAGATCATAGCAACCGGAAGGTTGCAGGAGATTGCGAGAGAAGCAGTGATGAACGTTTCGGCGATAATCAAGAAGATCATCGGTAAGGACATGTCAAACTACGACGTGCACATTCAGTTCGTCGGAACTTACGAGGGTGTGGAGGGAGATTCTGCAAGCATCAGCATAGCAACCGCTGTTGTCTCTGCTTTAGAGGGTGTTGAGGTGGATCAAAGCGTTGCCATGACCGGAAGCCTCTCTGTTAAGGGAGATGTTCTGCCCGTTGGGGGGGTTACGCAGAAAATCGAGGCAGCAATTCAGGCGGGCTTGAAGAAGGTAATAATTCCAAAGGACAACATTGATGATGTTTTGCTTGATGCGGAGCACGAGGGCAGAATTGAGATTGTTGCTGTCTCAAGAATTGACGAGGTGCTTGAACACAGCCTTGTGGATTCAGAAAGGAAAGAGAAGCTGCTGGAAAAGCTGAAATCATTCAACGCTTCTTAAAAATTCCATTACTATTTTGTTGAACTCTGACGGTTTTTCCACCATCGGCATGTGTCCTGATCCGTGAATCACTGCGAGCTTTGAAGTTCGTATGTGGTCTCTGAGAAATTCAGAAAAGGCCAGGGGTGTCATCACATCTGCGTTTCCGCAAACTATGAGAACCGGGATTTTGAGGTCAATATCTCCTGAAATATACCTGTCTTCGAGATTGAATGTGTTGCAGAGCATAAAATCCTCCAGGACGGCGTCTCTGTTCTGAAAGAGAATGCTTTTTATTTTCTGCTTTAACCTGAGTCCTTCAAAATCCTCAGCGAAAATCCATTTTCCAAGTTTCTCCACCATGTCTTCAAAGTTATTCTTCAAACCATCGATGAGTTTTGGATTTACGGGAAGTTTTGCCCCTGTTGAGATCAGAATGAGACCTCTGGCTTTTCCAGCCCTCAAAATGTATTCCTGAGCGATGGCACCACCCATTGAATGACCTGCAATCACTGGCTTCAACCCGAGTTCGGAAACAAGTTCGATCAGAAATTCAGCATAGTCTCCAAGGGATTTAACATCAAGCTTTCCACTTCTTCCGTGGTTTGGGAGATCGATGGCCACACCAATGTTTTTTTGCCGTTCAAAGACGTCTGAACTCATTCCTGCTCCATGAATGAAGAGAAGGTCTCCGCTACCATCAGCATAAATTTCGACACCATTCACATCAATAATCATAAACGGGACTGAGTTTGAAACTATTTTAATCTTCACCCAGGACTATGTGCTGTATGTGCTCAGGGATGTCCTCGTCACCCTCATAACCAAGTGCTCTGTTCACGGCATGCCTTACAGAGTAGCCTGCGATGTGCAGTATGGTTTCGTTGTACTCGTTGTCCCTCTCCATGCTGCCCGTGCACGGGAAGCTGTGGTGCGCCTCAGCAACAACATTCCATAGCTCCCTCATGTCCTCGAACTCAAGTTCCCTCAGCTTTATTGCAACATACCATGCCGCCCCACACGGTTCGCTTTTCAGAATTCTGACAGAAGTTATCTTCTTTTTCCCGTTAACCTCATCCACTTCGATCTCGAATTCCGGATATCCCATCCCCATTTCCCTGATGAAGCGATTTATCGTGGGGTGTTCGGGACTCTCTCTGAGAATGCAGAAGGGCTTGGGTGCCGCAAACTCTAAGCCAAGCTCGTCGCACTTCTCCTTTATCTGCTTTGCCAGCCCAGCGCTGCACCATCTTGAATCCTCAACAGGGACGATGTATGCCCTGTATCCCAGCTCTGCCAATTTTTCTGGCAGAGCAATCAGAATATCGGGGTGCAGGTTTATGGCGATGGCTATATCCGCCCTGGGGATCTCCTTTGGCAGAAATTCGTCTGCATCCTCAATAAAATCTGGCATGTTCATGGGATCAATCATGCCGAAAGTTGCCACTATGTTTTTGGAGAAGCTGTAAATGTTCTCCTTGCACTGGACACATCCGTCGATGCTGCATGCGCCGAATGAAGGACAGGAATTCCTGTAGTTCATGAGGTTGGCTATGAACCTCTCGCCAAACTCACCGTGATAGAATATTGTGAGCTTCAAATCAGATCTGAACTTTTTCTGCTCGGGTTCCATGAGATTATGTTTATTAAAAATATATAATTCTGTTTTCCCGAATTACTTAGGCTCGGCAATTCTTGATCTTCCGGGTGGGAGGAATTTTGCTATCTCGTCTGGAGATGCAATTGCCCTCACAACGTGCTTTTCATCGTCTTTTGCCATTTCAACGAGTTTTCTTGCAAGGAGAGTCTGCATCTCGTTAACGCTCAGATCTCCAATCTCAAGAACCACATAATAGTCGCAGTTTTGCATAACTCCGTCAACTGGGCCGCCAAAAAGCCTGAGATTGCTCAAATCCACTCCTACTGCCATTTTAAGTTCTACGGTCGTGTAATTCCGCTTACCCTCTATGAAAAAGCTACCTTTTGGTAAATACTCTCCGGGTCTTGCCGCCTTTTTAACCTGTTCCGGGCGAACATAGTATACCTCTCCGGCGTGCTTGCCCTCCTTCCAGAGAGCAGAGTAAATCGCTGCAAATTCTGCTGCCTCTTCTATGCTCTTTTCTCCAGCATCTTGGCCTTTCTTCAGTATCGTTGCAGCTCCTCCGGGCATTTCAGTGTGGAAGAAGAGGTCTCTGCTTTCAAGATGCTTAGAGACAATTTCCTCGTTCATATCGGCACTTCTTCCGCCTATGACCAGAAAACCCTCAGAGGTTATGTACCATCTGTACTTTTCGTACCATTCTCTTTTTCTTGCAATTCTTATTGACGAAAGGATTCTCTTCTCTTCAAGGTTTTCAGCCTTTTTCATTTCATCTTCGGTTTTTTTCAGAGCTTTGGTAACTCCTTCAAGTTTTTCCCTGAATTTCTTCGCTCTGCTGTAATACTCATCCGCAATCTCGTGGATCGACTTCCTCAACCACAGTCTTATGGTGTGCCCTTCCAGCTCAACGTCAACCGCATTTTCTTCAGGTATGAGGGCAACGATCTCTTTCAGCTTTCCATTCTTTTTCTGCTCTTCAACTATTTTCATAACTTCTTTCCAGCCCCTGCTCTCCACCGCTTTCCTGAATGAGGAATGTATGGCTTCCATTTTCTGATAATTCTCGTATATGAGGTCTCCAATTCTCCTGAACTTTTCCATCTCCCTTTCAAATCTTTCTTTTGCTTCTTTCTGCTCTCTATATCTCCTTTCGAGTTTTTCAAGAACTTCGTTTCTTTTTTCCTGCTGTTCAACACTTTCAACGGTCTTGGATGAAAAGAAGTCATCTATGGCCTTCCAGTACTCCTCGAAGTATTTTTTATCGTATTTATCGTAAGCGAGAAGCTCCACGGGCTGGTAATCCAGATATTTTCCCTCGTCAAGAACTATGTGCGGCTTTATTTTCCCGGGCATGTAAATCTCATGCATCGCCCTGATTATCCTTCTGATTTCGTCATCCTCAAGCTCGTCGCTCTTCTTGGTTTTATCAACCCCCGCTCTCCTCAGAATCTCTTCGGCGTACAGCCCCCCAGTCCCGAGCCTCCGAGCAATCGTCCTAACGACCTCCCTCCCATCTATTATTTTCCTGAAATCCTCGACCTCCCTCACCTCCCTTGGACTCGGCCTGGGCTCTGGAAACGAGTATGTCGAGCCAATCTTTATCTCATGCTTTAAGGGCATTATAACTCTGAAATTCTCGTCTGCGAGAATAACGTTCCCCTTGCTGAAAAGCTCTGCAATGATGTGCTTTCTTTCCTCTCTCTGAAATGTCAGAACGACGACCCTGTCAAAATCGTGCTGTTTTATGTCCACAACTCTCGCATTGTCGAGGTGCTTTCTTAGGAGCATGGCAAAGGATGAAGGAAAGCGGGGACTCTCCTTTGGGAAAAGGGTTGGATGCACTCTGATTCCTGCCTGAATCGTGAGGTCCACTCTCTGTTTTCCCCTCAGCTTTATTCTGATTTCGTCAGGGGGGTAATGGTATATCTTGTCCACTCTTGCCCCGATCAGCATTTCTCTGATCTCCTCAATCACGATTGAAATGTCAAGAGATGACATTGAGCGCATGGGTGATGTTTCTGGCAACAGGATTTTAACGTTTCCAACAGGTGTTGCATTGCAGAATGTGGGGTGTGTATGAAAAATGCTGGTGATGAAGATTCGACCTTAAGCCACACGGTATCCACTTCATGCTCAGAGGAAGAGTCAAAATCCGGTACTCTCCATTTGTAATGGGGTGATTACCACCCCTGGCCTTCGCTGCACCGTTTCATCCCGACCTGCTGACCTCAACAACCCGCATCGTCTTTCCCTTAGGACATTCAAACGCCTCCCCCACTCCAATAATCTCAAGACTCTCGTCTTTTCCGATATTTGACGGGTTGCAGATGTTGAAGAAACTGCACTCCACATTGCTGCAGTTGCCGTTGATTCTGATTACTGCCCCTTCAACAGCCATCTTGGAATCGACTGCCAAAAGCAGGGGAAGCTCCACAACCTCCACGGCAATCACACCATCATCGTGGAGCTGGCAGGGCTGAACCTCTCCGTTTCTCACACCCACGATTTTGTACTTCGAACCTATTCTCAGCTTTAAGCAGACTTTTTTCAGTCTGCACTGCTCACACTCCTGTGATCCTCCAACAAATGTGAATTCTATACCGGTAATCGCCCAATCTTTACCGCATAGAGTTACTATTTTATTAACCTCATTTTCCATGATTTTTCACCTTTCTTAATTTCTCTCGCAAACAATATTTAAGCTTTGACTAATTAGAGATGATGTTCGAGGAAATGGTTGTTAAAATTCTAAAAGAGAGAAAATTCGACGGTGCGCTGCAAACCGAGCTTGTTGAAATCACCGGAGCGTCAAAATCCAGAATTTCTGAAATTCTGACAAAACTGGAAAAAGAGGGCAGAATAGCTCGAAAAAAAGAAACGGGTAAAAACTACCGGGTGTGGTTGAGGGAATACTCGGAAAGCAGAATAAAGGTGGGCATTTTGAGGGCTACAGAATACGTGAAGCTGATCAGCGCGGGGGATTGCGAATTCATCGTGTACAGTAACGCTCTTGAGCTAACCAGAGACCTTGCCCTCGGAAGGATAGAATTTGCTGCCTCCCCTATTGTAACCCAGGTGATGCTAGGAATCACAATGAAGAGCTTTAAGATTACGGGAATTGTTGCCGAAAATGGAAGCGGAGTTGTTTTTGGAGATAAGACCAATGGTGTTTTTGCAACGACTGAGATGTCTGCGATGGAGATGAATTTAAGGGCTATAAGGAACAGGCTGGGCGTGAGGGAGTTCAAATACTGCGATTCTGCAGAATGTCTGATCTCGAGTCTTGAGAGTGTAAACGGCTCTGCAATATGGGAACCGTATTTCACGATTGCTGAGAGAGACAAGATTCCGTTCAGTGAGATGGCAGGAGATTTTCCATGCTGTTCTCTTGCCGTAAACCTGTCTTTTCTGAAGGAAAGCGAAGATGATGTGGAGAGGTTCATCAGGAATTCCCGGAAAGCAGTTTCGGATTATGAAAAGGCCTCAAAAGTACTTGGATTTGATGAAGATGTTGTAAAAAAGACAGTTAAAAGCTACAAGTTCAATCCGGATTATTCGGTCGAGGAAATAGGCAGAATTATCGGAAAATCCGGATTTGAAATCTCGAAAAAGAGTCTTGAAAGTGTTTTCATTGAAATTTAGATTGGGACAGGATGTCCGAGAGCCTCAGCAGAGATACCGGAGTTAGGTCGCTTTCCTCCCTGTCAACAACAGCAATGACCCTCACAACTTTACCACCAGCTTTTTCTACCCTCTCCACCACGCTTTTTGCCGATTTTCCTGTTGTTATGACGTCCTCAACAACGACGATCCTGTCCCCCCTATCAATGTCCCCGATGAATTCCTCCTGGGTTCCGTACTCCTTTTTCTTTTTTCTGAAAATAACAAGGGGTTTTTTTGTTTTGAGAGACAACGCCACTGCCAGAGGCACTCCTCCAAGTTCGATACAGGCAATTCTGTCAAAATCCACAGATTTGAGTTTTTCGGCCATCATTCCGGCGACGGTCTCAAGAATCTCCGGGTTGGTAACTGCCAGCTTTATGTCTATGTAAACGCTGCTCTTCTTTCCGGAAGAGAGAACGAATTCACCATATTTTATGGCTCCGGAATCCACGAGCATGTTCAGGAGGTCCGGCATCAGGTATATGAACTGAGCTTTGTTTTTAAGCCCTTCGTAGAAGTTCAGTCTCCTGCCCGGAAATCAGCGCGTTCTTAGTTGCACAAGAACAAAAATTAAAGAGGTTGTGCTGCTGATCAATCCGGAACGTTGAGGCCTATTGTTCTTCTGTACCGCATTCCCGGAAACCTGATTTTTTCCAGTTCTCCGTAAGCTTTCCTTCTTGCCTCTTCAACGCTGTCTCCCATGGCAGTGAGTGTTAAAACCCTCCCTCCTGTAGTCTCGAATCCTCCATCTGCTTTTGCTATTCCGTTTGCATATATGTGTGCCTGGCTGACTTCTTCGATGCCGGCAATCGGCTGATTGGTGTAGTGGTCTCCAGGATAACCGGGTTTAAACCCTTCTCTGCCCACCATGGCGCCTGAGACTGCACACACAGCAACTGCATGTTTTTCGCTGAATTTCACCTCAACCTCATTCAGTCCTCCTTCGATAACTGCCCAAGAGAGTTCGAGAATGTCGCTCTCAAGCCTTGGAAGCTTCGCTTCAGCCCCGGGATCACAATCTCTTACGTTTATTTCTAAAACTTTTGGAACAGACTCTCCATCCTTTTCCACGAGCATTATAACCGGGTAGAGGACGCCCCTGAACTCCTTGCCTTCAAGCTCTCTGAACTTCTTTATTATTGGCTCGACAACTGTATCCATAATTTTGGTTTCAATCTCTTCGTTTACAGCCGGGTGTGGTGAGACGGCCCCCATTCCTCCCGTGTTGGGGTTCAGCAGTTCTCCTCTCTCAGACAATGACCTTGCATCGTCTTCGGTGATGTACTTGCCGAAGTATCCCATGTAGAACTTCCTCATTCCCTGCAAGTCTTCGGGGTCGAACGCTCTCTTGTAATCCTTGGCATGACCGAAAGGAATTGCATGCCTGCCATCACTCAAGGCCGTGAACGCAACCTCTATCCCGTAAAGTCTCTCTTCAATCTCGATTCTGTCTCCGGCTTTGCCAAATCTCTTCTTGACCATTATCTCGTCCACTGCGGTTAGGGCTTCACTTAGAGAATCACAGACAAAAACGCCCTTTCCTGCGGCAAGCCCGTCTGCTTTCACGACGAGATTTTTCTCAGGATTGTTTGCGTAATAATCGCGAACAAAACTTTTTGCCTCATCTGGGTCATCAAAATTCCAGTATTCTGGTATGGAGACACCGATCTTTTTCATGAAGTCTTTCGCCCAGCACTTGCTTGCTTCAAGAACAGTGGCCTCCTTTCTCGGACCTACTGCAGGAATGCCCTCTTCCTCGAGCCTGTCAACAAGACCGAGGCTCAGCGGCTCTTCCGGACCGATGTATGCAATATCGATTTCATTTTTCTTTGCAAACCTTACAATATCCTCTATCGCTCTGATTGAAGGTATTCTTTTCCCATCAAGCTCTGCAATGGTGCATTTTTCGAATAACAGAGAACCTCCATTTCCGGGAGCCACAAAAACCCTGCTGACATTCTTGCTTCTCGAAAAAGCGTGAGCTATCGCGTTTCCCCTTCCTCCAGCATCAACCACAAGAACCTTCATCACTGGAAGTATGGAAACAGTAAATAAATTTTTCAGGATATCTTTTTAAGCCCACTACAGAACCTGTTGGCAATGCTTTACCGGAACTCTATGAAGCACAGAGTCCAGATTGCGCTGGCATTCGCATTAACGTTCCCGTGGCTCGTGTCATTCTTCTTGAAAATTCAATATCCTCCTCACATAGAGGCGTTTCTTTCAGGTCTTGCGGTTTTGGGTTCGGCTTTCCTGCTTTCGTGGGCTGCAGAAACTGCTGAAATGGATGTTCCGAGAAGTGTCAGCCTTGCTGCAGTGGCTCTCCTTGCGGTTTTGCCAGAGTATGCGGTTGACGGCTATTTTGCCTGGATGGCTGGAAAGGTTGGAGGCGATTACATTCATTACGCCACTGCCAACATGACCGGAGCCAACAGACTGCTCATAGGTGTTGGCTGGAGTGCTGTGATGCTGCTTGCAATGCTGAAAACAAAACGGAAGGAGATTGAGCTTGACAGGGGCCTCAATCTCGAGATCTTCTTCCTGTTTCTCGCATCAATCTATGCATTCATACTGCCCCTGAAGGGCAGTATTTCTGTATTTGACAGTGTGGTCTTTGTTTCGCTGTATGCTGCTTATGCTTACTTAACTACAAAATCAGAAAGGGAAGAATTTGAACCGGAAGGCGTTCCGGAGTACCTCTGCAATTTACCCACACACAGAAGAAGGGCCAATGTCCTTTTTTATATGTTTTATTCCGGATTCATGATTTTCATAAGTGTTGAGGCGTTCAGTGAGGGTTTGCTCGGCACCGCTGAGATGTTTGGTATTGATAGCTTCCTCATGGTCCAGTGGCTTGCACCGCTGGCGAGCGAGGCGCCCGAATTCATTGTGGCCCTGTATCTCGTGAGAAAACTCAGAACCTCTGCCGGATTCAACGCCCTGATTTCATCGAAAGTGAATCAGTGGACTCTGCTGATAGGAACCATAGCGGTGATATTCAGCATCTCCTCCATGCGCCTTGCAGCACTGCCTCTTGATGCCAGACAGTCTGAAGAGGTTCTGCTTACGGCTGCACAGTCCGTGTTTGCCCTTGCTGTAATAATGGATCGGAGGGTTAACGTTTATGAGGCTGTTGCTCTGCTTGCACTCTTTCTGATACAGTTTGCACTGCCCTCTGTGCATGCAAGAATAATTCTGAGCATCGCATACATGGCTCTGGCGGTCCCATTTCTGGTACTGCACAGAAAGAGTGTTGTTGAATCTGCCAGATATGTCAGAAGTTTAGCGAAGCGTTAGCGGCTATGAACTCATTTACGAACTTGGCTGCCAGGGTCTGGGTTACCTTGTTCAGGTCCGGCACCACCTCAACGACGTCAAAGGCGATAACCCTGTCAGCAATTTCATCCAGCACCTTCACGAGGTCATACGGGTGCAGTCCGAATGGCTCCGGAGTGGAAACTCCTGGAGCAAAAGCAGGGTCAAAAGCGTCCAGGTCAACTGAGAGATATATCCTGTCCTTTGACTCTATGGAATCGAGGAGGTCGTCGAATCCGTATTCGAGCAAATCCCATGAATAATACACCTCAATGCCTGAATTTTCAGCAAATTCTCTCTCTTCTTTGGTTCCACTCCTGACTCCTGCTATTATTACTTCATCTGCAACTTCCAGTATCCGTCTGGACGTGCATGCGTGGTTGTATGGATTGCTGTCAAAACCCTCTCTCAAGTCGAAGTGGGCATCGAAAACAAGGTATGTGAAATCCTCGAGATTTCTGGCGACCATGTAACTCACTGAGTGTTCTCCACCCAGTACGACGGGAATTCCAACAACATCCTCCATGAATTTTGAAACCCTCTCGGAGACCTCTTCAAAACTCCCGTCACAGTTGATGTTTCCCCCATCTGCTATCCTTGCAAAGTCGAGATTGTAGTCAAAATAAAGAGAGTAGCTCTCAAGGTTCCAGCTTGCCTCCCTTATGGCTGTGGGAGCAAATCTCGATCCTGGCTTGAATGATTGCGTAGCATCATAGGGAATTCCAAAAATAATATAGTCTGCATCGCTAACAGAAGAATTGGAAGTGGCAAAAAAACTGTCTATGTGCATAGAATTACTTCTCCGCTATCTTCCTCTTTCCGAGAGATTCTATGTACACGATTTCGTTACCTGGCTGAACCTTATCTGCCACCTCATCTCCAAACTCAAGCTCGAAAGTCTCATACGTCTCGAGGTCCATCAGCTGAGCAATATTGCCTGAGACGCTTATTACCTGAGCCCTTTTTCTCTCCACGATCGGGATGTATGTCTTCGCTGTAACCGGCTGAACGATGCTTCTCTTCTGCCTGTCAAAAATGCCGATGGCGTCAATTCTCGCCTTCGCAGCTCCATGCTTTCCCGGTTTGCTGACCGAGATGCTGAGAATTTCACATGGTTCATCGTCGATTACGACATAACCTCCCTCTCTAAGCTGTCTGACTTCTGCCTGCTGTTTCATGAGCATTACCTCCAGAGTTTTTGAAGGTATTGAATCTGATGCAATTTAAATTTTTTCCATCAGCACACGTGTGTGAATCAGTCTGGCAGAACCCTGCAATTGTCTCTGTCTCTAACATGGGAAAAATCGAGAAAAAGCTTCGCAGTATAAAATCTTATAAAAACAGGAAAATTTTAAATATTTTTGAATCGATTATTTTGTGGATGACAGATGGAAAGCAAAAGACTGAACTGACAAGACTAAGCTCGGTGATCCTTGCTGTCGGAGTTCTGCTCATAGGCATTGCCGCAATAGGGTTCTACTTAGAGATTAAGAAGAGCATGGAAAGGGGTGGTGGGATTCAGGAACCTCTCTGGGCGAGGTGTGTTGAAAACGCCATAATAATCACCGCAAGAGAGGATCTGAGCGACGTCGTGGTGAGCGCTAAGGGAGAGGAGCTGTGCAGGTTTGACAGAATTGTTAAGGGCAGCGAGGAGGTCTGTTACCTTGACGGAACCACTCTGAATGAAACGAGGGTTTTCGTGGTTAAGGCCGGAGACGTGAAGAAGGCCGTGGTGTGCTACCAGCCCGTTAAGCCCGTTCCTGCAGGAACCCCCGTGCCGGTGGGAGGTGGTTAGATGGTATCCTTCGGAGCTAACGAGATGATAATAGTCCTGTTCGTGGTATTCATAATTGTCCTGCTGCTGTCAGTGTTGAATCCAGCGAAGAGCCTTGAAGAGGGCAGAAGAAACAGGGTAAAGGACTTAATCGTCGTTGGGCTCATCCTGTGGTTTTCTCCATCTGCAAAAATCGCAGGCATGGTGATCTTCCTCTACGGCTTCGGAATACTGCTTTACGAGAAGTACCAGGAGGGGAAGAGGGAGGTCTTAAATTCGACATAATCTTAAAAATATTTTGAGGATATTGGATTATATCTATTGAAAATCAAACAGAAAGTTTAAAATAGTAACAATAATCTAAAAAGTAGAGTATATGAAATACAAACGACGTACGAAAGAAGATCCTGAAAATTTGATTTATGATTTATCAAAATGGTTTTTTGATCACAATTGGAAAAGAAAGAATGTCATCGATGACAAAGCGGATATGATTTGTCGAACTATACTTTTAATGATGGCTGCAGACTTGGCCACATTGCCGGTTGTTTTCAACTTCTTTAATACGTATTTCCCTATTTTCTTAATTGCGATAAGTGTAAGTTTGATTTTGTTGATTTTTGGAATGTACTTTTCAATTAAAGCACTAAGAGTAAGAACGCTTGCATACTTAATTCCTGATCCTGGGAAAATTATTAAAGAAGCACACGGTATTCAGGGAGATTATTCAGAACTACCTCGCGATTTTAGAGTAAGTATCAGATATAAAGAGTTGAGAAAACACTATATTAAAAAACTACTTGACTATAGTTATTCCAACCAAAGAATTATCGAAGAAAAAGCAAATTTCGTGAAAAAAGCCCAAGATTTTGTGATCTATAATGTTGGGTATACTTTGTTTCTGGTTGTTCTCTTATTGGGATATTTATTGATTAGTGTTTTTATATACTCTTGTAACTTTTAATGAATGAATATTAATTTTTCAATTTTTATAAAAACTAACATTTCCAAATCCTTTAAATTCTTTCTCACAAAGGCATTACGGTGAGGATCAGCCTTGATCGAGAAACACTTCTCCTTCTTTCGTCGGAAACCAGGATGGAGATTCTGAAAAGTATTGCAGATCGGAGAAAAACGTTAAGCGAGCTTTCAAAGGAGATCGGTATTTCGAAATCAAGCGTGAAGGAGCATCTGGAGAAGCTTGAGAAGGCAGGGCTGATAAGAAGGGTGGACGAGGGCAGGAAGTGGATATACTACGAGATCACACCCGAAGGCCTGAGGGTCGTGATGCCGGAAAAGGCAAGAAGGCCGGCGATAGAGCTTTTCGCCTCGGTAGCTGCGTTCATTTCGGGAATTGTCATGCTGGTGCTTTCGTTCCTGAGTGGCATGAGAGCGCAGAAAGAGGCTCCAGCCTACGGGGTCACGGGAACCCCCACTCCGGAGGTTGTGGAGAAGGCTGTTCCGCAACCGGCAGCCACTCCAGCCCCTGCAGCGACGCCTACACCCACACCAGTTCCAACAGCAACGCCCACTCCCACGCCTGTGCCCACTCCAGCAGCCACACCCAGTCCGACACCAGCTTTAACCCCCATCAAAACTCCTGCACTGGAAGCTGCCAGGGCTCTGAGTGGTGCAGAAGTGATGTTTTACATAGCCACAGCGCTGATAACAGTCTCCTTCGTCCTTCTCCTGATTCACATAAAAAGAAGGAGTTAGGTTACGGTCTCGCTCAGCCTTCCTGTCTCAACTGCTTTTTTCAGCTCGATCATCGTTAAATCGAGCGGATCCTCGATTTTGACTCCGTGCTTCAGGCTCAGGTTCCTCATTTCGGGAGAGGTTGGACCTATAGCCGGATCGCCCGGCACCCTCATTGAGACATCGAAAATCACGAACTCCAGCCTCGTCTCATCTTCAGGCGAGTATGCGATGGCCCCCTGCAGCCCGAACATGCCGATTATGCCCGGAGGGTATTCCCTCATGCACGCCTCTATGAATCTCTCTCCAGCTTCGTAAACCATCTCCTGCTTGCTCTCTCTCATCGTAACTCCAAAATGCCCGATCTCCTCGTTTTTAACGGGCACGTCTATCTTGAGCTGATCCTTTGCTGGGAGATTCAGGAAGCCCTGAAGGTTCACCTGTCTTCTGTCTGAAAAGCCCACAAAATCGAAGTTACCGAAAACGTCCTTCAGAGCGTAGCTGTGAAAGTTTGCGTTAAAACGAGCTCCAAGAACGTACTCCTCGATTCTGGCTTTTTCAAGCCCCTCCTCGTCTATAACTCCTTCCTTCAGAAGCTTTTCCGCCTGCCTGTAGTAGTCTTCGGGAGAGTTTGCGTAGAAAAACGCCCTCTCGAGAGGATTCTTCGCCTGCTGAACCTTGACCACCACAAGTCTGTCTATCTCCTCGGGGCTTCTGAACTCCTTAGGATACCTGAGGCCGGCTTTCTCCAGCAGGTAGTACTGTCCTCTCTCGTAGTTTCTCTCCTCTGCCCTCAGCAGGTACCTGTTCCCGTAGATTGGCACCCTGAACTCCCTTTCTATGGCGTCATAGCCAACGTAGACCGCGAAGCTCCTGTTGGGGATGAAGACCGTGTTCATTTCAATGAGCGTCTCCTGAACCTCCCTGTTGACAAGGTCTCTGAAACTGTCGAGCAGAATTACCTCGTCAAACAGGTGGCGGTTGTACTCCGTGTAAAGCTTATCCCTCCCCTTCTGAACCACAACTGCAGTCTTCAGCCCGAAGGCCTTTGCGGCCATCCCCGTCTCCTTGGCGGAGTGGGAGCCAAAGATGCCTACGGTGATGTCCTCATAGCTCTCTGCAATCTTTCTCGCCTCGTCTATCATTTCCTCATCCTCCTGAGGATGCTCTCGGCAGCAATCAGCCCGGTTACTGCCGCACCGACTATTCCCCTGCTTATCCCGGCTCCATCTCCTATCGCATAGATGCCGGGGATGTTTGTCTCCATCTCAGGACTTATCTCAAGCTTGAGGGAATAGAACTTGATTTCCGGGGCGTAGAGCAGGGTTGAGTCGTCTGCCACGCCTGGAATAACCTTGTCGAGCTGCTCAAGGGCATCAATGATGTCGTCCACGACTCTGCCGGGATAAGCCAGGCTTATGTCTCCCGGAACTGCTGTTTTGAGCGTGGGCTTGAGCAGCCTGTTGTTTTTGATTCTCAATTCAGTGCTTCTCCTTCCAAGCCTCAGGTCCTTGAGTCTCTGAACGAGCGGGTTGCCTCCACCAAGCTTCGTTGTTATCTTCGCAAGGTCCCTCCCCCACTCGTTTGGCATGTCGAAAGGTTCTGTGAACACGTAGTGGCCGAGCAGAGCGAAATTGCTGTTGTTCGTCTTCTCCTTCGCCTTGCTGTGGCCGTTGACGAGACTGAACTCTCCGTAGTCCTCCCTGATCACCCACCCCCTCGGGCAGGTGCAGAAGGTTCTCATGTAGTCGTCATGCTTCTTCGTCGTTATCCTGAGCTTGGGATCGTAGATTATCGATGTTATCTCGTCCATTATCGTTGCAGGCACCTCAACCCTGACGCCGACGTCTATTGCCTTGGCTTCCCTGCTTATTGCAAAATCATAATCTCTGACCCACTTTTCGAGCCATTCTGCACCTCCTCTTCCAACGCCGATTATGAGGTACTCGTAAAAATACTCCTTCCCATCCTGTGTAACCACTTTCTTCTCCTTTGGGTCAATGTTGACAACCGTCGTGTTGGTGTGTATCTCAATCCCGTTTCCGGAGAGGTAGTCCTCCATGCTTCCGATAACCTTTGGCAGCTCATCGCTGCCCACATGTCTCTGTCTGAGGGGTACAAATTCTATTCCTGCGGAATTTGCCCTTCTCATCAAACTGAGCAGCTCATCCACGTTATCGCCGTACAGTTCATCAGGCGCACCATGTTCGAGGAATATTCTGTCCACCTCGTCCATCTTTTCGATGAGGTAGTTTTCATCAACGAGTCCCAGAAAGTCTCCACCAACTGTAAAGCTCTCCGGGAAATTGGGATGCACGTAATTCAGTTTACCGTCTGAAAGTCCTCCTGCACCACCCACTCCGGCAGTAACATTGCACGGGTTGCATTTGAGGCAGAAGCTTTCAGAGAGGTCACTTGGACATTTTCTTCTTTCAATGCTCCGTCCCATTTCGAAAACAGCGACCCTGGCTTTCCCAGCTAACTTGTATGCTGAAAAAAGGCCGCCCGGACCGGCTCCGACAATTATGACATCATATCTGTTCATACATTTGAAGGCTCTATCGAGGGTTAGTATTTAAGAGTTTTCTTTTACTGCTTCTGATGACAATAACCTTAAGAAATATGCGGGATGTCTGAAATGACCATGGAAGAGATGGCAAAACCTTCAGCTTCACACACCGGCCATAAAAAACGGACAAGATATGTTGAAATTGACTTTTTCAGGGGTATCGCTCTGATTATGATGCTGGTATCCAATTTTGTGACCGATTTACAGTATTTCGCAGGATATGATCAGTATCAGACTTTTTGGAGAGTGTTTGCCCTGCTGACCGCCTCAATGTTTGTGTTCATTTCGGGGGTTTCCGCATGGATGTCTCACTTTCACGCCTCAGTGTCAAAATTTTTAAAGAGGTTCTTCAGGCTTTTCGGACTCGGGCTGGCAATAACAGTATTCACAAAAATTTTTCTTGAAGAGGGGACGATTTACTTCGGAGTTCTTCACTTTCTTGCTGTTGCGGGCCTTCTCGCCATTCCTTTCCTGAAATTTGGGTCTTACAACCTTTTTCTTGCAATTCCGTTTTTTGCAGGCAAGTTTCTGGTTGAGGGGCTGCACTCGGAGAACCTTCTGCTTCTACCTCTGGGCATAACTCCCGTGCCGTTTTTCACCTTTGACTACTTCCCGGTATTCCCCTGGTTTGGTGTTTTCCTGCTGGGGGTGGGAACAGGAGCGATTTTTTATCCAGATGGCATCAGAAGATTTGACTTCATATTCCCTGAAAATCCCGTTTCCGGGATGGTATCCGCTCTTGGAAGACATACTCTGAAGATATATCTCGTACATCAGCCCGTTTTCGCCTCTCTTCTGCTGCTGTATCTTGGAAACCTTCCAGGAGTGAAAATTCTCTAAAATTTTTTATTGCAGCTCTCTGAAGATATGGTCGTGAAGTTCAAAATTTCAAAAAAAGTCTGGGATTTTTTGAGGTCTGTGGTACAAAGCGATTTCGAACGGTGCGGGCTTCTTTTTGGCAGAGGAGACGTGGTTCTGCAGGCGATTGAAATAGAGAATATCAGAAAATCTCCTGTTGAGTTTGAGCTATCTCCTTTGGAGTCTCTGAAGGCATTTGAAGAAGCTGAAGAAAAAAACCTGGAAGTTGTAGGCGTCTGGCACACACACCTGCAGAACGCCACCCCCTCAGCAAAAGACATCCAGGGGATGAAGAACTTCCCCGGCCTCTGGATAATCTCATCCAGAAAAGAAATTCGGGGCTATGTGCTGGAACGGGAAGTTTTAGAAGTTGAACTTGAGATAATTTAACCATCTTCCTCGTTCTTCTTCCTCTCCATCTTCCTGAAAAGATCTTTGATAATAACGATATCTCCAACAGCTTTAACGAACCTGTACGGAATTATGACCCCGTTTGCTCTTGTGTTTATCAGCATCCTGTTCACGTCAACAATCGCCAGTCCCTTGACCTGTCTCGCCTCGATATCTATTGAAATGTCTGCCACTCTGCCGACATACCTCCCCTCATCCGTGTAAACTCGCAGTCCAAGAACTGATGACACTTCACCGATCATTTTCACCCACCAATAATTCCCTTGAACTTTTAATATATTAAACTTTCAGTCATCATTTCTCAAACTCAATTTCGTAGATTTTTCTCAAACCCTTTAGGTTTATCACGTGTTCAACGTCTCCGCGATGAATTACCCTGAATGCATGCTCTATGATTTTTTTGTAAAACTCACAGAACGGACTCTTTTCCAGCATCGTCCCGGCTTCAGCATACACCTCTGCCGGACATGGTGCACCGCAGATGTTTCTGTAGGTGCATTCCCTGCATTCCTCGATATTTTCCACGGTCCTGTTTCTTATCTCCTGGAAATGATTTGTTGCATTTTCAAGATTTCCGAGATCTGTTCTGAACTGTTCCATTCCAATAAATTCTCCGCACGGGAAAATTCCGCCGGGAGTTATTGATATAAACCTTCTTCCTCCTCCACATGGAGATATGTCGCACTGGAGCACTCTTGAATACGGAGCAATGATCCCGAGCAGTATGTTTGCAAAATCTCCAATAACGATTCTCCTGCCGTTCTTTGTATGCCATATCGCTCTTTCAACGGCATCAATAAAGTGTTCGGCAGCCTCAAGGGGATCCGGTCTCAATGACCTGCCCCCCTCGCTCGTCCCCCTGACGGGGTTCATCAGAACAAGTCTAACCTTTCCTGCCAGAAAATCCACCATTTCAGCTAAGTGGGTATAGTTATGACGGTTTATCGTTGTAATGATGTTCAGGTTCGCGTAGCCGTTAAACATATCAAGCAGCTCAACAATTTTTCTGTGGTGTCCATTCCCCCGTAAAAAGTCGTCAGTTTCCCGTCTTGGAGAGTCGAATGATAGGCCCACATTCACATTCCTCTCAACGAGGAATTCAACATCATGACTTTCAAGCAGAAAGCCGTTTGTCTGGATGCCAAACCTGTAATCAAATTCGTCAATCGCTTTGAAGATCTTATCCTTAACAATCAGAGGTTCAGCACCGTGGAAGATTATGTTCCTGACTCCCAGCGTTTCCAGTCTTTCCAGAATATCCCTTAGAGTTTCATAGTCCATCTCTCTACCCCTGTTTCTTATTTCTGGAGGAATGTAGCAGTAGGAACAGTTTGCGTTGCACCTCTCTGTGGGGTTTATGTATGCAGTGTTGAAATCAACATCAAATCTGTATTTCTTCATCCTCTCTGTGAGCGCCTTCCTGTTTTCTTCATGGAACTTCAGTATCTCCTCGGGCAGGATTTCTTCGTAAATTGCCCAGAAGTTGGTTTCAGGATCTATGGCAACCTTAAATCCGCTGAACTCTATGGTTTCCATAAGCCCACCTCAAAAAATTAGAACGGGGACTCCTCCCCGGGCATGACGTAATGCGTAAGGCCTCCGCCAACCTCGCACTCGAACATGTAGCTGTACGCCATGACTGGAAATCTGCATGAGGAAATATAAGCTTAATTTTTGTATTACGATAGTAATACAAATTGTACTGGTTTCAGGATATGCGTAATTTTGTCCGTCCGGATTTCGGTTTCTGATTCAGTAATTTTTAAATATTATAGTTCCAATATGTCGGAACAGTGGTGGTACTGTGTCCAAAAGAAATTACGGCGTTTTGTTGAAAGGAGCTTCTATCGGCACTTTTCTGGCCATAGCTGTGGCTCTTGCTGCTGTAAGTGCTGCTGGAGCAGAGGAATCGTATGGGTATTACATTAACAACATCAATCCTGAGTGGATGATCTCTGCAGACGAGTTCTACCGATGGCATGAGATGAAAGACTCATGGGGACCAACCTTCGCAGGGAGCCCGGCATGGCAGAGCTACATGGACTTTCTGGAAGACAAGCTGAAAGAATACGGTGTTGTGGACATCGTCAAGAACAACTGGACGTACACGAGATGGTACACAACAGAATGGCCTGACGACAGCGGGTGGAGTCTCTACGTGGATGGAGAGAAGATCAGAGTGGCCAGCTATTCTGCTTATTCCGGTTCAACGGATGAAGATGGGATTACTGCCCCCCTCGTGTATTATGGCCCTGCAAATCCTCCTGAATCCATTGAAGGCAAGATCGTTGTTTTCTCCATTGCGCCTCACCCCAAGCCACCCTACAGCCCGAAGTATCTGGCACTGTTCACCTTCAATGACTACGAGTACCTTTCTGATCCAGAGACTTTTCCGCCGATCCACACTCCCGTCTCGACAAACCTGACCGTTTCACTGGATGTGTGGTATCAGCTCAATCAGGTAAGGAGCTTTGCCAAGATAATGTCAGAGGGCAAGGCTGCCGGTGGGGTGGTGATATTCAACATGAGCTATGACAGAGCAGCCGGGCTCTACACGTTTCCCGTTCCGTCATCTGTGCCAGGTGTTCCAACCCTGTTACTGGATAGAGAGGCCGGGGAGACGGTAAAGCAGGCAGCTCTCGAAGGAAAGGAGGCAACCCTGAGACTGGTTGCCAGAGAAGAACCCGCTGAGGTTTACCAGCTCATAGGATTCCTTCCGGGCAAAAACTACGGGACTCCTGATGACGAGATAATACTGCTGATTACGCACACCGACGGGCCATCAATCTCTCAGGAAAACGGTGCTCTCGGACTGCTGGGAGTTGTTGGTTACTTCTCCCATATACCGCAGGACGAAAGACCGAGAACCCTGATGATTTACCTCGATTCGAGACATTACATGCCGGGCAAAGAAGAGAAGTGGGCAGAATATGACTGGCTGGAAAACCATCCAGAGATTAAGGAAAAGATCGTTGGCCTCATTGCAATGGAGCATCTGGGCCAGGTTGAGTACCGTGAAATCGGCAATAAGTTCGAGCCAACCGGGCTCGTTGAGCCATCGTTCCTCTGGACCCAGAACAACCAGAAGCTCATAGATATGGCCATCAAGGCTGTCAAGGAAAGCGGGTGGCCGAGGGTACAGGTTCAGTGTGTTGACAGGCCCGGAGTGCATGGGGAATCACAGGGAATATGGTACGGAATGGGCAAGATAGCGAGGAAGTGGAAGATTCCGGCGTTTGCCACAATGGGCACCCAGGGGGCTTACTGGGCAACCTCAGCAGGAATTGAAAAGTTTGACAGGGATCTGTTCTACAGGCAGGTTGCAGCCATGACCCAGCTGACCGGAGAACTCATGCTGGGCAATCTGGAGGAACTGAAGCCTGTCGAGACTCCAGCCCCCGCACAATCGTCTCCAACACCCACTCCGACCCCTGAACACACCTCAACCCCGGAGCCGGTCTCAACACCTGCAGCTGAGGAAACACAAAAACAGGAGAAGGAGGTAAAAACACCGGGATTTGAGCTGATACTTGCCGCTGTTGGACTTATGGTTGGGTTATATGTCCTGAGGAGAGGCAATTGATTTTTTATTTATTTTTTGAATTCAGTACAGCCCAACAATCTCAATGGCCCCTTCAAGCATTGAATCTATCCCTTTTCTGCCCTTCATTATTCTCTTATGCCCTGGCAGAATGTACTCTGCATCAAGCTCTCTGAGTTTTTCGAGTGACTGCACGAATTCGTGCCTGTCACCTCCATACAGGTCAAACCTGCCTGGAATTCCACCTTCGAAAATCAGATCACCGGTTATTGCCACGCCATATTTCTGAATGTAGAAAGTGAGGCTCCCAGGAGAGTGTCCGGGTGTTCGGATAATCTCAACCTCTGTATTGCCCACAACAAACCTCTTTCCGAGTTTAAGGTCTGATGAAAAGCCAAACTGGGAAATGGTCCTGTCCCTCTCGTCAAAACCCAGCAATGCACCTTTCCGCATGAACATCTGGTTGCTCTCGCAGTGGTCCTTGTGGAGGTGCGTGTTGAGCACGTAATCTATGCTCCCGACCCCGTCGTTTTTCAGCAGGCCGAACAGGTTGGTGTAGCTCTTGTAGGTGCCGGGATCGATGATTGCTGTCTCACCATCTGAAATCACGTAGCTGTTGGATGAGTCGTAGAAGGCGCTTCCCCAGGTGTAGGCGTAAATATTCTCGAACAGCTTCATAGGTCGAACTCCGCTATTAAGGGCAGGTGGTCGCTCGGCCTATCCATGAGCCTCGGTTTAATATCCACATAGCAGTCCCTGCACCTCCCTGCAAGCCTTGAAGTTGTGAGTATTGCATCAACCCTCCATCCCAGGCCCTTATCTATCGCGTTCCTGACCCTGTAGTCGTAGAAAGTGTAAACCCTCTCCTCCGGGTGAAACTTTCTGAGGAGGTCAACGAAGCCCATGGACAGTATCTCCCTGTATGCGTTCCTTGCATCGATGTGGAAGCAGACATGCTTCCCGAGCCTCTGAGGGCTGTGAACGTCTATATCCTCGGGCGCAACGTTCATGTCTCCGCAGACCGCATGATAACCGCTGAAGTCCACGATCTCCCTCAAATAGTCCCTGAACCTCCTCAGAAAGTCGAGCTTGTACCTGTATTTTTCGGAATCTATGCTCTGCCCCTGGGGAACGTAAACGTTCGTGACCGCAAGGTTATCGAACTTCAGAGTGATCACCCTGTCCCTCTCTTCCCCGTTCATCCCGATGAGAACCTCTTCAGGCTCGTGGAGCGTTGCTATCGCAACGCCATTCCTGCCCTTTATGCCGGAGAAGTAGACCTGATATCCGGCTCTGGAAAACTCGCTTTCGGGAAAGTTTCTGTCATCGACCTTCGTCTCCTGCATGCAGAATATGTCCGGCCTGTTCTCTTTGAGCCAGGGAATAACGATGTGCAGCCTCGCCCTGATTGAATTGACGTTGAATGTAACGATTTTCATCTTCCAGCCCTCCTCAGGGCCGTTATCACGCCATGACATCTGCATGCAGTCGCAACGAGAACTGAATCTCTGTTTTCTGCCCACTCAATGAGCTCTCTGAGTTTTTCCCCCTTTATGGCACCCAGACCGGGCTGCAGATAATGGCTCTCGATGACAAATCCGTCGGGAATTGCGAACCTCACGAGGTCGTACATGGGTGCCGGTTTCTTTATTCCAGTAACCGGGCAGACGTCTGGAGCCCTGCACTCTGGAATACACTCCCTGTCCCTGTTGTAGCTCACCACCACACTCCCTCTGCCTGCAGATACCACGAGTTTCACCGGGAGTCCTGAAAGGACAGAATCTATGCCCTCATACCAGATTTCAAGATCGAGATGCTCCATCAGAAGTGCTCCTGCCATGTGTACCGGGGCGGTGGGAAAGACGTATTCCGGCTGGAGGTCGAAAAATACGTCAATGAGCTCTTTAATTCCGCCCTTCATAAACGAGCTTTTTCTTGTTCCCTTCCGGTACTCTGGCAGGTCAAACTTCGCCCTCACAGGACAGTTCTCGTCAACATCAATAACCACAAACTCCCTGCCTTCGGACATGAGGTATCTCGCAGCCTCAAGCCCGTATTTTCCTCCTCCAAATACGATGTCCACGACTGTGTTTTTGCCGGGGTTTTTAATAACGTTTACCATATTTACCAATATTTAAAAAAGCCATTAAGAATGAAAAACTATAAAATATTGCAAACGATACTCCGCAATGATGAAGCCGGCCCTCCTCACGTTCATCCTCCTGATTTTTCTCATTCTGCCTGTAACCGCCGTAGATGTTAAAGTAGGCGTTTATAACAACCCTCCTCTGGTGTTCTATGAGAATGGGGAGGCAAAAGGTCTGTTCATAGACCTGCTTGAATATGTGGCAAAGAAAGAGGGCTGGGAAATAGAATACGTTCACTCCACCTTTCCTGTACTGCTTGACAAGCTTCAGAAGGGCGAGATTGACCTGATGCCCGATGTCGCCTACTCGCAGGAGAGGGCGGAAGTTCTGAGCTTTGGCAATGAAACTGTAATCTCCAACTGGGGCGTGGTCTGTGCCAGGTCTGGGCTTGACTCAATCCTTGACCTTGATGGGCTGACAATTGCGGGTGTCAAGGATGACGTGTATTTTGAGAATCTGAAGGGTCTGATCAGATCCTTTGGGCTGGAATGTGATTTTGTTGATGTTGTTGGCGATTACGGGGATGTTCTTGAGGCTGTAAAGAACAAAAAGGCTGATGTTGGAGTAGTGTCGCGGCTGTTTGGGGAAATGTACTGCAAGAAGTACGGTCTGAAGATGACATCCATCGTTTTTTCACCTGTTGAGCTGAAATTTGCATCATCCAAGGGCAATGAACATCTGCTCAGGGCGATAGATTTTCACCTTGCCGAACTGAAAAACAACAGCGGTTCCGTGTACTATTCAAGTCTCGATAAATGGGTTGGCGGTTATGGGGAGGAAGAGATACCGAAGTGGGTGTACATCGGGTTCTCAATACTGGCAGTTGTTTCAATTTTTGCCCTTTACAAGGAATATTACATAAAAAAGGAGCTGAAGAAAAGGGAAAAGCAGCTCATCAGAGCCTACAGGCTTCTGAAAAGAATTAGCAGAATTAACGAGCTGATGCTCAGGGAAAAAGACCTGGATACACTTGTCCGAAAATCTGTTGATGTGCTTGGAGACTACCTTAACGTAATGGTGGCGGTTTTTTCAGACGACGGTATTGTGGCTTACGGAGGCGGGGCGAGAACCATAAAAAGCCGGGAAGACCTTACAAGGTATCTCTGCATTAAGAGCGCCCTGGAATCAATGCAAATGCGCCACTTTCCTCCTGAGAGGCATCCAAGAAAATGTCCGCATGTCGATGCGGGTGGCAGATTTCACAGTTACGTGTTTCCCATGATGTATGAAGGCAGGATCAGGGGTGTGCTGGCAATACAGAGTAAATCGAGACTTACGGGCAGAGAGGTCAGACTGCTCGAGACACTCGCCGAGGATATCGCTTTTGCCATGCACAGCATAGAGGTGGAAAGGGAGAAAGACCTCGTTCTGAAACAGCTCGACGAGAACATACGACACATGATGACACTCGTTGACCGAATAAGAAACCCGCTCACAGCAATCAGAGGTTTTTCCGAGATGTTCTGTCAGAATGTCTTCGAGAAGGTCGATGTGGAGATTGAGAGGATTCTGGACATCGTGAGAAAGGTTGAAGAGAGCTGGGAGGAGTCAGAGAGTCTGAAAGAGAGGCTGAAAAAGACCAGGTAAAACTATATATTGAGAAAACAAATTTTCTTTGTGCATGTAAAAGAAATCAGGTACTCAATGTCTGCAAAGCACAAAATCATGCTCGTTTCAGGAATCTCCTTTTTCGCATTTTCCGGGTTTCTGCTTGCATACGCCACATATCGGGCGTTTGGTATGGCGGAACTTCTTGTATCGGTGCTGATTTTCATTGCATCTCTCCTTACAGTGATTTTTGTGGTTTTCAAAGTCGAAAAAGAAAGTGTCAGGGTCGAAGATGTTTCAATTCGGCCTATTGCTGAAACACAGGTTAAACCGGGTGACGTCATCAGGACAATCATCAGACTTGAGTTTTTCTGGATAATTGCCATGGTTTATCTGGTTCCGGGCTTGCTTTTTTCATGGATTACGGAGAGATACGTCAACAGCTTGATTTTTCCGGCAGTGTATGTGGCTTTTCTTGGAGGGAGTACTGGAAGACTCTCCCAAAAAACTGTTCTGGCTGAGGAGGGTATTGTAATTGACGGAAAGCTGACGAGGTGGGACAGAATCCATGGATACAGAATTGCAGATCATTTGGTGGTTTTATATGGGAGATTCAGGGAACCAATAGCTGTAATTCCAGACATACCCAGTGTCGTGGGCTTTTTGGCAAAACTGAGAAACAATCAAAACGTTTAAATTGTGCTAATATTTGGCAATATCATGTACTGGAATTCATTTGTTGAAACGATGCCTAAGGGTGATCTTAAAGAACTCCAGGAACGGAAGCTCAGGTCTCTTGTGAGTTACGTTTATGAATACTCTCCGTTTTACAGAAAAACGTTCAAAGAGGCAGGAATACATCCGGCAGATTTTAAAGGTCTTTCAGACCTGCACAGATTGCCCTTCACGAAAAAGCAGGATTTGAGAGATAACTATCCCACCGGTATGTTTGCCGTTCCACTCTCGCATGTTGTGAGGTTCCACGCCTCAAGCGGAACCACCGGAAAACCGACAGTCGTAGGCTACACTCAGAATGATCTGAATGTCTGGGTTGAGAGTCTCGCAAGGAGCCTCGTTGCCAGTGGGGTCAGAAGGGAGGACGTGATGCAGATAGCATACGGTTATGGCCTATTCACCGGAGGGCTGGGATTTCACTATGCAGGGGAGAGGATAGGTGCTGCTGTGATTCCAATCTCAGCAGGAAATACTGCAAGGCAGATCGAGCTTATGAAGGATCTGAATACGACAGTGATAGCCTGCACACCATCCTACATGCTCTACCTTGCGGAGCAGGCCGAGAAAATGGGAGTGGATATATCGGGCGACACTAAGCTCAGAATGGGCATATTTGGTGCTGAGCCCTGGAGCGAGGAGACGAGGAAGAGGATAGAGAACAAAACCGGAATTGAGGCTTATGATGTTTACGGGACTTCTGAGCTCAGCGGGCCGCTGTTTACGGAATGTGTGGAGAAAAACGGGATACACATCTGGGGAGACCACTTTCTGATAGAGGTTATAGACCCCGAGACCGGAGAACAGGTGGGCGAAGGCGAAAAGGGCGAGCTTGTGATAACCACACTGAGCAAGGAAGCCCTGCCTCTGATAAGGTGGAAGACAGGAGATATAACCGTCCTTGAGGAGGAAAAATGTGCGTGTGGAAGAACACATCCGAGAATAATGAGAATTCTTGGAAGAGCTGACGACATGATAATTGTCCGGGGAGTCAATGTCTTTCCGAGCCAGATAGAGCATGTTCTCATGCAGGTTCCGGAGGTGGGCGAACATTACATGATAATTCTCGAGAGGGCTGAAAGTGGGCTTGACGAGATGACCATACAGGTTGAACTGAGCGAGAGAGCGAGAATTGACAGGACTTCTGACGTCCTTGAGCTTGAGAAGATGATCTCTGAAAGACTGAAAAGCGTTTTGAATGTGTGGGCCAAGGTTGAAGTTGTGAATCCCGGAACGCTTCAGAGGTTTGAGGGCAAGGCCAAGAGAGTGATTGACAGAAGAAGAATCTGACATTTCTCAGAATATTTTTTTCACATTTTTGGAAAGTCCAGTGATCCGAGGAACTGTGGATGGCCAGATATAAGCTCAATTGTCCTGCAAAATCACCGAAGACTCTAAATACAGAAGGAAAGGGTGCCGACAGTTTCCGCGCTTCCCGCCCCCTCTCGGAAGGCAGTACAACGCGGAACGGGACAGGGCTTAACTTCCGGGTTCGGAATGAGTCCGGGTGTTTCCCCCGTCCCTATGACCGTCGGCAATACATGGTAAGTCTGCGTTGGTTATTTAAGGATTTTGGTCAGAAACTGACACGAAAAATCCTTGGAAAAATTGGGCATCACTCTCCGCGAACTTTAATGGCACTTCTGAGAACTTCTTTCCAGCGGGGCTTCGTGCATGCCAGGGCATAAAACCTGAACACCTTTGCAGAGAGTTTCAGTGTTACGAGTGAGGTGGCGAGCAGCAACAGCATCCCTGCCACAACGTCAGCGATGGATGCCGAGCCTGAGATGTAGAGTGAGGGCATGAGTGCCGGAGCTGTCAGAGGGAAGAGAGCGATTGCCCGGAAGACCGGCGCATCCGGATTTAATGAGATCATCTGCCCGAGAAACAGCGCAGGAAAGATGCCGATAAACACTATGGCTGACGTGGCCTGCTGGGCTTCCTTCAGGGTGCTGGAGACCGATGCTATGGCGGAAAGGATTGATGCATAAAGGAGGTAGCCGAGGATGAAGTACACGACAGACACCAGTATTGCTGAGAGGCTGATGAGCCTCATAACTGCAAGGATCGTGGAGGCGAAGCTTGCGAGCCCAAGCCACACCGATGCCTGTATCAGCCCGGTAACGGCATTTCCGATGAACTTTCCGGCAAACACCTCTTCAGGCGAAGCTGAGGACAGCAGTATCTCCATCACTCTGTTTTCCTTCTCCTCAACTATGCCCTGCATCAGGTACCCTGAGGAGGAGAAGATTGCCACGAACAGCAGGAGGGGGAGGAACATTGACGCCAGAAAGTCCAGCTCCCTCGAACCTTTGCCCATATCCTCAAAGCTTATTCCCACGGCAAACCTGTAGGCCATCTCTCCATAATTCGTCGCGATTGCCCGCTCGAGGGCTTCGTCGGCATCGACAAGTCCACGGGTTTTCCTGAGTATCGTAAAGGTTTCCTCAAAGTTCTCTGGAATCACATAGTAGGCGTCGATCTCTCCACCCTCAAACGCCCTTTCGGCCTCTTTCTGGCTATCAAACTTCACGAAGTCAACCCTCATTTTTTTCGATGCGTTCAGGAGGGGTTTTTCCTCTTTGTCAACAAAAATTTCGCTTTGATTTAAAATCCCGGCTTTATCCACAACACCAGCTTTGAAAACTTCTGGTAGCGTTAGGTTTTCTATGAAAAGCAGTGGAATGAAAAAGGACGCCAGAATCAGGAGTGGCAGCCCCACCACTCCGAGTATAAACCCCTTCCTCCTCACGTTCACCCTGATCTCCTGCTTCGCCACGACGAGGGCTTTCTTCATATTCCAACCTCCCTGAGGAAGATTTCTTCCAGCGACAGTCTTCGCCTCCTGTACGACACGATATCATACCCCAGATCGAGCAGCTCCCTCAGGCTCCTGTCCGTGACCTCCTTCACGATTCTTCCATTCCTGACGTACTCCACCTCGCAGATTTCCTCGCCAGAAAGCTCGTCAATCCTGCCGGAGAGTATTTCCATGCCCCTGTTGATCAGCAGGACCCTGTCGCACAGTCTTTCCGCAAGGTTCAGGATGTGGGTGGAGATTACCACACACTTGCCCCTTTCCCTCATCTCCCTCACGAGTTCCATGACGAGGTTGATGTTCACGGCATCGAGTCCAGAGAAGGGCTCGTCCAGTATGACCAGATCCGGATCGTGCTGTATGGCAGCTATCAGCTGAACCTTCTGCTGCATTCCCTTTGAGAGCTCCTCTATCCTCTTGCTGGCATGGTCCGCAAGCCCAAACCTCTCAAGCCAGTAGTCCGTGTCAGCGCTAACGCCTTTAAGATCCGAAAAATATCTCAAAACCTCTCTGACCTTCCACTTTCTGTAGAGTCCTCTCTCTTCCGGCAGATATCCGATCGAATCTCTGAACTCTTCGGGGCTTTTTCCTGAGAATGAGACCTCTCCGGAATCTGGCTTCAGAATCCCGGCCACAATTCTCAGGGTTGTTGTTTTTCCAGCTCCGTTCGGCCCAAGGATGCCGAAGATTTCCCCCTTGCCTGCTGTAAAGGATATGTTCTCCAAGCGAAAACTTCCGAGTGTTTTCTGCACTTTTCTAACTTCGAGCATTCAGTGAGGGAATTACCGTGAGATAATAAATTTTTCTGATCTGTTTTATTTTTCACATGTGTGCAATTGCTAAACAGAAATGGCTGGATTTCATGCAGGTGTGTCAGGTCCGCAATGCTGTGAATTGCCCTGATTCACGGCCACCCTGGCGCAGCGTGAACTCCGTTTCCTCCATCACACCCTCGCTGGGGGAGATAGCCATACCGCAAATTTATTAAAACTAAGCCCCTACCTTCATAGCAGGCCACGGTAGCTCAGCAGGTAGAGCGCGTGCTTGGTAAGCACGAGGTCGCGGGTTCAAATCCCGCCCGTGGCTCTTTTACTTTATGTTCAAATCCTGAACTTTTGGTTGAAAAGGTTAAATCTTCTGATGCTATCGTAATGCCAGATTGAGAGTCTCTCAATCTTGCTTCATGGAGAGTGAGATATCCACGATGTTCTCCCGCCCTCTTCAGAATGGTGCATGAGTGTTGCCATGGTGCGCACCCGTGTGACCTATGCTGTGGCTTTCAGCACTTCCAGGGGGCATATCCGCAGAAGCCTCGACTTACAACAGCATAGGTGACCAGGAAGTTTATCAGAATCCAGTAGACAATTACCTTCTTTTTGTCAGCCTGCAGATACGCATAGCAAGATGTGTAGCCCATAAGAACACTTCCCGGGATGCTTGCAAGTGAGAAAAGAAGGTTGCTTACTGTTTTACCCGAAACACCCAGAACGGTAATTTTAACCATGTCGCTCATCACTCTGTAATCGCCCGTGAGTTTCCAGAGCAGGATGCTTTCAACTCTGTAGACGAATACTGCCAGTCCAAAACCAGCCAGATTCAAAAGCCATAAAATGAACAAGACCGCCAGCACTCTGTTTTTACTGGCAAACCTCGTTTTGCTGATGGAGGAATAAGCCACCAAGGCGATCCCATTAGTTACTAACGAGTAGAAAAGAGGGGAGTACTGGCTTCCAAACGCCCACGGAAGGAGAAAGTCAGCCAGCATGTTGGTAGACTTATGTGTTACAATGCTGTATCTAAATCATTTGCCATCCATTCATACCATCCCAGAAACAAAACAGTAATTTTTACTTCAAAACAAAAGAGATCAGCACAGTATTATTTCCAATCGCCAGAGGCTGTGAAATCTTTAAGTCTCCATGTTCAGACCAAATTCCGTAATGTCCAAAAACCCAACAATTTACACTTTCGGCCACTCGAACAGGAGCTTTGACGAATTCCTCAGAATCCTGAAAAGATTCAAAATAGCCGTTCTCGCCGACGTCAGGAGGTTTCCAGGGTCAAAGTTTGACCACTTCAGAAAGGAGTACCTCGAAAAAGCACTACCAGACAACGGAATCGAATACGTCTGGTTCGAAAAGCTCGGAGGCTACAGAGGAAAAGTCCTCGAAAACTCGCCAAACAGAGCAATAGAAAGCGAGGGTTTCAGAAATTACGCAGACCACATGCTCACGGAAGAGTTCAGACTTGCTGCCGAGATGCTTGCGGAAATGGCAAGAGGGAAAAGGGTTGCCATCATGTGTGCCGAGAAGCTCTACTGGAAATGCCACAGGATGTTCCTTTCTGACTATTTCGTCGCCGTGCTGGGATTTGAGGTTATTCACGTCATCGATCTGACAACTACCAGAAAACACAGGTTAAACCGGCATGCGAGGATAACGGAGGAAGGGCTGATTTACGATCTTGAAAAATGAAACATGAATTACAACTAACTTGTCACTCAAAATTCGCCTTTCATGTTCACTTTTAAACCAAATTCTCTGACCAAGAACTCTTCAAGCGTTAAAACAAATGTTTTTGCCATCTCAAAAAAACTTTCGGCATCTTTGGGAGAATACGCGCGCAACGGATCCCAAACACCACGGGAGTAGTCTATCGGATACCTGCTTTTTAGCCAGTGTTTTTCAAGCTCCACAGCGATGCCGTAAATTTCCTCAAGCTCAGGGAACAGCACAACGAATTCGTCATAAAACAACCCCGAAACTCTGTGCTCCTTAACCTCTATTCCCTTAACCGAGAGTGCCGCCTTGATAGCCTTTTCAACAGCTTGCTGGCTGTGGTATACGCTATCTGCAGGAACGACTTCTATCAGCACCTCTGCTGACTTCAAATCTGCTTTTGCTCTTTCAAGCCATATTTTTGCCTTTTCCAACATTTTCCGCTACCTCTCTCAGGAATGATAAATAAAAATGGCCGTAAAGCGGGATAGCCTCACTCAAAATCTTTTTGAAAAACGGATCGCTCCTGTGAACAAGTTCGAGCGCCCTTTTCATTGACAGGGCATGAAACTCGACATTACCCTTTCGCATTGTGTTCAGCTTCTCAGCAACCACATCGCTATCCGTCACAACAAGCACATCAATATCCGAGAACCTTCCAGCGTCCCCTCTTGCCTGTGACCCAAAAATTGCAACAAGCTTTGGTTTTGCAACTGTAACAACCTCGTCAACCAAGGTTTTGAAATCCATCAGATAGTTCATCGCCTCCAGATTATAAAAACCAATCGCACGAGAGGGTGGAAAAAATTTTTAGAATCAAAACCCATCTTTAACCATGTCTCTCGAAAGAGAGTTCGAGTCCAGATTTAAATGTCCAAAGTGCGGGAACACAAGGGCTGAGGCTAAAAAGCTCGCCATGACCGGAACGGGGTTAAGCAAGATTCTGGACATCCAGATGAACAAGTATCTCTCAGTTTCGTGCCTCTACTGTGGATACACCGAGTTTTACAGGCTGGATGTTGTGGAGGGGAAGAAAGGAGTCATTGGGGATGTGCTGGACGTGATCTTCGGGTGAACTATCTCAGAAGTTCTTCTTTGAGCTTCCTGTACTCCTCGGCATCAATCTCTCCCCTCGCAAACCTCTCGTCCAGTATTCTGAGCGCCCTGCTCTCTCCTCCTGAGTTTGAACTTCCCCTGTTCTGGCTGAGCGCATTTATTACCAGGTAGATTACCGCGACTATAACGACCAGCCAGATTATCTGCCAGATGAACCCGAGGCCGTAGTAACCCATGCCGTCGAATCCATAGCCGCCCATCATTCCACCGTAACCCATCATCTCGCATTCACCTCCGTTAAAAAATTGAGAAATACTACCACCCCATCATGGGGCAGTGAGCGTAGCCGTATCCATAGCCGTAGCCGTACTGCTGAACTCCCTGCATCCACACCGGAATGTTTGAGTTCTCGTCCCCAAGGCTCTGACCATTGGCCTCAATGTACACAGGGATTATCGAGTTCCCGTACTCGAGGCCCTTAACCCTGACGTCATCTCCCTGCTTTATCCCAAGGTTTGCGGCGAACCACCAGGGCATCGTCACGTACTTTCCACTGTCCAGCACGACTCCCATCATGTACACCGCAGACACCTTTCCCTCAACATCGACCAGATCAACCTGTCCCTGGTTTCCGTAGGCGGGCAGTGGATAGCCATCATCCGCATCGTATCCTCCCATCATGGGGTAGCCAAAGCCGTACCCCATCATGGGCCCCATCATGCCAAGCATTCCGTAGCCATAGCCGTAACCGAAACCACCCATGTGGGCCGAGGCTGTATACACCGCAAGGGCCATCAGGCCTATAACCACACCGGCTATCAAACCGCTCTTCTTCATCTCACATCACCTCTGATCACCAGTATGTGCTCAGGGGCAATAGGTCTTGGGGGTTAAAACGAGGTGTGAAATGAAGAGGAGATGTTTCAGAACGGTTTATCCTGGCAGAAGATGGTTCAAATTATCAAAGCAATCCCCTGGAGAAGTGTCTCCAGGAAAAATCCCTCACCTGTTCCGTTTTTTCACCTCTCCTTATCCAGACCCCCTTTCCCCTCACAACCTCACCAACTACCGTAAACTCGATTTCCAGACTGGAGATTTTATCCCTATCAATCGTGAAGATGAGTTCGTACTCCTCACCAGAGTTCATTGCTATGAGGTGTTCATCAAGCCCGTTAATCCTGCAGAATTCCCTGACCTCATCTGAAATCGGAAGCTCCCCTTCCCAGATCACAATTCCTGCACCGCTTGCCTCACTGATGGCCCTGAGTTCCTTCACCATCCCATCGCTTATGTCAATCGCACACCTGGAAAGGTCCGTCAGCTTCACACCCTCCTCAACCCTCGCAACCGGTCTCAGGAATTTTTCATACAGCTTTTTTCTAAGCCCCTCATCGGCCTTCATTCCCTTCAGCTCAATTAACAGCGCTGATAGAGGTTTTCCAAGCTCTCCAGTAACGCACACAAGCTCTCCGGGTCTGGCATTTTTCCTGAGCATCAGCGACTCTGCCATACCCACTGCGATACCGTCCAAGATCAGCTCATTTGACTGGTTCGTGTCGGCAGAGATTAGGCTCATCCCGTACATCTCCAGTCCCCTCTGGATTCCCCTGAACAGCTTTCTCGCAGACCGTTCATCGCTTTCCTTCAGCCCCACGGAGAACGCAAAGTAAAGCGGTCTTGCCCCCATCGCAGCAAGGTCGCTTGCATTCATTGTGACCACCCTGAAGCCAACGTCCTCCGGAGACATCGAGGCCACAACATCCGTTGACTCCACCAGCATGTCGTTTGTTATGACGAGCCATCCGTCCCCAGCCCTGAATGCCCCGGCATCATCGCCGAAGACCTCAGATTTTCTCTTTAACTCGCTGAGTCCTGCCCGTATTATGTCTTCTTCCATCCAACCACCCTCAAACAGTCTGGGGGAACGTGGTCGGCTGTGAAAACTCTGCCCTTTTTCCTTACGTCAATCCCTCTTTCAGCCATCCTTCTGGTGTCAATTTCCATGAGAACGGGAGTGTTCGAGTGCCTCATTCCCACCTCAATGGCCTCTTCAGGTGTTGCGGTCATGTGCACCTCCCTCCTCCTCATAGGGAGCAGACCGGATTTCATAATTGAAGCGAGATTTTCCGGTGAGGTTGCATGATACAGTTTTTCAGGGATGCATTTATCCTCAGTCCACCCCACATCAACATCCACGCTGTGACCGTACCTCGCCCTTATTTTCCCGTCGCTGATTTCAAACCTCCTCTTTTTATCCAGCTCGACTATTGCCCTGAGTTCCACCTCTCCGATTCCGTACCTCTCTTTCAGAATGTCAAGCACGTCTTCAAGCCTGGCATAACCTCTTCTGTCCAGTTCAATCCCGAATCTGTCAGGATAGTGTCTCAGCAGACCGCTGAGGAATTTGCTGATCCTTACCCTGTCCCTTCCCTTTATCAGAACTCTTCCCCTCCCGCAGCCACATCTGTCCTCAAAGAATCCGCAGCTCTCGCAGTACCCCGCATCCACAGAATCCAATCAACACTGAAGGATAAATACGTGACGTTACATCCTCTTTCTGTGATGGATGTAAAGGCTCTCAATGAAATCGGGAAGTTCCTCGACCGAGTGGATGTATCTGCCCGTTATTGCTGAAACTCCATCCCATATTCCGGTATCTGCATTCCGGAACAGCTCTGAAAGTCTTGTTTTGAGTTTCTTTCCCTTATTATCCCAGTCTGTGAAAATCACAACTTTCCTTTCTCCGACAGCATCAAATATGGAGTGATTGGAAGTTGTTGAAGTTTCGATGATTTCTCCCCTCACTCCAAGCTTTCGCAGAGCAATGGTGTCTTTTCTACCCTCTACAAGAATGACTGCCCCACTTTCCGATTCAATTCTCAGCTCTTCAATAAGCCTGAGCAGCTTTTCAAACTCCCTTAATCCGATCATATACATCTTTCTCTGTCAAACCGTAAACTACAGCCTGTTTATCTCTCGACCTGTGGCCTGAAACGATTTCAACTCGTGCATTGAAAAATTCTGATAGCAGCTTTTCCACTTCTCTGTTGGCCTTTCCCCCCTCAGGTGGGGAGCGAACTTTTACGAGAAGAGCCTTCTTCCATTCGTCATATCCGGAAACCTCTGCCCTCTTTGATCTGGGAGATACATGAACCCTTATTCTCACACCCTCCACACTCAGAATTACCTTAAGAGGTTTAAAATTCATCCGGTTATGCAGACACAACAACATCCATTAATCCAGAATGGTAAAATCTAACACTGCTCGAGCGGCGATCGCATAAGGCCTGCCCCCGACCCCTTTGTTTCCACTGGAATGTCTCTGCACACTCAGCAAAAACAGATGTTTATGCCCCCTACCCCATTATTTCCACTGGAGACGTCACAGGTACAGGAAGGGTACCACAACCTCCGACCCTATCATTTCCTGTGGATCTCCGACTGCCACCCCAACAGCTTTCGCAAAAAAACAGATGCACCATAGTAATCTTTCAATCCCTTCAAGGTCTGATTTTAACCATAAGTTCAATTTCCTGCAAAGCTCTTTCAAGTGGATTCTTTCAATCCCTTCAAGGTCTGATTTTAACGAGTTTTCAGCGTTGAAAAGAGCAGAGTTTGAAAAGGCCACTTTCAATCCCTTCAAGGTCTGATTTTAACGAAATGCGATAACTGCGGAAAAATCATTGAAAATGACACTTTCAATCCCTTCAAGGTCTGATTTTAACGAAGTGGCATATAGACTGTCAAATGAAGTTCTCACACTTTCAATCCCTTCAAGGTCTGATTTTAACCTCCGGTAATAATCTCTCAAATTCCTTTAAAAAGCTTTCTTCCCGCTTCTTTCGTTTAAATACTGCAGCAAACCTCCGGTGATGCGGGTTATTTATAACGTTGTGCGACTTTTATCCTGGGGTTTGTTTTTGGATTCTGGATTTTTTATGAGCTTTTTACTGAATTTTAGGAAATCTGTCAGGGAGGAGTGGGAGAATAAAAATAAACTGGCTTTATTTCTTAAAAGAAGGAAGTGAAAATTAAAAGTTTTTGCTATAAAAATAGCTGATAATATGATGTGCGACTGGATTTGCAGGCTCAGATTCTCTAATGAAATGCAATCCACAGCCAGAATCGAAAACGGAAATGTTTGAACTGGGATAGAATAGCACCGAATTTAATCTCACGGGATTTAAAAATGCTGCAGAATCATGAAAATCTTTAAATCTTACACCGGAAAGTAAAGCCCATGAGCCAGATTATGGAAATGCTGATAAGAAGAGGGTTTCTCTGGCAGTCATTTGAGATTTACGGTGGAATGGCTGGATTCATCGATTACGGTCCTCTTGGTAACGGGTTGAGAAGAAAGGTTGAAGACCTGTGGAGAAAATATTTCGTGATCAACGAGAGAAGTGTTGAGATAGACTCTCCCACAGTCGGAATTGAGGACGTCTTCATAGCTTCCGGGCATGCGGAGGGCTTTACGGATGTTGCAATCGAATGCTCTGAGTGTGGAAGAGTTTTCAGGGCTGATCACTACGTGAAGGAAAAACTGAACCTCGAAGTGGATCCCACCATAGAAGCTGTAAAATCCGTAGTCAATGAGTTTGACCTGAGATGCGAGTGTGGTGGGAAATTCAAGGAGCCTGAACACATAAATCTGATGTTCGAGACGAAAATAGGTCCGGGAAAGGGGAAGAAAGGATATCTCCGCCCTGAAACTGCCCAGGGGATTTTCATAGCATTCAAGAGACTCTCAGATTACTTCAGGCACAAGCTTCCTTTCGGTGTCGCCCAGATAGGAAGAGCCTACAGAAACGAAATCAGCCCCAGACAGGGAGTTATCAGGCTGAGAGAATTCAATCAGGCCGAACTTGAATTCTTCTGCCATCCGGGCGAAAAGAAGCATCCCGATTTTTACAAATATGCAGATGATACCGTAACTCTCGTCGATAAATTCGATAAAGAACACAGAATAAGCCTGAAAGAGGCTGTTGAAAAGGGTATTATTGCCCACGAGCTTCTGGCGTATTTTATTGGAAAAACAAGAAGATTTCTGCTTGAAGCTGGAATAGACGAGAAAAGGCTGAGATTCAGGCAGCACAAGGATGATGAGAGGGCACACTATGCCGTTGACTGCTGGGATGCTGAGGTGGAACTCAGCTACGGCTGGATTGAGATTGTGGGGATTGCTGACAGAACTGACTACGACCTTTCGAGACACAGCAAATACAGCAGGGAAGATCTGAGCGTGTTCGTACCATTTGATGAACCCGTAAAAATAAAAAGACGGAAAGTAATTCCAAACATTTCAAAACTCGGTCCCGTTTTCAGGAATAAGGCAAGGAGAATTGCCGAAGAGCTTGAAAAGCTGGAAAATGCCGATGGAGATGTTCTGGTCGTTATCGATGGAGAGGAAATAACAGTACCGGCTGAGTTCTATGAGGTCAGGGAAGTTGAGGAGGAGATTCATGGAGAGAAAGTAACACCGCATGTCATAGAGCCCTCGTTCGGTCTCGACAGAATTACCTACGCAATTCTCGAGCACTGCTACGACACTGATTACGTGGATGGAGAGGAAAGAAAGGTTCTCAGACTGAAGAGGTGGCTTGCCCCGGTGCAGGTTGCCGTTCTGCCTCTGCTATCAAGAGAGAATTTCGTTAAAGAAGCTGAAAAGATTGCAGATGTTCTCAAAGAAAACGGAGTATTCACTGAGGTTGATACAACAGGCAGCATAGGGAGGAGATACAGAAGATACGATGAAATTGGAACGCCTTTCTGCGTAACCGTTGACCATCAGACCTTTGAAGATGGTACCGTAACAATCAGGGACAGGGATTCTACAGCCCAGGTAAGAGTCGAAAAATCCCGGATCGTCAGCGTTTTGAAAGAGCTTTTGGCCACAGAAAAAGACCTGAAGGAGTTTGGAGAGGTTTTCAAGAATTAATCAATTCGAAAAAATTATAACCAAACTTTTATTAATTCAACATCCTTTTTTTCATTAATGTGTTAATTCGGGTTTTCAGGCTTATTGCGGATTTGTTTTCATTGAAATCCTGTTAAACGGAAGTTACAGAATGACTCGACGTTTTTGATGCTCCGGCATGAAAAGTACATCTAACGTAAAGTTTATAATGATAATATGTGATAAATAGCGAAACCTTTAAATATAACACTATTTTTAATTACAAATCGCATACAATTGGCCGGAAGGTGAGTATATGGTGGAAGAAGGAAAAATAAGTGAGGAGCAGTTCAGAGAGTACTGGGGCAAAATGAAGTCATTGACCATCGTAATTCTGCTGCTGTGGACCATTCCAGCGTTCTGGTTGCACCTTCCAGTAGCAACAACAAGCAAGATATACATACTGGGGGGGATTCCACTGCACTGGTTCAACGCCGCTTTCGTCTCTGTTGTTTTTGGAATTATCCTGATATTTGCGTATGCGATAGTGATGGATAAGTGGGATAGAGAGATTCTCGGAAAGGGGTGATATAGATGGGTATTTTTGATGAGCCAAAAATTGCCATTCCAGGTATATTCCTGATCTACTTTGTGGTTGTCGGAGCGCTGGCAGCAGCAGGAAATATAGGTGCAGCAAGTGCAGTTGCAGTGTTCGGGTCAGTGCTTATCTACGTTACAGTCGCCCTGATCATGAGATCGGCAACGACAGAGGCGTTCTATGTTGCAGGGAGAGATGTGGGAGCCATACCGATAGGATCATCGATAGCATCGAACTGGATGAGTGGTGCATCTTTTGTCTCGATGGCGGGAGCCATTGCAATTCTTGGTTATGATGGTTTGCCGTATATTATAGGATGGACCCTTGGTTATGTCATTGCCGCTGTGCTTATTGGACCATTTGTGAGAAGGTCAGGAACATACACCGTTCCAGAGTTCATTGAGACGAGAGCCGGTGGATGGCCTGTTGCGAGGCTCATAGCCGTTCTCATGCTGTTCATAGTCTCATTCACATACCTTGTCGCACAGCTTGTCGCAACCGGTGTTATCATCGGAAGGTTCCTTGGTATCAGTGCTATAATTGGAGCAATGCTGGGTTCACTGTTCGTCATACTCTTCGCGGGAACAGGAGGATGGAGAAGTGTTGTCTGGGTTCAGGTTACCCAGTACTGGGTTCTGATAGTGGCATACTGGATCGGATTTCTGCTTGCAGCGGCAAAGGCTGGAATCTTCAAACCCTGGCCTCACATAGGCTATGGTGCCCTTCTATCGCAGCTTGAGACAAGAGAGGTAGCATTTGGGCTTAAACCATTCACCGAGCCATTCAAGGTTGGGTTTGCTGGCGGAACCGGGCTTGTAAACTGGATATTAGGCGCTCTGGCACTGATGCTCGGAACTGTTGGACTTCCACACGTGCTGTCCCAGTTCTACTTGGTTAAGGACGTCAGGACGGCGAGGTACGGAGTTGGCTGGGGTCTGACATTCATAGCACTTCTCTACCTTACCGCTCCAGTCTATGCCATCCTTGCGAGATACGCCTTCTCGAACGTCTGGGGAATGCCGATCGATCAGGCACAGACGGTCGGGTGGATTGAAAAGTGGATGCCAACTGGACTCATCCACATTGTCGATAAAAACGCCAACGGTCTGCTTGATCCCGCAGAACTGGCGTTCCACAAGGATATCGTCGTTATAGGAATGCCGGACATGTGGGGACTTGCCTGGTGGGTTGCTGTTGTCGTTGCTGTCGGTGGTCTTGCGGCCGCGCTGAGTACCGCCAACGGTCTCCTGATGGTCATGACGGTTGGTGCCACGAGAGACATCTACAAGAGATTCATCAACCCGAATGTCTCAGAAGAGAGAGAAGTGTGGATAGGCAGAGGAATGCTGCTGCTGCTGGCTCTGATCTCAGCCGGAGCAGGTGCAAGGGCTATACAGGATCCAACGTTCAGCAAATACGTTGCACTGCTGGTTGGATGGGCTTTCGTGTTTGCGGCCAGCTCTTTCACACCAGCGGTTATACTGGGTATCTTCTGGAAAGGACTTAACAGGACGGGAATGATAGCGGGAATGTTCATCGGTATGGCCGTTGCACTGCCATACGTGCTCGGCCTTGGTCTGCTCGGATGGCAGCCAGTGGTTATCGCAGGTGCCAAGATCGGTACAATCGCATGGGGTGTCGTTGGTTTCCTGGTCAATCTGGTGGTCTCGGTGGTTGTCAGCCTTGCCACTGGAGGTGAAAAGGCAAATACACCGGAAATCATCGAGTTCGTTGACAGAATGAAAATACCAGAGTAAACTCAAAAATATTTTTATTTTAATTTTTGTTCGGGTTTTTCAGATGTCAAAATTCCGAAAGCTTTCTGATTTTATCAGGAGAGATCCTGTTGTTATTGAAGCGGACAGAAGTATAAAGGATGCCGCAAAGCTGATGGATGACGAGAAAGTCTCCAGCGTTGTTGTCATGAAAAACGGGAAACCTCTGGCTTTTTTTACTGAAAGTGACCTGAGACATGCAATTGGTAAAGACGTAAACCTCACGGCAAAAGTGGTGGATCATGCAAAAACGAGGATTGTAACCGCACATCCCTCCTCGACAATTCTCGATGGACTGTCGAAAATGGTTACAAACGGTGTCAAGCATCTGGCGGTAATCGAGAGCGGGAGGATCATAGGGGTGCTGACCCTCAGGGATCTCGCCTACGAGCTCGGTCCGAAGTACATAAAATACACCGCAAAAATCCATGAGAGCAAGAGCATAGAGGACCTGGCTGCTGTCATGAACGATTTCAAGATGGAGCTTCTGGAAGAGACGAATTACTATCTCGAGTATCCGGAGATCGTGAATCCCGCAGAGTTCTTCTCGGAAATCTCTCATGTTGTTGACACCATCATAATCAAAGCCTCGGCCATAATGAACATGCCCGCTGAGGGCTATGTTTATGCAGTAACGGGTAGTGGTGGAAGGGGAGAACAGTTTTTGCTCACAGATAGGGATACACTTGCAATTTTTTCAGATGAAAGTGTTGTTGATCTGCTCAAAAACTTCGAATCGTCGCTTGACAGAACTGGATTCCCCGGGTGTGACCACGGGTACACCTCAGATAAATTCAACCTGCACCATTCGGAAATAGAAAAAACATGTTCCGAAGTCTCAAGGAATGTGGAAAGCAACATCGTAAAGATTTCTCTGTTTTCGGATGCAAGATGTCTTTTCGGAGAGAGTAAAATGCTCATAGAGCTTAAGGAATGTTTATCCGAGAAGCTGTACAGAAACAGACATGTAATTATATCCTCCCTCCGGTACAAACCCGCTCTGACAATCTTCGGTGATGTTAAGGATGAATTCAATTACAAGGCAGGTGCAGTGGCTCCAATCGAATATCCCGTCAGAGCGCTTGCAATCACAAATGGAATTTTCGATGTTACAAACACATTTCAGAGAATCAGAGCACTTGCACAGGAAAAATTGATTCCATCGGACCTTGCGGATGACCTCGAACACGCCTATACAATTCTGATGAGGAGAAAGATATGGCTTCAGTCCCAGAATTTGAAGGTTTTGAAGACCTCACAGCTGAACCCAATGGAAAGACAGATGATAAAGGACGCTCTGAGGACGGTAAAGAAATTCCAGAATTACGCTGAGAGGAACTTTATCTGACCGTTTTCGAGAATATGATTTCTGTTGCTGCACGAATTTTCGGGGATTATATAAGCATCCTTCTACCTATTCTGACAAGATCGACGACGTTCAGGCCGTAGTCAATGAGCTGTGAGAGCTGATGCAGAAAAACAAGAGCAGTGAGATACGCATCCCCGACAGCAGAGTGTCTGTGTTCGCTGTCAATCCTGTAGATCTTGATCAAACTTTCAAAATCAAGCCTGAACGTGACGCCCGACCCTCTTTTTCTCAGGAGCCACGCTTCGATTTCCGCCACATCCACGTATCTCTCCACCTTTACCTTCCTCTTCAGCTTTTTCTTGAATGCATTTCTGAGGAATTCGACATCTATCTGGACAGCGTATCCGACCAGGATGTTATCTCTCAGGAGCTTTTCGATTTCATCTGCAATATCCTCGAACCTCGGCGCCTCTCTGAGATCGTTCTCTGTTATTCCGTGATACTTAACTGAGTCCACCTTGAACTTCTCTGGCCTGACGAATGTGCAGTATACCTTGTCCATGTCTATTTTCAGATTTCTGATAGGAATTACTGCGATGGATAGAATCTCATCCTTCTTCGTATTCAGTCCAGTGGTTTCCAGGTCGATTATGCAGTAATTCTGCTCATACAAATCGCTTACCATTCTCAACAACCCGCAGAACCTCGTCGATATATTTCCTGAGATATATGATGGACTCCTTAACAATAAGGTTCTCAATTCTCTCTGTTTTATCGAACATCCTTTGCTTTAACCTGATGAATTTCATTGCCATATATGCCTCAGAAGCGCTTTCAGAGAGTTTACTGTCGGGGATTTTTGCTTCCCTCAACCTGTCTGCCGTGGATTTGGACAGAAAGTCTCCCCTGAGAATTGACATGTATCTTGCGAATTTCTCCACCATCTCACAGCAGTTCTCGTAATTTAACTTTCTCGGAGATACTTCCAGCAGAAAGTCTCTAATCTCTTCCCTTCTGCTGTTCATTTTTTTCTCGATTTCCTCTCTGAATCTGATGTATGTCTTTCCCTCACCGTAAATGTATCTGGAGTCCACAAGTCTTGAGAGTCCCTCGACATCATCCCGAAATGCATGCAGATCCGAAACTGAGACAAAGTCCTCGAGTATTTCAGTTATTCCTGTATTCTGCCCGTCAAATGAAATCAGTTCATAACTGACCGGAAACTCGACTTCTCGCCTTCCAAAACTGCCTATTACTGCGAACGTCGGCCTCTCTCCAGAAAGCCTGCTGGTGAGTATTTTCTCCACTATACTGTCTGTCACAGGAACGATAATTGATGAAATTCTGTCATAACTGAAACCGAGATTTATGAATCTCCTGATAGTGGTTTCAACTTCGTTCAGTATTGCTTCAATATCTCCCGGTTTTTCCAGTTCTTTAATTCTTCTCGGGAGATTCAGCAGGGACATCTGTGGCTCAAAGTGCTTGAGAAGATTCTTCACGGTGATAACTCCAACAATTTTACCGTTCTCAGCCACCGCCAGATGGTTTATTCCATACTCCACGAACTTTCTGTATGCATCGAAGAGCGATGAAGTAACATCGACTGCCTGAACGGGACTCGTCATGACTTCTCCTGCCTGTCTCGAAAGGTTGTCCATCTTCCCCGCAACAAGTCTGACCACATCTGAATGGGTTATTATCCCGACAGGGTTTTTCGAGCTGTTGAGTACAATCACACTCCCGACGTTGTGTCTGTCCATGAGCTGTATCACATCAATCAGTGTATCGCTCTCCATGCAGGTGACAGGTTGTTTGGAGATCACTTCAGATATTTTTAACGAGAAAAGTTTTACAACTCCATTTTCCTCTGAGTGGACGAGCTCTCCGAATCTCTTTGAGATTAGGTTATTCACAAAGTCAGAAAAATCCTGACTGTTTGAAAGTACTTTTGAAATATCGCTGGCCTTAAATTCAAAACAGATCGTGTCTGAAATCGCTCTGCCTTCGAATTCAGTTTTTTCCCTTTTCAGAGCAGATGTCCAGCCGACAAATTCACCCTCGCCAATCGTCTCGACAAGCTCACTTTCATGAAACAGTCCAATTTCCCCACTTCTCACGAGGTAGATTTTGTCCAGAACCTTTCCCCGCTTGAAAACGGTCTTACCAGACTTGTAAAGGGAGACACTCATTTTTCCCACAAGGTAGGCTATGTCTTCCTGGTTCAGATAGTAAAAGGGTTTTATTTTCGAGAGGTATTCTGCTGGAGGAAGAATCTGGTTCATATAAGAAAAAATAAAGATTATTTAGCTTTCTAAAGCTTTCTTTACCATTTCGTAGGCCTTCTTCGCCTCCTCAACTGCCACATCGCTCTCGAGGGTTGTTATGTCTCCAAGTTCCTTGCCCTCGGCCACGGCTCTGAGCAGTCTTCTCATGATCTTTCCGCTTCTTGTTTTTGGAAGTGTATCGACAAATGTTATGAGCGCATCCGATGCAACAACAGGACCCATGGTGGACCTGAGGTGCTTCTTCAGCTCCACTACCATCTCATCGCTCGGTTCGTATCCCTTCTTCAGGACAACATATATGAGTGGAACCTCTCCTTTTATCTCATCGCTCTTTCCAACACATGCAGCTTCTGCAACGGCTGAATGGCTCACCAACGCAGACTCAACCTCAGCAGTTCCAATTCTGTGACCTGCCACCTTCAGGATGTCATCAGCTCTGCCAAGCACCCAGACATATCCATCGGGATCAAGCATCGCAAAATCTCCGGTATAGTAATACCATCCCTTGCTCTTGTATTTGCCAAAGTAGACGTCAATGTATCTTTCCGGATCCTTGAACAGCGTCATCAGCATTCCCGGCCATGGATTTGTTATGACATAGTAACCTCTCTTGCCCGGTTCGACCGGATTGCCATCGTCATCAAAAACGGCGACATTAATACCGGGAATCGGAAATCCATTGGTACCGGGTTTCAGCGGGGTAATCTTCCCGAGTCCGGGGAAGTGGCCGGTAATAATTCCTCCTGTCTCCGTCATCCACCAGGTGCTTGTAACAACAGCATCGTTATGCCCGAAAACCTTGTAGTACCAGTTCCAGGCCTCCGGATTGATAGGTTCACCGACACTGTTGACTATTCTCAGCGTGGAGAGGTCGTACTTTGTGAACGTCTCCTCCGGCTCTCTCATGAGCATCCTGATTGCTGTTGGGGCAGTGTAGAATATCGTAACTCCATATCTCTCGATCATGGCCGCCCATCTACCGATGTCGGGGTAGTTCGGAGCACCCTCATACATAATGCTTGTTGCCCCCGTCATGAGCGGGCCGTAAACGATGTAGCTGTGGCCGGTTATCCAGCCTATATCTGCGGTACACCAGTAGATATCGTCATCCTGTATGTCCCATATCATTTTCATTGTGGCGTAGAGGTGTACTGCATAGCCACCAACAGAGTGCTGGGCACCCTTTGGTCTGCCGGTTGTACCTGAGGTGTAGAGTATGAAGCTGAAATCCTCGGATCCGAGAGGTACACACTCTACCTCCACATTACCGGAAACGTCTTCAAGCAGCTCATCATGCCAGACGTCCCTGTCCTCGTACCAGCTGATTTCGTTTCCTGCTCTCTTCACCACAATGACCTTCTCGACCTTGTGTCCCTCCTTCTCGCAGATCTTCACCGCCTCATCCACGATCGGCTTCAGAGGGACTACCTTGCCCCTTCTGTATACTCCATCGGATGTTACGACAATTCTTGCTCCGGCATCCATTATCCTTATTGCGAGAGCTTCAGCACTGAATCCACTGAAGACAATACTGTGCTTCGCACCAAGCCTCTGGACGGCGAGCATGTAGAACGGAAGTTCAGGGATCATTGGCATGTAGAATGTGAGAATCTCGTCTTTCTTTACCCCGAGCTTCTCTTTCAGCATGTATGCAATTCTGTTTGACTCTCTGTAGAGGTCATAGTATGTTATTTTTCTGACTTCGAGAGGTTCACCCTTCTCGTCAACCGGTTCACCTTCCCAGATAATCGCGACCTTGTTCTTTCTGCCCTGCTCAATCTGCCAGTCTGCACATAAATACGCCAGATTGGTCTCCCCTCCGATAAACCATCTGTAGAATGGTGGATTGCTGTCATCGAGGACCTTGTCCCACTTCTTGAACCAGAATATTTCATTTGCCCACTTCTCCCACCACTTCTCGAGAGATTCCCTGTCTTTCAGTATATCCTCCCTGAACTTTCGGAAGTCCTCGATCTCCCAGATTCTATCTTTCCAGCTTGGTGGAACAATGTAGTTCTCAAATTCTTTTTTTAAATTCTCAATCGGGTCTGTCATACAGGTTATGGGTGTAAAATTATGATATTAAAACGTTTCGAATTATTGATAATGAGAAAAACGTAAAACTCTTATATCAGAGCCATTACACCGGGTAATTCCTGATTAATTCTGCAGAACTCACGAATTGCTGGCAGAGGCCCCACGATGTCTGATACAATTGCATCCTTCCAGTGTGTCCACAGCGGGTGGTTATTAGTTTAACTGGCCAGAATCACCTTTTGAGAATGGAATAAACTTCAGATAGCTCTTTCATCAGGTGGATCAGCTCCTTCAACTCATGGAAATTGTCGGTCTGCATGGCTCTGTCGAGCAACCTGCTGAATAGGCTGTCTATCTTTCCCGTGATTGTGTTCATGTTCTCATCGTGGTCAGCTCTGACAGACTCTCGATGGGTATTTTTCTGATTGTGATCTCTTTTTTCTTCAGTTTTTATTTTCAGGATTTTTCTATTCCCGCTTTCAATAATTTCAAACTCTTTTTTACACGATGGACAGAAAACGGTCTCGTCTTTCTGGAAAAGGGGAAGCATGCAATCTGGACAGTGAAGGCTGAGCATTTTTGCTCCCTTCATTAAAAGTTCAGCAGCTTCCGAAATTTTTTTATCTTGAGTCATTGGAGAGAGTAGAGACGCCAAGATATTTAATTTTGTTTGGGGGTGGTAGCTTGAGTGATGCTATGAACGAAGTGCTTGAAACTCTGGACAGAATTATCCACGATGATAGTGTTCCGAGAAATGTTAGGAAAACTGCCGGTGAGATTAAAGAAGACCTGCTGGCCGGTGGGGATATCTCGCTTAAGGCCGCCAGTGCAATTTCGATCCTTGAGGACCTCTCCGCTGACCCGAATCTTCCGATGCATGTGAGGACGATGATCTGGAACCTGGTCAGCAATCTTGAGAGGCTTACAGTTCAGTAATTCTACTTCAAATTTTCTCCAAAAATTGTTGCGCATATCGGTTTGCGGTTTCTCCGAAAATTCATGTACCTTCTGTAGGGGATAGGCTGTACCCTGACCTGGGGGTCATTGTTACTGACACTTTATGGAAAATCTATTAATTTGGTTTGCGAAAATTGAGATGTGGAAAGGCAGTTTGTGAGAGGGTTTATTGACGGAGCGCTGTCTGTGCTTGGTGTTGTCATAGGAGCATCGGGAGGCCAGCTTGATATCATCATTTCTGCAGGAATAGGTGGTGGAGTCGCCAACGGTATTTCGAACATATTCGGTGCTTTTACGGCTGAGCGCGTGGAAGAAGAACGGGAATTCCGCGAACTTGAAAAATCCATGCTCGTTGAGCTGAGGGAGACTGAACTTTACAGAAAGGTTAGAAAGAGGGTGATGCTCAGAGGCATCGTGGATGGCATATCTACCATTCTGGGAAGTATTGTGCCAGTACTTCCGTTCATACTTGCGTACTTTCTGGATTTCTCAGTTCAGCTTGCCCTGATCGCATCCGTAACGCTGACAGCGTTATCGCTTGGCGTCCTTGGATTGTACTTTGGAAGTGTTTCAAAGGAGAATCTCGCAGTTTCTTCGGCAAAGATGGTTCTCATGGGTCTTGTAATCGCCATCGTCTCTATAGCAATCGAGAGAGGCATTCATACTGTAGTTAAATAGTAACAGAAGCTTTTTACTTCTCTTCTTTTATTTCCGCCGGTCTGTAATGCAGGTAGAGCTTTTCTATGAAAGCATCGAAGTCAATTTCCTCAAGTATGCTCCAGTTGAATGGTTCTGCGTCTCTTTCCTCTATGTAGAGAGAGTTTGCCGGACAGACGGCTATGCATGAACCAAAACCGTCACACAGCTTTTCATCAATGAGCTGGACTTTTCCGTCCACCATCTTCAGTGCACCTGTGGGGCATGACTCAATGCATCTTCCACAAGATATGCAGGTGTCGTGGTTTACTGCAATTATCATCCTCTTTGATTTCATCTAAAACCCCCTGTGGGCTTTTTTCTCTGCCTCAATCATGCTCTCATCGATTTTGCCCCTGTATTCTTCAACGTTCCCGTTCACTCTGACAATGAACCTCCTGATTTCCTTGTCTCCCTTCTCTCTTTCCACCATCATGTGGAGTGCCTGACAGCACGGCACTTCCATCGTGAAAACCTGGACGCTGTTGAATTCTCCTTCCTTCATCAGCATCTGTATTTTTTCATAGACTCTTTTCGGGTCTTCCAGCATGGGGCACCCTATAAGCACAGCTTTTTTTCCGAATCTGTCCGAAATTTCCCTGTTTACAAGTACTGCACAGTCCGCAGCAATCGTAATTTCATCATCTTTCAGGAAATCCGCTTTTGGATGCACGAGCATTATTTTAACTGGCCACTGTGTCATGGTGGAATATATGCCTTCTTACAAGATATACCTTACCCCTAAGCTCTTCACTTTCCAGTGGAAATCATGGGGTGGGAGTGTGCTTGCAGCAATGAGGGACATTGGTGTTCCACAGGAAATAAAGGGGGTGGGCATTATTAATAATTTAAAAATCTGAAAAAAACCCATGTCCGGCCAGACAGGAGAAAGGGATAAGGACGTGTGCTCTCTCAGCTTATCTGAAATCTGCAGACTCGTCTTACGAATGTTTTGATTTTGGCCATCTTGATGGCCTGATACACATGTTTTAGCCCCCTGTTTGCGAAACAGAAATGTTACAAAGCAAATTTTACCTTTCCACACGAAATCATGGGGTGGGGGAGTGTCTCTCGATCCACCTCAAAAGCCTGACGATGGCCTTTTCGATGTCTTCTCCCATGCCCAGTCCCCTGCAGTTCCTGTCAACCAGTATGTAGTAACGTTTTCCATTGTACATGAATTCGGACCTTTTATCCCCTGAATTGCGTATGTAAAATGGATACTTTCTGCATGCCACAGGTCTGAACCGGTAAATTTTGCATCTGTTCTTTCTGAAAATGCATTTACTGTTTCTCCTTTTCAGATATACCCCTATTTTTCCGTAGCTGAAAACACTGCCGAATTTTCTGAGAATTCTTTCGTCTTCATATCCGAGAGAAATATCGTATTCCCTGCAGCAGTACCCGCAGTGGATGCACCTCCAGCGTCTGAACTCGCTGTATGGTGCGAGGTCCATGATATTTCAAATCCGTTACTGTTAAAAATACAGCTTGTTATGGCATATCATGGGTAAGACCATCACCGAAAAAATATTCTCTGATGCTTCCGGAAAAGATGTGAAATCGGGAGAATATGTTTTTGCGAAAATAGACAGAGCAATGATTCACGATATAACCGGACCCCTTGCCGTAAAAGCTTTCAGGGAAATTGCTGGTGAGAATGGAGAGGTCTGGGACAGCTCAAAAATAATCATGGCGTTTGACCATCAGGCTCCTGCCGATAGTGTTGTTGCAGCCGAAAATCAGAAAATGCTGAGGAAGTTTGCCGAAGAACAGAACATTCTTAATTACGACATTAAGGAGGGAATTGCTCACCAGATTATGGTAGAGAAGGGTCATGTCCTTCCAGGAATGCTTGTGGTTGGGGCCGATAGCCATACCTGCATGTATGGTGCTCTTGGAGCATTTTCAACCGGTATAGGCTCCACTGACATGGGTGCGGTATTCGCTCTCGGCAGGCTCTGGTTCAAGGTGCCTGAGACCATCAGGTTTGAGATAAATGGAACTCTGCCTCGCAGGGTTTACAGCAAGGACGTCGTGCTTAGAATAATCGGCATGATTGGTGCGGATGGTGCAAATTACAGGGCCGCGGAATTTGCAGGCACGACCATTGAAAAAATGGAGATGTCCCAGCGTTTCACAATCACAAACATGGCGATAGAGATGGGCGCAAAAACGGGAATAATCGAGCCTGACAGGGAGACTGAGAGGTATTTAAGGAGCATTGGAGTTGAAGGAAAGCTCGAAGACTGGGAGTGGCTGGAAAGCGATGAGGATGCAGAGTATTTCAGAAAAATTGAGATTGATGTGAGCAATCTCGAGCCTCAGGTTGCTCTGCCCCACTCGGTTGACAACGTGAAACCCGTAAGTGAGGTTGAGGGAATAAAGGCCGATCAGGTCTTCATTGGCTCATGCACCAATGGCAGGTATGAGGATCTGAAAATAGCTGCCGAGATTCTGGAAGGAGAGCAGGTTGCACGCGGAACGAGGCTCATAGTGATTCCAGCTTCGAGATCGATTTACATGAAGGCTTTGAATGACGGACTCATTGATACGTTCGTTGATGCTGGAGCAGTTGTGGAGTTTCCGAGCTGCGGTCCGTGCATGGGCGGGAGCTTCGGTCTGATCGCCGGAGGGGAGACGAGCATTTCCACGTCCAACAGGAACTTCATAGGAAGGCAGGGCAGTCCTGAGGGCAGGGTGTATCTTGTCTCTCCAGCCACAGCAGCAGCAACTGCAATTTACGGTCAGATAACAGACCCAAGAAAGGTTTGAAACAACCTATTCTTATTTTTACGATTTTGACCAATGGACGTGACGGGCTGGCTTTTTTGCCCTTCTGATGGCAAATTTAAAGGTCTTTCAGAAAAACTTATCTTGTGAACTGAAAAACTTAATCACAATGAGTCGTGCAGAAAAACTTACAGACCAGATTCTTGAGAGAATTAAAGGTAAAGACGTTAAGGTGAAGAGGGAAGACATTCTCAGAAGGATGAAACTGCTCATTGAGGAATTCAAGGTTCCGGAAAGTGAGGCAGTAAGAACTATAATGAACTATCTTGTCAGAGAATATGGGATTCCCAGGGAGGAGCTTTTCGATAGAGACAGTCCTCTTGTAAAAATTGCTGACATTTCCAAGGTTAACCAGTGGGTCAGCCTCAGGGCCAAGGTTGTTCAGCTCTGGGATTCCAATTCTCCAAACGTCTCGCAGGTCGGTCTGATTGGTGATGAAACGGGAATCGTGAAGTTTGTCGTGTGGGCCAAGGCCAGTCAGCCCGAGGTTGAGGAGGGAAAGAGCTACATTTTCAGGAATGTCGTTACTGACAGCTTTCAGGGAAGGATGCAGATAAATGTAACGAGGACAAGCAGAATTGAGGAGATCGATGAGGACATCCAGCTGCCTCCAAGGGAGATCGAAGTGGTTGGGTCAATGGTGGCGATTCAGCAGAACAGCGGGCTCGTCAAGAGATGCAATGAGTGCGGAAGGGTGCTGAACAAGGGCGTTTGCCATCAGCACGGAAAGGTTGAGGGTTATGATGACCTGAGGATCAAAGCCGTAATCGATGACGGTGAGAACGTCTATGAGATCATTTTAAATGAGGAAAATATAAAGGAGCTTACCGGAATTGGGCTTGATGAGGCTCTGAAAATAGCACACGAGACCCTCGACAGGAATGCAGTTCTTGCGGAGCTTAAAAATATGCTTCTGGGGAGGTACTTCAGGGTAAAGGGGCTTAGAGGGGGCAGGTATCTGCTTGTCAAGGAAATTTCGGTTCACAAACCAAAGGCTGATGATTTTAACGAAATTCTGGAGGCATTGGCATGATGAGGAGGAGAGAGGTCGCCAAAAGGGTGTTTGCTTACGAACTTTTGAGAAGCACACATCAAATAGAATCCGAGGGTTTGAGATACGTTCTCACGCCAACCGGCGAGAGGGTGAACAGGATTTTCAGCGTGGCGGTTCTGCTTGACAAGGAAGAGATTGGTGCGGATACCAACAACTGGAGGCTGAGACTTGCGGATCCTACCGGGACGTTTTATGCGACCGTAGGAAAATTCCAGCCCGAAGCGCTTGAGGCAATCAATGAAATGAACGTTCCGGAGCTTGTGGCAATCGTGGGAAAGCCGAGAGTTTTTGAGGGAGTTTCGAGAAAGCTTATCTCAATCAGACCCGAAAACATAGTTGCCGTTGATCTCTCTGTCAGGGACTACTGGGTTCTTGAAACTGCCAGACGCACGCTGGAAAGGATTGAAGCGATGGAGAAAAGGGAAGGTGAAGACGTGGAACTTGCCTGGACAGTGTATGATCCTGACCTGAATGAGTACAGGGAGATGGTGAAAAAAGCGCTCCTGACGGTGAAGGAAGACGTTGAAATCATGGAGAAACTTGAGGAGTCCCCACATGAAGATGAACCCGAAGAGGAGTTCGATTTCGAAGAATTTGAATTTGAGGAAGAGGAGTTTGATTTAACCGATCTTCTGGAGGATTGAAGATGGCGGCTGAAAGAGTTAGGGAAATCTCGACATCCCTCATAAGGAGGATGTTTGAGATTGTGGAGAGAGCGAGAAGGGAAGGAAAGGATGTCATAAATCTCAGCATTGGTGAACCGGACTTTTCAACACCTGCGGAGCTTGTTGACCTCGCTCATGATTACATGAAAAAGGGATACACGCATTACACACCCAATCTGGGCATTGAAGAGCTCAGAGAAGTCATTGCTGGCAGATACGGGGTGGAGAAGGACGAGGTGATGGTTACTGTTGGTGCAAGTGAAGCACTGCTCAACGCATCTCTCGCCTTCATAGAACAGGGATCCGACGTCCTGATACACACTCCGTCATTCCTCTCTTACTTCACGTACGCCAGACTCGGCATGGGAAATATTGTGGAAATCAGCACTTTTCCGGACTTCAGGCTCAATCCTGATGATGTAGCAGAAAAAGTATCTGGGAACACCTCTTTAATGTTTCTGAACTTTCCCACGAATCCAACGGGTGCTGTGCTTGGTCAGAAAGAACTTGATGCTGTCCATCAGGCGCTGGATGGAAGGGCAATCATCGTGAGTGATGAGGTTTATGACAGGATTTACTACGATAAAAAGCCGGGAACCCTTGCAGGCTACGAGAACACAGTTGTGGTCAATGCATTCTCCAAAACGCTTGCAATGACCGGCTGGAGAATCGGATTTGTCATCGCTGACAGGCATCTGCTGGATGAAATGCTCAAAGTCCATCAGGTGAACGGCGTCTGTGCCCCGGCATTTGCCCAGAAGGCTGTTGCGGATTTCATGGCCGATGGTAAGGACAGGGAATTCGTGGAAGGCATGGTGAGGGAATTCAGAAAGAGAAGGGACTTTGTTGTTTCCAGGCTCAAAAGGCATTTTGATGTGGTTGAGCCACAGGGTGCCTTCTACGTATTTGCAAAGGCTTATGACGGATTCATTGAGGACGTTCTGCTCGAAAAAGGTGTGGCTTTAACTCCCGGTAACGCGTTTGGCTCCGGTCTTGATGACTACTTCAGGCTGAGCTATGCAACGTCCATGGAGAATCTGGAAAAGGCGATGGACAGAATTGACGAATTCATGGAAGAGAAGAAAGATTGATCTCTCTTATTTTATTTTGCCTGTTAATTCAGTCAAGCCTGAGAGCCAGCTTTAAGACTGCCTCCTCCTTGCCCATCAGGTGATATTCCGGTCCAAACCGCCTTTCGACCACGAATCCATACTTCCGGAAAATGTGTATGCTGCATGCGTTGTTCTCGTTTATGAACGCTATGAGCTTCTTTATGCCCTCTTTTCTGGCGAACTCAATTGCCTCTCTCACGAGACTCTGGCCTATTCCCTGATACTGAAATTCGTCATGCACAACGAAGCCAATCTCTCCGGAGCCGGTCTCATGCATGATTATTCTGAGCTCTCCGACAATTCCGAAATCCCTTTCCTCGGCCACTATTGAATATACCCTTTCAAAATCGACCTTCCGGAACATCTCTCTGACTTCATCTTCTGTAAATTTTTCAGCCCTCATGTATTTCAGCGTTGAATCTGACAGAGTCGTGTACATCTTGATCAGGGAGTCCAGATCATTTTCATTCAGGGGTCTGATTCGGATTACCCTGCCCTTCGGTGTGAGCATCTTCTTCTGCATTTACAGTTCGTATGGCAGTGAGGATTTATAAACTTAAATAATAATGATAAAAAATTAGCAATAAAATTCGAGCTGAAAACCACTAAATTTTTAATGTTTCATGAAAAGTCTGAAAACATGAAATTCACTGCAGATGTCATTATAAGCCTGAAAAAAGGGGTAATCGACCCCGAGGGAGAGGCAACGAAAAAAGCGCTCAATCTTCTCGGCTTCAGGAACGTGAACAGGGTAGAATCCATGAAAATCTTCAGGATTGAGCTTTCTGCCAAAACAAAAGAAGATGCTGAGGACATGCTCAGGGATATGTGCGACAGGCTGCTCGCGAACCCCGTAATTCAGGACTACTCCATAAGGTGGGTAGAGTGATGTACAGACTGATACATCCTGAACCGGAGGTTTATGAAATTGATGTACTGAATGCGGACGATTCCCAGCTTGAGAAAATAAGCAATGATCTTGGACTGAATTTAAATCTGGACGAAATGCGTAAGGTTAAGGGCTATTTTGCCGAAAAAGGCAGAAATCCCACCGACATAGAGCTTCAGTCCATCGCCCAGGCATGGAGTGAGCATTGCTGTTATAAAAGCTCCAAGTACTACCTCAAAAAGTACCTGCTCGGTTACAGACCGGATTACGTTCTCTCCACAACAGATGATGCCGGAGTGGTTGAATTCGATGAGAATTATGCTTATGTGATTGGTTTCGAGAGCCACAATCACCCATCTGCAATTGAGCCGTACGGTGGGGCTGCAACCGGAATTGGCGGGATTCTGAGAGATGTTGTTTGCATGGGTGCCCAGCCTGTTGCGCTCATTGATCCGCTCTTTTTTGGTGAGCCCGATACAGCGCATGAGAACCTTCCAAAAGGGACGAAGCATCCTCTGTATCTTGTCTCCGGTGTTGTTGCCGGAATCAGAGATTACGGCAACAGGGTTGGAATCCCTACGGTTTCTGGAATGGTGTTCTTCGATAACAGCTACCTGACGAACTGCCTGGTTAACGTTGGCTGTGTTGGAATTGCCAGAAAGGACAGAATAATCCCCAGCAGGGTTGGTGGTGTGGGAGAGGTCATAATCCTGGCAGGTGGGGCAACAGGGAGAGATGGAATTCACGGCGTAACCTTTGCGAGTGCTGAGCTGGACGAGACGAGCGAGGAGGTCTCCAGGAGCGCGGTTCAGCTCGGAAATCCCATAATGAAGGAACCTCTGATGCATGCATGCCTCGAAATCGTTGAAAAGGGGCTCGTGTCGGGAATGAAGGATCTTGGAGGGGGAGGGCTGAGCGGAGCGGTAGGAGAGATGAGCCTTGCGGGGAACTGCGGAGCAAAGGTCTGGCTCGACAAGGTTCACCTGAAGGAAGAGGGAATGAAGCCCTGGGAAATATGGGTGAGCGAAAGTCAGGAAAGGATGCTCCTCTCCATAAAACCGCAGCATGTTGATGAGGTTCTCCACATCTTTGCAAAATGGGACGTTCCAGCCAGAATAATTGGAGTTACGACCGATGACAGGAAGATGCGGGTATACTGGGGAGACAGGCTGATATACGACATGGACATCGAATTCGTCTCAAAAGGACCGGAATACTGCAGAACCTATGCTGCAAAAGAGCCAGAGAAAGAGTTTGGAGATGAGGTCAGGGATGCCGGGAACCATGAAGGTTTAATTCTGGAAATGCTTTCTCATCCCAACGTTGCAAGCAAGGAGTGGGTGATAAGGCAGTATGATCATGAGGTCAGGGCTGGGACGGCACTGAAACCCCTTCAGGGCGTTCTCGGACATGAGGGTCATGGTGATGCAGCCGTTATTAAGCCGACTGAGTCATTCAGGGGAATTGCGGTAACTGCCGATGTGAACCCGTGGATGACGGCTGTGGATCCATTCTGGGGTTCTGCAAGTTCCTTCGACGAGATGGTAAGGAATCTGGTTGCGGTGAACAGCAGACCACACAGCTTCGTTGACTGCCTCAATTTTGGGAATCCTGAGAAGCCTGATAGAATGGGAGAGTTCGTCGAGAGCGTCAGGGCACTGGGATGGATGTCAAAGGAGTTCGGAATGCCCGTTGTGAGTGGAAACGTGAGCTTTTACAATGAAACTCCTTACGGGGCAATAGCCCCGACTCCATCGCTGATCGGGGTTGGAATCGTGGAGGATGTGAGAAAGGCGGTGAGTGCGGACTTCAAGAACGAGGACAGTGCGATCATCTTGGTTGGAGAGACTGAGAAGGAATTCGGGGGAAGCCTGTATTCGAAGATGACAGGAATGCAAAGCCCGAGAGTCCCGAGGACTGATCCCGGAAGGCTCAGAAAATATGTAAACGTGATGCTCGAGGCATTCTCGAAATTCAGAATCAGAGCGTGTCACGACGTCTCCATGGGTGGAGTGGCTGTTGCCCTCTCGGAAATGGCATTTTCGGGGCAGATTGGTTTCAGGGTTGAGCTTGAGAATTACATAGAGCTTTTCAGCGAGAGCAACACCAGGTGGATTGTTGAGGGAGACGAGAGGCTGGTGGAATTTTTGCGGAGTAAGGGGATCAGTGCGAAAATCATCGGATACACGGGAGGGGATGCTCTTGATTACGGTATCGCCAGAGTTGATTTTGACAGAGCCGAGAAGGCGTGGAGAGAGGGCTTTTCAAAATACATGGGGTGATTGAGATGGACAGGGAGGAGATAAGAGTTGCAGTGCTGAGAATCGAGGGGACGAACTGTGAGGACGAGACGGTCAGCGCATTCAGGGCACTGGGGGTTGAAGCTGAGGCGATCCATCTCAAGCAGTTTTACAGCGACATGATAAGAGATGACGAGGCGAGGAATATATGGGACTACTCTGCAGTGGTTTTTCCGGGCGGATTTTCAGCGGGAGATTATGTTCGAGCCGGGGCGATTTTCTCTGCAAGGATTAAAAGCAAGCTGAGACACGATCTTGAACTTTTCATAAAGGAGGGCTATGCTGTCCTCGGTATATGCAATGGATTTCAGATACTGGTAGAGCTTGGCGCACTCCCAGGTTTTGACGAGGACAGGCCGGTGGCAGATAAGCCCCAAATGGCCCTTGCGATAAACGATTCGAGCAGGTTTGAGTGCAGGCAGAGCTACCTGAAACATGAAAATTCCGGAAATTGTATTTTCACGAAGCTTTACCGCAAAAACGAGGTCGTTGTGTTCCCTGTTGCTCATGCCGAGGGCAAGGTTACGTTCCCTGTCGGAAGGGAGGAAGAATATCTCCAGCGGCTTGAGGAGAATGATCAGATCGTCTTCAGATATGTGGATGGTGCAGGAAATTACGCCGGCTATCCCTGGAATCCCAACGGGAGCTTTTCGAACATCGCCGGAATATGCAACGTTAAGGGCAACGTTTTCGGATTGATGCCCCATCCCGAGAGGGTGATTCATCCCTGGCAGCACTCTGACTGGGCAAGAAGGCAGAGGAACGAGGGGGATGGGCTAAGGGTTTTCAAGAGCGTCATTGAATACCTTGAGAGGCTCTAATTCATTTTTTCAATTAATCCATTCGGGAGTTAGCCGTATATATCTGAAGAAATTATTTTCAGATGGTGGTGAGATGATACTTGTCAGGAGAGTGGATGGCTATGACAAAGCTGAAAGGTTCGTCAGAGAGGCCTTTGAACTCTTTGAACCAGAGTTTGAGCATGAGGTTCTGCTCAAGCCGAACTTTCTGAAGTTCAGTGATCCATCTAAGGGATGCATAACTCATCCCGATGTCGTTAAGGCTGTTGCAGGGTATTTGAGTGGCCGCGGACACGATGTGATTATAGCTGAGGGAGGATTTTACAGGGAGGATGCGGATAGGTGCTTCGATTCTTTCGGTCTGAGGGATTGCTGGAAGTGTGTAAACGTAAACACGCAGAAGCTCGTAAAGCTTGATGTGGGTGGGAAGGCTCTCAAAACAGTTGAAGCTGGAGAGATTGCTTTAAAGGCCATGAGATCGCCGTTTGTGAGCCTCCCCAAAATGAAGGTTCACACTCTTGCAACCGTAACCCTTGGAATAAAAAACAATATGGGCTTTTTGAAGAAACCCGCCTCGTACATGCACGTAAAAATAAATCAGAAGCTGGTGGATTTGCTGAAAATTCTCAAACCGGCGTTTGTAATCGCTGATGGTGTCATAGGTGGTGCTAACAGCGAGATGAACACCGAGCCTGTAAATCACGGCGTTATGGTTGCAGGAGACAATGTCATTGAAGTTGATGCTGTATGTGCATACCTCATGGGCTTCGAGCCGGAGAAGATTGGCCATATAAGAAAAGCGGCAGAGGAATTTGGAGTTGACCTGAAAAATATGGAAGTTCAGGGGGACGATATTGAGAGTCTCAGGGTGAACTATAAAAGGAACTTTCTGGGACGGATAGCGGGGCATTTGGCGTGGTGATCTGATGAGGCGGCTGATTGAGGCGGAGGAGGCAAAGAGAATCCTTTCGCAGGTCAGAATAGGTTACGATGTCGAGGAGCTTTCAATACTGGATGCGGTTGGGAAAGTGGCTGCCGAGAACGTGTTTTCCCCCATAAACCTCCCGCCTTTCAGCAGATCCCTGAGGGATGGTTATGCAGTCATGAGCGAGGATGTTTTCAATGCAACTGAACTGAACCCTGTAAAACTCGAAGTAGTGGGCAGGATCAATGCCGGTGAGGACAAAAGGTTAAGGATAGAGCATGGTAAGGCCGTGGAGGTTGCCACCGGGGCAGTTATGCCCGAAAATGCTGATTCGGTCGTGATGGTGGAGAACACGTTTCAGGAGGGAAACACGGTTTTCGTAAAAAAAGCCGTCTCTCCCAAGGAGAACGTCATGCTTGAGGGGGCAGACATCCAGCAGGGAGAACTTCTGCTGCGGGAGGGGGAGGTCATTGATGGAATCAGGGCAGGATTGCTTGCAGGTGTTGGGATTGGGACTGTGAGAGTAAAGAGCATGAGAATCGGAATAATATCGACGGGAGATGAGCTTGTAGAACCTGGAAAACCTCTTTCTCCGGGAAAAATTTACGACGTGAACAGCTACACTCTCTACAGTGAGGTTAGGAATCTGGGAGCCGAGCCTGTTCTTTTCGGGATTGTGGGGGATTCAATGGATGAGCTTGAAAGTTCTTTAACAGCCGCCGCTGAAAAATGCCATGCGATAGTCACATCCGGCTCTACCTCAGCCGGAAAGGGTGATCTGCTTTACAGGATTGCGGAAAGCCGGGGTGAGATGGTCTTTCACGGTGTGAGGGTTAAGCCGGGCAAGCCTTTTTTCTATGCTGAATTCGAGGGCAGACCTTTATTTGGCCTGCCGGGATTCCCTACCTCGTGCCTGACAATCTTCAGGGAGTTCGTGTCGGATGTTATAGCCAGAAATCTTGGCTACCAGCTTAAGCCGAAAACGCTGCGGGGGTTTGTGGCCAGGAGGATCTACTCCGAGGGTAGGAGAGAGCTCTTACCTGTTTTTGTCGCAGGAAACAGAATTTTCCCTGTGGAGAAAGGTTCGGGAGCGATAACATCTCTTAGCGAAGCGACGGCCTATCTTGAGATTGAGGAGGGTGAGGAAATCATTGAAAAAGGTTCGGAGAGGGAGGTAAAGATTTTTGGAGAAGTCTATGACTATGTTTTCGGCGGACTGGATGTGATGGATCTGATTGAGGTTGAGGGCAGGGTTAAAAGAGCTTACGTGAAGCCAGAGCTTGCCGCACTCGAATTTGCAAGGAAGAATTTTGATGCCGTCTTTCTCAGAGGTGATAGTTTTTCGGTTGAGTATGGTTTTGCGGGCAGAGATGGTAAGGTGGGGGCGGTGTCGGGCTATGGAATGGAGGCCGATTTCATGGCGAGAAACCATGTGCAGCTCATCAATCTGCTGAAAGCGGGAGCTGTGGATGGGGCATACCTTCTGAAGCCCTTTGCGGATAAGCACGGCATTGAGATTGAAATCGTTGGAGAAGTGGGTCTGGGGTTCAGGGCAATAGAGGAGCTGGAAGAACCGATAAGGCGTCAGATCGACCTTCTCACGAAATAAAACGCAATCAGGAATGTGAAGCCAAGTAGCGAGAGCGATACTATGGGGCTGATCTCAGCCCTTCTTTCCCAGTCACCCTCAAAAACTTCTTTCATGAATTCACTCACATCCTGGCTTTCTATCACCACCGCAATTTCCCTGTTGAGCTTCAACCCGTATTTGTTGAAATTTGCGGAAGTTACGAGGACCTTCCCTTCGGTAATCAGATACTTGCCATGAAGCTCATCGAATTCCGGAGACCTCACGATTCTGGCTGAAACGTTCGGAATGCTGTTCAGAAACTCTACAACCTCTCTGTTTCTATCGTAATCGTTCAGCATCACCCTGACCTCGTGCTTTTCCGATGCATTGATGATGGCGTTCAGAAGTGGCGATTCGTCTGAAAACCATTCAAAATCGATGTACGGGACGGCGATGTAAAGGAAGCCTTCAGAACTCTCTATGAAATCGAAGACCGGATTGGAATCGGGGAGGACGTGAAGCTCGACATAACCCTCAAACTGCAGCTCTTTCCCTTTTCCCTCGCTGTAATCTCCTTCCACGTCAGATACCCTTCCGGGTTTTGTTTCGTATTTGAGGTCGTTTCTGAAAACTTTTTCAAGGAATCTTGAAAACTTTGAACTGTAAAGCTCAACGATAATTCCTCTGTTGTCCCACTTCCAGTTTTCTGTGGTTATTACTGTCCTGTTCCCCACAACAGCAAACTTGTAATGAAAGTTCCTGTAAGACCCCTCGAGGAAGTGGAAGCGGTATTTTTTCGCAAGTGCAATTTCCTCTGATGGCAGGCCCCCGACAGGACTCGCATCGACGATGAACTCAAAATCACCTCTGAAGCTGTCTCTGGTTACGGTGTACGATGCAACAATTCCCTCTCCCTCCAGAACGTATTTTGCCGGGGTTATGATTATCCTGCCCTTGACAAAATCCGATTCAGGTTTAAAGCTGCTCCAGTCCTCGTATCTGAAGTCCCATCCATTCTCTGTTTTGAAATAGACCACTCCGGGGTCTCTGTATTCTTCACTCCAGTCGAAACTTATGGCCTTGCTGTCACAGAGCAGCACAACCTCCTCACCGCTGTTGGAGAGCCTGATACCATCAAAATCAGGCTCAAATCCGTAATACTGCCTGAATGCGGTTTTGTTGTTTGCGATGTAGTGAACACCTTTGCTCAGGTTGAATGTGCTTTCGTGGTCTGTCAGCGTACAGTTTTGGCTGCACTCAACCTTGACGTATTCCCTGCCGTCATCTCCGTATGGATTGGGCAGCACTTCGAGAATTTCACAGGCTGAGGTTTTGAAAATCATCAGAAAAAGGAGTATGGCTGCTGCAAACTCAGCCAATTTCATTCCTCAGCTCTCCCATGGTTGCGTAACGTTCAGCAACAACATCGTGCTGATGGATGCTCTCCTCGTTTATCTGCCGGAAATAAAGGATGGCATCATCCGGAGCATCCGAAAACTTTTCAACCGCTTTTTTCGCCATGAGTCTAACAGCGTCCTCAACAAATCGGGGGTTGAAGTGGGCTTCCTTTACCACTTCAAGCTCGTCACTCCTCTTGAGGATTTCGTAAATTTCGTGACTCATTCCGGATTTTGCCACCTCTATTATTTCCTCGATCCTGGGTCTGAAGTCCTCCCTTACTTCCACCTTGACAAAACCCCGTCCGCGCTGGTTGTGGGAAGCGAACGGGATTATTTTCATGATTTCAGTTATCTGGTGTGCTGTGAAGCCTGCTTTCTCGAGCTGCTCTGCTGTGTAGGCTCTCACAAGCTCCTGAGCACACGGACAGACCGTGATGCCGTAAACTTCTGCCCCCACGAACAGCTTTTTACTTCCATTCCTCCGCTTAACTGCCTCGCTGTATATCCTCACCACCTCCTGAGTTTTCTGATTTGAGGCAGGAGTTCGCTTCCTCAGTATGTATTCTGCCTCCATCAGGACCTCCGCTTTTGTTGCATACTCATGTCTCTTGAGCAGCTCGTCCACGATCCTCTCATTGAGTTCTTCTATGTTCTCAACAGGATTTCGTGTGAGGTTCTCGATGACCTCATCGACAGCCTCAAAATTTCTGCTCAAATTGACCCCCTTCCTCGTAGACGGCAGGTCAACGAACACCTCAAAAGTGGCTATCAGGATTACGGGTCTTTTGCCTTCTCTCTTCACCTGCACGAGCTTTCTTATGCCCTTGGCTCCCACTCTGCTGAGGCCAAGTTCAATTTCGGGTTTTGAGAGCTGGACATCCGGGAGCATTATAAGGGTTGCTAAACCCCGAAAGGTTAAAATCTTTGCTATTTATTCTAAAATAATAACTGACCTGTTACATCTGTGATGTGCATTTATCTATATTCTGCAGACTTCACCGGCAATCCGGTGATGATAATGATGGGAAAAGTTTAAATATTTGTTGGTTACACATTTACTCTTGCAGAAGAGGTGATGCGAATGAAACTGTTTAGGGACGAGAAGGGTGTATCGCCTGTTATAGGCGTAATTTTAATGGTGGCAATAACGGTTATACTGGCGGCAGTGATTGCGAGCTTTGTGTTCGGACTGGGAAGCAAGGCACCAAAGAGTGCTCCGCAGGCGAGTTTGGTTGCTAGTGCAGATGCGGATGCTACTATAAATAATCAAGAAGTAGATTATGTTCTGATAGATCATCAAGGTGGAGAAAATATTCCGTGGAAAGATATTAAAATTATTCTGGAAAGCGGATCTAACAAAATCAGTTTATCTAATGATGGCGTGTCTGGTAGTGTTAGTGGCGTGACAATCACACAGTTAGTCACTACCGAAAATCAGGTTGCAAATAAAACTGCATTCTGGATAACAGATGAAATAGGTACTGCTAATGAGTTTTGGGAGCCTGGTGAAAAGCTTAAAATCGGTCTTGGAGATAATTCTTCTGCAGGATTCGACTTTTTCAAGTCTGGCGAGACAGTAACCATCAAAATACTCCACACGCCAAGCAACCAGCTTATCCTAAGCACACAGGTGCCAGCACAGTAAAGCAAAAATAGTATCCCTGATCTTTTTATTTTTTGCAGTCTGTTTTGTAATTTTCATGGCTTTGTTGCAATTTTTCGAGATGAAAAGGAGGAATTGGAAAGCAGAGTGGATAAGCATGCACTTTTAACAGATAAATGCTAAAGTTGGTGGCAAGAATGGTAATGTTTCTCCCTTTTACTGACGTTTTTTTAAGTATTCTGGATTTTTTCTGGAAAGGGTAATCAAATCTAAAAACCTTGGTATGGTTGTTATGTAACCTTTTGCTGGATTTTCTGCTGTATTGGCGATGCGTTTTTCCGGAGTCGGTAGTTTCCCCAGCTTCACTGTTCAGATTCTATCCGGACTCTTCAACTCAATCTCTTTCTCAGTCAATCCTATCCACAAACAACAGACGATCCAGTACTCTCACGCAAAGAGGTATTAATAATCCCCTGTGCAAAAGAAACAGAGCAGTATTCCTAAAATTTTCTGAGGGGTGACACAAACCTTTCCGGTGGTTTCAAGGCATATACTGCTTTCAGTACTGCGCAATGCGTACGGATACCATTGTTTTTCCACCGAGATTGAACGAGTTAGAGTCAAACACTCATATCTGCTCTGCAGTTCGATCCGGAACTCACGAAAACGTCTAAATCTAATTGAGACAAATTTCGCTATATGGTTAAAACAGTCACAATTCAGCTACCTGACTGGATTGATGAAGAGAGGCTCGGAAAAGCCATAGCTCAGGCGATCTCAAAAATCACGTCTGCAAAAGAGGTGTCTGTAGACGAGCTGGGAGAAATTCTGGGAGTGAAGCCTGAAGATCTTACAGAAGAGATTGATGTTGAAAATATCGTGGAATTGAGAAAAAATGGGAAAGATTGAGATGGTAGTGCTGGACACAAATGTTGTGATAGGACTTGTCAAAAACAAAAAAGAGATTGAAGACAACATAACGGCTGTTACTTTTGTGGAGTTTCCACGTATTGTGTAATATAAAAAATTCAGTGGAAAAATTCTGTTTCCGGATGTGGATGATTTTGTGCTGGTTCATAAAATTCAGAGCGACCTTTTAAAGGCTGGCAGGGCAAAAGCCTTTGCAGACTTGCTGATAGCCCCAATCTGCATAAACAGAAAAGAAGCATTGATATCCACACCGATTTTTTAGACATATCTGAGGTGTCGGAATTAGAAGTTAAAATCGTTCAGTCCAATAGGAGATTGTCAAACTAACACTCCCCGATTTTATAGCATACCAAAAACTCTCCAGCCAGCTTTGCACAGAGTCAAAAGAAACTGAATGTTCGGCAAAGAGCCCTCACAAGCAACTGCCCCAAAACTCTTTAAACTTTCAAATTTAAATTAAGTCTGGATGGAAAAGGAGCTGAAGGTAATTAAAGAGGTTATTCTCGAAATTGCTGAAGAACATGGAATTGAGGTAGAGAAGGTTGTTTTATTCGGCTCAAGGGCGAGGGGAGACTTCAAAGAAGATTCAGACTGGGATATCTTGATTGTGACAAACGAAAGGCTTGACAAAAATGCGAAGAGTAAATTCATACTCGAGGTTAGGAGAGAGATCGTGTGGAAGCTGGAGGTTCCCGTTGATGTTATTGTGGTTGACAGTAATAAGTACGGCGAGTACGAGCAGGTTTACGGTTCGGTGATCGGACAAGCAGCAAGCGAAGGGATTACGGTATGAGGAAGGAGGTTGTGGAGCAAACCAGAAGATGGCTGGAAAAAAAGCGGATAGAGATATAACCGCAGCGGAGAAACTATTTGAAGCTGACATTTACGATTACTCCCTGTTCCATTCTCAGCAGGCAATTGAATAGTTTCTGAAAGCTTTTTTGACTTACCGAAACAGACCCTTCAGAAAAACCCACGATGTAACGTTGTTGCTCAAGCTCTGCATAGATATCGATGAAAGTTTCAAACAGCTTCTTGAAGCTGAAGTGGACAAGCTGTATCCCAAAGCCGTCGAAGTAAGATATCCGGAAGTGGAATACGATGTTTCATTCGAGGAGGCTAAAGAAGCAATAGAACTGGCAGAAAAAGTAAAGGATTTCGTCTTGAAAAAGCTTAATATTAATGACAGCCAAGGGTAGGCCAGATGAGAGAGGAGCTTGGGGCTATTAAAAATGCAATCCTTGAAGTGGCTAAGAAGCATGAAGTGGGGGTAGAGAAGAAGAGGTCGCTAATGAACACAAGGTATATTAATTTTCGACTGCAATGTTAAAATGGTGAGAGAATGGAGAAAGTCAGCGAAAAGAACGTTGAACACATCTTGAGAGAACTGGAGAGACTAAAGGTTGAGATCCAGAGGCTTGAGGCCATGATTGTTCCACTTAAGAGAGATCCGGACATAACAGACGAGGAAGTTGCGGAGCTGCTTGAGCTTGCCAAGGACGACAATCCGGAGAACTGGATTGACGCTAAGGAACTTCTCTCGAAGACTGAATGACGTATCATGTTAAGATTTATCGACAGGTTGAAAAGGTCCTCAGGAATTTGCCCAAAGCGCACTACCGTAAGTTTCTGGAATTTATTGGTATTCTGGAGTACGAACCTGTCCCAGTAAAGAATTTTGACATAACCAAGCTTGAGGGGACAGGCAATCTGGACATTTATCGTGTTCGTCTGGGTGATTACAGAGTGATTTACTCAGTGAATTGGAGAGACAAAGTCATAAAGATTCTAAAGCTCAAACCGAGAGGTAAAGTCTACAAATGATTACGGAGCGATTCTACGGGATATTCGAAATTGTCTCCGCAGCATAACATAACGCTTCCAAATTTTGTAACACACCAGGTTCTTTTTGCCTGAGTGTTCGGGGTTGGCGAATCTTCCAAAACTCCTTAAACTTCCTAATCCAAGATAAATTCGGACGGAAGAAGAGCTGAAAACAATCAGAGAAGTTTTTCTCGAAGTGGCAAGAGAAGCTTTTAAAATGGGATACACGAGACCTTCGAGTTTTCACGCTCATCAGTCAGTGGAGAGGCTTCTAAAGGCGTTTCTGCATTGCACGGGATGAGAACATGCATTCTGTTCTTTATTCATAGGCGTCATTGGAAATGTGTTTGAATAATAGAAGATAAGGTTAAATACAACTATCGGAAAATTCCAACTATGAGAGTAAAGGTTACGCGAAACTACCAGGTAACCATACCTGCAGAAGTAAGGAGAAAAATAAACCTCAGGCTTGGTGAGGTTGTCGATGTGACCTACGATGAAAAGACTGGTGAGATAAGGATAAAAAAGATTTCAGAAGGGCGAAAAACCCTGAAAATCGGAAGAAAGCTCACTCCAGAAGAGATTGAGAGGCTGATAAATAGAGGTATGGAAGATTCTCTATGAAGGCAGTCATAGATACAAATGTCCTCATTTACGACACGTTTGAAGACAGCATTTACCACTCTCAGGCAAAAGACCTGCTTGACGAGCTTGAACAGTGGTACATCCCAGCAATAGTCGTCCACGAGTATGTATGGGTGCTGAAATCGCTCGGAATCTCTCCAGACGACGTCCTCTACAAGGTGGAGGAGATACTGAACCACCACAAATTCAGATTGCTTGAAAGCACGGAATACGACATTCTCTCTGCATTGAATGTGGTGGTCAGGGAGAATCTGAGTCTGTCAAGATACAATGACAAGGTGATTCTCTCAGCAGCAATCAGAAACAGAATGGGCATTGCCACGTTTGACGAGAAGCTGAGAAAACAGGCCCTCTTTTTAGGTGTGGATGTTCTGCCTTGATGATTGACCAGGCCCGGGTCGTCTGATGGATAAAGCACGAAGCGATCAAGGTTATTTTCATGCCCTTTAATGCCAGCTTACCGTTTTTGGCAGCAATGGTCCTTTAGTAGTCCTTTTTCTCAGGGTTTGATGGACAGGCTGTTCAGAAGGGCTGAGAGTCCAAAAAAGCTCTTCCATCAGCTCTCTCTTGCTGATTCCTAAATGCTCTGCAACATCCTTGAGAATAGAGTACCGATCAGGTACTGTATGCTATGAGAATACATAAATGTTTTGCAAGTGAGAGTTTCAGAGTGGTTTTTCTCTGTGTTTCTTCCAGAACTTCCCAGACAAGCTTTTCACAGCATCCCAAGGTGATATTCCAACAGGAAGATTCACCTTCACAACTATTTTTAAACTCTTTAAAGTTCTCAGTCAAGGTGGATTTAATAAATATGGGTTTTTTACCCTTTCTAAGGCCTTTTGACAAATTACAGCTTCACCTCTACCCCCTCGAATACGATTTCCGGTGTAAGCGTAACCCCTACCTGTCTCTGGTCTTTACCAAAGTGGCTTATCCTGCTCAGAAGGTCATAGATGTTGCCGTAAATCATCGCTCCCTTCACGGCCCTGCCCTCGTAATAGGCGTTTCCAAGTTCAAGGCTGAAATCTCCGCTGACGAAGTTTGCTGTGTGGGCTCCGATAAATGAATGGACGTAAATCCCCTCTGCCTCTCCCCTGTCACCGTATTCCAGAATTATGTTCGACGGGGAGGTTGAGGGATAGGCGGAGTAATCGTCTCTGAAACCGTTTCCTGTCGGGTTTTCGGGACTGTTTTTCAGATCAGAGATGAATCCTTTCAGCACTCCATTCATCACAAGTGTCTTGCTTTTCGCAGGAACACCCTCGTCGTCGAATGAGCATGAACCCATGCCGTAAGGTATCAGAGGGTCATCCTTAACTGTAAGTTCTCCAAAAACGTTCTTGTCTATCTTGTCTGCCAGCAGAGACCTGCCCTTTTTGACGTTCTCGTGATAGAAAGCGGGATAAAGAGCATGGCTCAGGAGCTGGTCGACTGCAATTGGTGAGAGGGTGACGGTGTACTTTCCGCTCTCCAGCTTAACTCTCTGGCCATCCATCCTTGCAAGTTCAAGCGCCCGCTCGGCAAAGTCTTCAGGCCTGAAATCAAGCCTTCTTGAACTGTGGTATTCGTATGCACTTCCACCGTTGAAAACAGCCTCTACAACAATCCCAACAGCGCTCTCCTTTTCTGAATACTCCACTCCACTGGAGTTTGTCAGCCTTCTCTCTGTAACTTCAAACTCTATCTGGGCATAAGATATGTTTCCCACAGCTGAAATCGCCTCGCACAGGTCACGGATCTCATCGGGAGATATTTTTTCCACCTCTCGGTCATATATCTCTACTTTGGGAAGCTTTTCCTTTTCGGGAAACTCTTTCAGCTCTTCCTGGGAATTTCGCGCGAGTTTCACTGCAAGCTCTTTCATCCTGTCATCTATTTTGCTTCCCGAAACCATTGCCACCTTTCCATCTACTATGGCTCTGAACGCCTCTCCTTTGGATGTTTTCTCGCCAATCTCTTTTATTTTGCTGTTCTCAATTACCGCATATTTGCTGATGGTTCTTTCAGTGTAAATCTCCCAGCCATCCATGTTACTCCCCTCCGACGAACGCTTTTACCAGTGCGTAAGGTCCGCCATCTGATACCGGAACGGCCTGACCGGATTTCCCGCAGAATCCCGGATCGAAGACGATCTCGTCTCCAAGCCTGATTTCCCTCAGAATTTCAAGCGTGTTTCCGCTCAGGGACACGTCTCTCACCATTCCTGAAACCTCTCCCCTGTGAATCAGAAAGCCGTACTGGGCGTTGAAGTGAAAGAAACCGGTCGCCGGGTTCGTCTCTCCACCTCTCGAACCAAAAAGCATCACACCCTCTCTTGCCTCATCAAGAAGCTCTTCGAGGCTGTAATCTCCTGCCTCAATAAACGTGTTGCTCATCCTCACTATCGGCGGCTCAAGACCGTCTGCCCTTCCGTTTCCCGGCCTACCGCCAAGTCTTTTTCCGCTCTCTCTTGAGTTGAGGTAGTTCTTCAGAATACCGTTCTCTATAATGGGTGTTCTCTCAGCCCGGTATCCCTCATCATCAAATGGGTAAAACCCGAATTCTTTCAACGTTGGATCATCGTAAACATTGACGCTATCATCAGCCACCCTCTCTCCGATCATGTTTCTAAGCACTGTGGCGTTCTGGAGAACATGATCTCCCTCGACAGCATGTCCGAAGGCTTCATGTATGAAAACACCGGTAAGGGACGGGTCCATTATCACGTTCATTCTTCCTGCAGGGGGCGAGTCAGCGTTTGAGAGTTTTACAGCAATCTCAGCAACTTTTTCGGCCTTTTCTATTGCTCTTTCGGCAATTTCAAACCCTCCAACCGATAGCTCTCTTTCTGAGTGGTACTGCAGCGTTTTACCTTTCGCAAACGCCTGCATCACCACCCCGCATCTCGGCACCCTGTAGTAAACGTCTCCTCCGTTTGAGCTGGTAATCCTGACCTCCCTCACGCTCTCGATATACACCACCCTCGTGCTTACAATTCCTTCTGCCCTGATCATGCTTTCGAGCTCTCTCAGGAATGCAATCTTGTCCTCCAACGCAATCTCTTCAAAATCTCTTTCAGGCTTGAGGACAAACCTGCCCTCAAAAGGCCTGTCATCCACGTCAGCGTCCCCTGTTCCCACTGCGCACCTTTCAGCCCTGCGGAGACCCTCCTCATCCTCAACGTTTCCGGTGAAGTACCCCCAGAAACCATTTTTAAGGATTCTGAACGCCTTTCCATGCTCCTTAACGGCTCTCGGCCTCTCTATTTTCCCATCCTCAAGACTGAGCTGAAGAGAATAGGTTTTAATCTCTCTGATCTCATAGTACTTCATTTTATCTTCCTCCTGCTTGTTATGGCTCTACCGTCGACCTCACCCATATATTTTCCGGGGATAACTGCCTGGCCAACACCCGTGGTTATGCTGTTGTAATACACCACCACATCGTTTGGCCTGATTTTTTCGTCAGCATTCAGCACCCCCTGGGAGAAGATGGTTCCCTTTACCTCAAATTCGGCTATTTCCACCGTGTAACTGCCGGCCTCTTTCAGATAGGTCGCAAGGGGAGCGTAGATGTCCAGATTTCCGTACCTCGGGTCAATTCTCGCTACCCTCTCACCCCGGAGGAACTCGAGTTCGGGATATCTGCCCCTCACCCTGTCGATTTCGAACTCTACGCCGAACTGGTATCTCGTCATGTGTCTGAAAATCTCCTTGTACAGGTCGAAGTTCTCCTTCTCTTCATTATCGAGCACCCTCCTGAGGTCCTTCAGGTCTTCAAAGAATTTGATGTCCTTTCCGGCCATATCTCCCGCTTTTTCAGCTACCTTTCTGTATCCGCCGTGGAGATATGCAACAACCCTTTCAAAGCGATTTAGCAGCCCTGCCAGCTTTTCGGCAACAAAATCGACCTCCCAGTCGCTCCATACCCCCGTTGTGGGGGTGTCGTAAAATGCTATTGGGTATAGGAGCTCGAATTCCCTTGGTGAAATGAAAGGGGATGAGATTATTACCTCATTTACTCCTTTCAGGGCTGAACCGAGAGCGCTTCTGATTCTCCTGTGGGACTTTGAAAGCATGTACGGCTTTCTTGCAGAGCAGGGTAGAAGCAGGGCTATATGTGACTTCGGATCGTAGGTCTCGTAAAGCCTCTCAAAGTAATACCTGAAATCAGGCCTGAAAAATGAGTCCTCGGAGTTGGGGTACACGGAGGATTTCCTGAACCTCGCAAATGGGATGTCCGAAACTCTGTCGAAAATTCTCAGCATTGACGTGGTTTCGGGACTGGCTTTCACCCTCATCTCAGCGAGCTCTCTCAGCGATTCATTTCTCAACGCAGTTCTGGCGAGCTTGACCTCCTTCTGGAGGATCAGCGTGTTATGCTCGGAGAGAAACTCAAAATCGTTTCTGTACTGCTCTCTGTTCATGCATGCTTCGCAGCTGCATGGCAGCTCTTTCAAGCTTTCTATCTTTAATTCTCCCGCTTCTGTTAGATAAATCCCCTCATAAGCTTTTTTCAGGGAAAGTGCGTTATCCAGGATGTCTGCTCCGGCATAGATGAGTAATGCAGCATTCCAGGGAAGTGCGATGGCTGGAACATAGAGCGGCTTGGCGCCTTTTCCCGCTTCGAGAATAATTTCAATTTTATCTTTCGGAAGCTCATTGCCTGTAACGGCCTTTCTGATCATCCCGCTTTTTAGAAATGCTTTGTAAGTTTCTGGAAGAATTCTTCTGACGGCCTCAGGAGGTCTCCTTTCTGTAAGGGCTTCAAAAAATTCAACTTCATCCTCATCTCTGATGTCTATAAGGTGGGGAGTTGTGTACTCCCCAATTTTCCCGAGCCTTGCAAAGCCGTCCTGTTTTTCAATCCTGAATCTCATTCAGGTATCTCCTCCATTTATCGTCAACAACAAGCCTGATCTTTTTATCCCTGTTGGCATCCATGAATTTTTTCAATCCCTCTGCTGCCACGATATATGCTTCATCTTCGAGATCGTCATACGTCTCGGCATGTCCAGCGGGATAGCTCTCCATGAGCTCCGCAGGCACAACTCCAAATACGGGTCTCAGGTAAAAATCTGCCGGAATGCCTGTGTCTGAGGAAATCACGATTTCATCTTTTTCGATTTCAACCTGCAGGACCCGTTCCTGGTGTCTCTTTACAGCAGGCCTGAAAGCGCTCTCTCTTCCCAGGTAAAAGAACACCTTTTTTGCAGAGGGGTCATGTCTCTCCAGCAACTCGAGATGGTTCCTGATCTCTCTCCACGCCTGAATCAGATAGGGGTGTGCCCTTATTCTGCGCTCCACAAGTTCGAAAAGTTCATTGCTCTTTATTGCCTGCTTGACCCTTCTTATCTCTTCAAAGCTTGTGTAAAGGTTGTGTTCCGCTATGAGGTATGCCCTCTCGTTCTTGTTCATTTTCCTGAGTTCTTCAGGAGTGTGGTTGAGGCATACAGGACATGAACAGGGGAAGTACTGAATTTCCTCGAGTTTCAGGGTCCCGTAGGGGGTGAGGTATCGATCGTCCTTTGCAAATAGTGCATAGGCGGCTGAATCGAATAGATCAATCCCCATAGCCGTGAACAGCGCAAATATCATCGGATGCCCGGCACCAAATAGGTGGACGGGTTTTGTTGGAGTTAAGATGGACTTGCTGGTGAGAACGATTCTTGCCACATCTGCGAACCTGTATGAGTCGAGAAGTGGAACGACAGCGCCTATTGCGAAAACGTCTCCGTTTATCCCGTTCGCTTCCATGGCAGAAAGCTTTCTGAGTTCGATGTGCGTTGAACCCTGTACGGGAATTGAGAGCAGATTTTCGTGTCCGTAGCTCTCATGGATCTCCTCTGCCTCTCTCTCCCTCCTCAGCGTCTCCTCAAGGTCGCTCATGGCAGTACTGTATTCAGCGTCCGGAGGAGTGGGAATGTCGAGGGGGGTTACAATATCGCTCTTTATCTCATTCTGGAATTGCACGATTTCGGAATTGGTTATCTCCACATCGCCGTACACCATTAGCTGGAAGCTTCCACTGTCTGTCATCACGGGGATGTCCACACCGAGAAGTCCATGCAGCCCTTTTTCCAGAGCGGTTTCCCTGAGCTTTCTGCTTCTGTATATGATGTATGAGTTCGTGATGAGAATCTCGGCACCGTATCTTTTCATGTCTGCTGGCGGAATGAACCTGATGTTGGGGTTTATAACCGGCATTAAAGCGGGAGTCTCGACAACCCCGTGGGGGGTGTGGAGCTTCCCGACTCTGCCCATAGCATCCTTTGCGGTTATTTCAAAACGCATAAGACGTAATAACCTCGCACGGTTATAAATATTTCATCAGTTTAAAAATGGAATGTGTTATTTCAGCATCTTCTCGATATCCATTGCCTTTTTGAGGGTCAGCAGAAACATCGCCAGGACCACCAGCATGACTACGGTTGAGGCAAGAAAAACGGCGGTAAAATCACTCATTCAAGATCACCTCCTCAAATCTATCAAGCCTGTAATTTATTGCGGCGTAAGCAACAACAAGAAGTATGAACGAGGTTATTGCAATTCCCAGCGGCATTCCTATTTCGAGACTGATGCTTTCGACCTTGGGGTGCAGGGAAAAGAAGATCTGCGAGCTGAAGTAGCTGAATGGAATCGTTACGTAGGCGAAGATTGAGTATATGGCTGAGATTCTTGCCCTGTCGTCGGGCGCATCTATGCTCTGCCTCAGGGCATGATACGCTGCGTAAACGAACCATGTTATCAGGACTGCCGTCTCCCTTGGATCCCAGTTCCAGAATGATCCCCATGCGACGTTGGCCCAGATACTCCCGCTTATGAGTGCGGCAGTGATGAGATAAAAGCCCGCAACGGCAAAGTTTTTGGCGATCAAATCGTACCTGTAATCCCGTCTGATGAGATACATGATCGAGGCAGCCATTGTTACCGTGAACGCAAAAAAGGATCCTATGGCCGATGGCAGGTGGAAGAATATTATCCTGTAGTTATCTTTCAGGATGGGCGAAGGTGAGGGCGGAAGGTTCATTGCTGCGTACACTGCAAAGGTGAACATCAACACCGCAACTACTGCGATAGCTGCTATTTTTCGCATGAAGTAAATCTAACTTCTTTTGTTTAAAAATCTAATCCAGCGAACTGAGGGGAATTGATTCGTGTCTTCCGGAGGGGTCACATTTTTTCGAAGCGATATCCCCTGCTTTCCAGTTCAGCAAGGATTTTTTCCACCACCTGAGACGATTCCACCTCGAAAACTATTTTCAGTGCTGTGTGCCATGCCGGGGCCCGCAGATCCTCTCTGTGGTGGATCACATCTATGATGTTACCCCTGTGTCTTGCTATTATCCCCGTAACCTCGCTGAGATTTCCGGGAGAGTCGGGAACGAATCCATATATGACGGCAAGCTTGCCTGAATTGGCAAGCGCTCTGATAATCAGCTTGTAAATTGCGGTGAGGTCTATGTTTCCTCCTGAGATGACCACTGCCACATTTTTTCCTCTGACATCTACTTTGTTTCCGAGAAGGGCCGCAACTCCAGCAGCGCCGGCACCCTCGGCAAGAACCTTCTCTTTTTCGAGGAGATAGTGGATGGCTCTCGCAATTTCGTCTTCATTCACCGTTACTATTTCATCTACAAGGGATCTCACGACCATGAACGTGTTTTTGCCAGGTCTCTTTGTGGCAAGACCATCGGCTATTGTTGGTTTCACCTCTGTAACCGCAATTCTGCCAAGCTTCAGGGACTCTGCAAATTTGGGTACGTTTTCAGGTTCCACGCCAATAATCTCCACACTGTCTGTGAGATTCTTCATCACTGTCGAAATGCCAGATATGAGTCCCCCACCTCCCAATGGGACGATTACAGTGTCTATTTTACTTATCTGTTCGACCATTTCCCAGGCTATGGTTCCCTGTCCTGAAATCACATCCGGATCATCAAATGGATGGATGAACGCATATTCTCTCTCTTCAGCTATCTCGATTGCTTTCTGCTCGGAATCATCGTATATTTTTCCGTGCAGTATCACCTCAGCGCCGAAATTTTTCACTGCTTCGATTTTTGTTATGCTTGCAGATTCCGGCATCACCACTATGCACGGAAGACCAAAAACGGAGGATGCGTATGCCACGCCCTGTGCGTGGTTTCCGGCTGATGCTGTCACAATGCCTGAGACGCTTCCTGCAAGCCTGCTGACCTTGTAAAGGGCACCCCGTATTTTGAAGCTTCCAGTCTTCTGAAGGTTTTCAAGTTTGAGGTGAATTTTTCCTCCGGTCAGCCTACTGAGTTCATGGCTGTATTCAACCGGAGTGGTGTATGCGTGTTCCGAAACAATTTTTCTCGCTTCCTGCGAGCCTTCAAAAATTTTTTTAACCAGTAACAGTATGTCTTCTCTCACAATACCTCCGCTCCTTAAAGTTTTTTCACCATGTATTCGAATTCCTTTCTGTATCCATGTTTTCTGTAATACTCTCTTACACCCACACCACTTATAACTGCTATCCTGTCGTAGTGTTCTCCGGCTATTTCCTCTGCCAGGCTCAGCAACCTCTCTCCAAAGCCTCTGTGCTGGAAAGCTTTCTCGTCCCTGTCTCCAATCCCAACGGCTTTTCCGTAGACGTGCAGCTCTCTGATCAGGGCAGTATTATAAAGTTCCTGTATGAATGGTTCGTCCGGGAATCTGAGTCTTATGAACCCGACAAGAATTTCCCGGGACGAATCCTCGAATGAAATTAAGAATTCCTTCCCGTTATTCGCCTCATACTTTCTCACTACCTCCTCGAAGTCTTTTTCCATGTATTCCTTCAGCCTGTGTCCTGCTTCCCTGCACCTTATGCACCTGCATGAATATCCAAGCTCCCTCAACCTCTCGTGGATTAGCTGCCTGATGTTTCCCTTGTCCAGCCCGATTGCCCGGTCAACGGGAATATCTCTCTGAATACGCTGAATCCTTACGTATTCGGGTATGTACTTCTTTGCCCTTGCTACAAGCTCCACGACCTCTTCGGTGGTGTATGGTGTGTATTCGCCCTTTTCATACATCTCGTAGAGCTGGGTGCCCCTGACGACAAGGGTTGGATAGATCTTCAGATAGTCTGGCCTGAAATCGGGATTTTCGAAAAGAATTCTGAACATTTTCAGATCTCTCTCAAAGTCGGAACCCGGCAGACCGGGCATGATGTGATATCCGACCTTGAATGCCGAATCTCTCAATCTCTTCGTCGCTTCTGCAACATCCCGAACAGTATGCCCTCTCTGAATTTTTTCAAGCACGTCGTCATAAACGCTCTGCACCCCAAGCTCCACCTTTGTCCCGCCAAACCTGAGCATCTCGATAATATGTTCCTCTTTAGCGTAATCTGGCCTCGTTTCGAACGTCATGCCGACACATCTCGCCTTTGACCTCTCGTTATCTTTCTTTGCCTGTTCAAGGTCGCTGTAGAGCTTTTTCTCGCCTTCAAAGCTGTTCAAAGCTGAGAAAATTCCGAGAATGAACTTTCGTTTGTACTCTTCCTCTCTTGCCGGGAACGTGCCGCCCATGACGATAATCTCGACCTTATCCACGTCGTGGCCGATCTCCTTAAGCTCACTCAGCCTTGATGTTACCTGTCTGAAAGAATCATAGTCATGCTGCCTGCCTCTCTGTGCAGCAGGCTCAAATCCAATGTAGCTCTGGGGGGTGTTGAATTCCACGCCTCCTGGACAGGGGATGCACTTCCCATGCGGGCAAGGGGCGGGAGAGGTCATCACGCTCACAACAGCAACACCGCTTATCGTTCTCACGGGTTTCAGCCTGAGAATCTCCCTCAGCTTTTCGTAAAGCGGCTCACCTCTAATGGCTTTCAGAACATCTGCATCAGAAGGAATCGTTGAGAGTGAGTACTTTTTGGCAACCTTCTTCTTGATCCTGGCTATCTCCCTCTTGTCCACTCTCCCGACTTTTGCAATTTCGAGGGCAATCTCTCTCAGTGCTGCGTCAGTCATTCCCTGAAAATACGGAAATGCAGGTTAAAAATTTGACGGAGAAAGTTTCAGTTTTACGCTCATGTATTTCATTAGATTTTGGTCTCTTCTGCAATTTCAGCGGAAAGCTTCTTAAGAAAGGCCATGAAGCCAAGAATCAGTACTGGTATGGCTCCTAAAGTTACAGGCAAAAACCATTCTGGCATTGCACCTGCAACAGTTCCTGCATAGATACCATACTCGATTGCAAAAAAGTAGAATGTCATAACAGCACCAAGGCCCAGCAGAACCTCGAAATATTTGTTTACCCACCACGCTCTTTTTTCTACAGGAATTCGATCCATAATCATGAAGAATGCTGGTAGATTAATTAGGTACGGATGGTTGTTGATGATGGTAAATCTGTATTTCGCGATAAGGAGGAACATTAGAGGGGCAATGCTAAATGCAGCGGGCAAAATCAGCCAGGTACTTTTGTCTCCGTAGCTATCTGGTTTGCCCCCGAAGTTGAAGTGGGTGGGAATAGTATCGGGCAGAGTTTGATACGCATATATTGCAAGAATCCAGATTCCTGCAAAACCGAGAAGTATCAACCCGGCAAAAAACCTTCCTCTCCGGGAGAGCGGTTCTGGATGGATTTTTTTGGATATCATCACTCGATTTATTCTGATAAATTTAATATTAAAGAATTGTGCTGAGATCACAGCAGTTTTGTAAGGTTCCATATCTGATAAATGCCAAACAACACAGTCGGAATCAAAGCACAGATGAAAGCTTTTCTCAGTTCAACCCCTCGTGCGTGCTTTACTGCGAACGTCCAGATTACCAGTCCCCAGACGGTTACTGCAAGGTTGATTATCAGGTTTGAGTAAACGACATCTCTGGGTATAAATGAAAGTATTATGTCCCCCACTGCATCGGGATTTTGAAGCTGAGCAAGGTCTATCTTTGGAATCTCTGCGTTCATCAGGTAATATGCCGACACTGGGACTGTTATCAACGAACCCACCAGCGAAGGTAAGAATCCGTAGCCGATGAACTCGAAAGTCCTCCTGAATGAACCCTTGCCGCCGAAGAATGCCGATAATCCGTGCATAACTATCGCCATAATTACCCAGACTGCAAACATTCCAGTAAACGAACCGATTATCCCTATGTATGCTCCAGCTACGAAAAATGTGGCCAGATCTTCAGGAATTGCCTGTGCAAGCTTTGACATGAGCAAGTACTGATATGCTGAAACCAGGATTGAGAGGGCAGACACCACTGCCAGAGGTCTTTTCAGGTTGATGTCCCTGTTCTTCAGGTCTTCAAAGAACCTGTCTGGATCTGTAATCAGCCTCATATCGCATGGCCACTGCATCAACATATAAATTTTTCTCATTTTGAAGGTTTAAAAATTTCGAACTGATTCAAAAGTTTTGAACGCACTCAAAATGATTGAAAAGATTTAAGATTTTTGGAGAGTTATATAAAATTTAGAAAAGATAAATTTATATAACAGAATGTTACGAAATAAGCATTGCCGGAATGGGGGTGGAGAAGGATGTATGCTGTGAGAAACTGGAATGAAGAAATAGTCAAGTGGTTGGCGGTTGGAATAGTGTTGGCGATGGCTGGGTTGGTGATGGTGCCTTTGAATGTTGGGGACGTGGGAGCAGTTATTGGGGGATTACAAGCAGGTGTAAGTTCAAATAGCTGGGAGCAAGCTGTAGTAAGTGGAGCTTGGAATGGATTTAATGCAGGAGCTGTTGGTGCCGGGGTGTACTTAGGACTGCTTGGACTTGGTGTTGCAACTGGTGGAACTGCGTTTGCTGTAGGTCTTGGGATAGCTTTATAAATTAAAAATTTTTTATAGGCAATAGCAGCAGTTGAGGTGTTGCATGATGAAAAATTTTATTTTCTTTCCGGAATATATGTTATACAAAATCGCTAAAAATCAGAATAAGCATAACCGAGATATCTTGTTTGCGTTGGCTCTGTTATGGGTAATACTTAAATTGGGAATTATTTTGGGAGTTATTGTTAATTTCCTGACACCTTACAAATTAACATCTGCAAATCTGACCGGAATAGCCTCTGCAGTTATCATGGTGATTATATCAACCAACATCGGTCTTAAAAGAGTCTCACGAATATGAACGGAATAAGAGTGACAGTTATAATTTTAGCGTTAATAATTTATATTTCTGGATTTCTTATTTCTACTTGCTTTTTTGAATTTAATGAAGTAAGTTTCCAAAGTTGTCGGAATATTCTTTTTTACCTATAAATAAAATAAATATGTTTTTAATTTTGTCAAATAATTTAACTATGATAATGACTTTAATTCTTGGCGGTTTCATCTTCGGGATTCCTACCTTTACTAATATTTTTTCGAATGGATACATGTTTGGGGTCATTTTTGCAGTTTACATAAAAGCCTTTAGAATTGATCAATTTCTGTTGCTGATCTTACCACACGGCATCTTCGAAATTCCGGCAATAATCATAGCCGGAGCTGCCGGCTTCAAAATCCCATATGAAATTGTAAGGTATTTGGCTGGCAAGAAAGAAACGATTCTAACAAAAGAAGACATAAAAGAATACCTGACCTTTGCGTTAATCTCCATAATATTAATCGTAATCGCAGCGTGGATAGAGGCGAACGTAACGCTGAAAATCGCAGAAGCAATGCTGAATTCGACAAATGGTTTTAATCGATAATACAGTTCTTTCAAACTTTGTGAAAGCAGGTAGATACGACTCACTAAAAAAGCTTTTGGGATTGTTATGTGATGGAGCAGTTTTTGGAGGGATTCAGATTTTGGTGCTGGGAATGGAGTCGGAAGTTTTCTTTCTTTTACTGCTTTTCTTGTTTGGACTTATAAAGATTGGTTGAAGGTTTGTGGGATGTTCTGAGTCTTCCAAATAAATGTTGGTGAAATTTAAATTTTTCTATTTAAAAAGTAGAAAACTTTTTCACCAATCCAGCATCTTTGAACAACAATAAAATATAAATTCTGCAGACAGTTTTTACCGAAAGATGATGTGTTCAGAGGTCTCCAGGATTCTCGATTTCGCAGCAAATGATAGAGTGTTGGAGATTCTCGAAGCGATTGAGAGGGAGGAAATTTCGGACCTGAAAAAATGCTACCCGAGATCGACTTTACACTACACAATTCAGAAGCTGAAAAGAGCAAATCTGATTGAAAGGAGAATACATAGGTACGAACTCACCCAACTGGGCATAACGTACCTGAAAATGATTAGAAAATTTCACAGATGTCTTGACAGATTCCACAACCTTATGGACAAATTTCCCGATCACAGAATAGAACTTCCAGAGGACTTCGTTCTCAGGTTGGACGAACTTGGTGAATTTGATGTTGTGGAATCGCAAAATACGGATGTTCTGAGGCCCCACAGGATTGTATTGGGCCAGATCCTGCGCTCGAAGGAGGTAAGGGGGATAGTCCCCATACTCTATCCAGATTATCCTACTGTCTTCAGGGAGGTCGTAAGTAAGGTTGACCTTCTTGAGATCATCGTAACGGAAGATGTGTGGAAGCTTGTGGAAAAGTATGACCATGTCGAAGAACATACCGGCAAATTTCGCGTGTATCTGGCTGATAAACATCCATGTATATCTCTCATAGTCACAGACACTTTCTTTTCGGCCGGATTTTATCGGAGATCGGGAGACTTCGATTTCTGGAGGCTGTTGATTTCAAATGACAAATCAGCGACCAGATTTGGAAGGGACCTGTTTGAGCATTACAGGCGCATATCCCAGAGGGTGCTTTAACCGGTTCAATATTTCTGGGCAAGTTCAGAATCATAGAAGAAATCTGAATTAATTTAATAAAAGAAAAAAACACATATATTGCAATTACAGAGCATAGGTAGATTAAATTAAGGAAGCAGGCAGGACGTATGCTGTGAAGAACTGGAACGGGAAAGTAATATGGCGGATGGATGTTTGGGGTGGTTCTGGCGATGGTCGGGTTAGCAATAACGCCACTGACAACCTCTGATGCGGGGATTGCACTTGCTGTGTATGGATACAGAAATGGCGATCTTCCGTCATTGACAGGTGGGCTTGCAACAGTAGGATCTGGTGTTGCTGGACTTGGTGCAGGAATTGTAGCGGTCGCTGGTATGGAATCTCTTTCCACACTTGCACTGGCAGGATGTGCAGTCACCGGTGTAGGTCTTGGGATTGTAATTGGCTGAAAAGAGGAGGTGACAGATCATCTATGCTATTTTTTATTTATGCCTTAATTGTGCTGACATTCATTCTGGCATTCTGGAATCTTTCTGAGATAATTAAAACAAGGTCGAAACAGTCAGTACTGTTGATGGGAACTCTATTGGGATCTTCTGTTGCTTCTATGATGCATCTTGCAGGAGTCAGTGATTTCCTTCTGGTCACCGTTGCGATTGGTACGGGCATTTTTGGAATTGGGACTGTGTTGATGAGGTTTTGAGGATGGGGGTAGAGCCTTGGTTAGATTATCCAAAAATTTAACATGTTTTCCATATTTTTTGCTTGAGAGGGGTATGAAGCGAAAGATCATGCTCAGACTGGGTGGTCTCAGTTACGCTTGCCGCTATTTATGCATAATCGCAAAAGTTAGGGGATATGGAACGCTCAAAGCTTTTGCAAGTGGTACAGCTGCGTTTATTGCCTGTTACGTAATGCTCATGCCAAAGCCAGTGAAAGAAGCCAGCGGCCAGTACAGGAAGGACTCAATATTCTCCAAACCCGGTATTGTTGAAATCATTCTGTTTGTCGGGTTGATCTCTATGCTACTGGGGCTGATAGTTTGATACGCAGATGATTGTACTCCTGGCAGAATTTTTCGCGGATCGTTGAGTTACTGGTGCCAAACCAAAATCGAAAGTCAGTAGTGGCTGGGTCTGGAATAAACTTTTAATTTTTCCAGGCTGAAAGGTGAGAGTATGCATGTTGAAAACACAGTGGAGGGGTTGCTGGAACTCATAAAATCCTGCAATGGTGAGCTTGTGGCCCTAACGGGTGCAGGCATATCTGCGGACAGCGGGATACCGACGTTCAGGGGGAAGGACGGCCTCTGGAATAAATACCGGCCTGAAGAACTTGCGACTCCAGAGGCGTTCAGAAAAGACCCCGTGCTTGTGTGGAAATGGTACGCATGGAGGATGAATCTCGTGTTCAACGCAGAGCCCAATGACGCACATATTGCTCTGGCACTTCTCGAGAGAAAGGGTCTGCTGAAAGCCATCGTAACCCAGAACGTGGACAATCTGCACGAAAGGGCGGGAAGCAGGAATGTCATCCATCTTCATGGCAGGATTGATGAGGTAAGGTGTACGGGGTGTGGCAGGGTTGGGAGACTGGAAAAGGCCCCGGAAACGATTCCGCCTCTGTGTGGCTGCGGAGCATTGATGAGGCCGAACGTCGTGTGGTTTGGAGAGCCTTTACCTGCTGAAGCACTCAATCTCGCAGTCGAGCTGTGCAGTCAGAACAGCGTCATCGTAATCGGCACCTCAGCAGTGGTTTATCCAGCTGCACAGCTCCCGTATTACGCAAAAAAAGCTGGAAAAACAGTCATTGAGGTGAATCCAGAAATAACCCCTCTTTCAGACCTTGCAGATCTGTCCATAAGGCAGCGGGCTGGCGATGCTTTCAGGCAGATCAGAGCTATTTTAGAAGCGGGAGACTCCCCGTGATTTTATCGATCCTGTCGCTCCTTTCGGGGCCGACAACAACGGCGGTTATTGTTCCTGGTGGAATTTCGGTGAGACCCGCATCCTTCACGTAAGCAGTCGGCAAACCATTTTTTCTGGCCATGTCAAATATCCTCATAAGATTCTCGAGATTTTTAACCTTCAGAACAATCTTTTTCTGTCCTTCAAGCTTCCACTTTTCTCTGGTTGCTCTCTCTGAAATTTCATAACCCAGAATGGCCGCATGGGCTACCTGAACTGCCAGCTTTCCTTTCGATAGCTGCAAATCTTCTCTTACGACGATTACCTGCTTGTACTCACTCCTCTCCGAATCCATACTTCTCAAGCTCTTCTAAACTCACTGGTTTGGACTTTTCCACCATCCACTTTTCCCCAATCTCCTTTGCTCTTTCTTCGTCGAATTCTTCGAGCACCAGGCCATCACCGTCCTCTTTTACAGCAGACAGCGGGACTCCAAAGAACTTATCCGAGCTTTTTATTATCAGATGATCGCCATAGACATCGATGCTCTCTCCGATTTCTTTCCCGTCCATGAACACGAATCTGCAGATGAGGTCCATGCAAAGACTTTATAGAATTTAAATAAATTATTTGCGAAATGCACGGCGAAAGACATATCCATTTTCATGGGAAAATTACAGTGATGGATGAATACGCGAGGGTTTGCCCCAGATGTCTCAGCAGTGATGTTGAGCCAGACCTGTACAATCCCGCAGCTGTTGCTTTTGGGGCACTGAACACATACAGATGCAACTCTTGCGGACATACTGGCGTGTTTTTTCCTGAATTCAGAAAAGAGGACTTAAAGACTGCTGAAAAACTCCAGATTGAAGAAAAAGGTGCTTTTGAAGGCACTTCGTTTGCAAAGGGGTTTTATTCCGCTGTGGCCCTTTTTTCGGCACTTGGACTTGTGCTTTCGGTGCTGTTTTACCTTATGTATCATGATCCTGTTTTTATGCTCGCATTTTCAGTGTATCTGGTAATTCTGACCTCAAACTTTCGCATGGAAAGAAGGGAATCGTTGCTTTACAAAATATGCCTGATAATCTCCTTGGTCCTTTATTCAGTGTTTTTCAGATTGCTGTGATAAATCATCAGATTTATTAATCTGTCCAGTTCACTCACCACAATGAGGATTTACATTCCCTTTAAGCCCGAAAATCCAAAATCGAGGCTGTCGGGTGTGCTTTCACCTGAAGAAAGGAAAAAGCTTGCATATTTAATGCTGCTTGATGTTATTGATGCATGTGGGGATTGCACTGTAGTCTCAAGCTCTGCAAGCAGGCTTCTTGAAGGAATAAAGCACGAAATTGATAGGAGAAGCCTTGACGAAGCTGTAACGTCCCGGATTAAACAGGGTGATGCTGCTATTGTCATGTCCGACCTCGCCCTTTTGACCGAAAAAACGGTTGAACGTTTTATCGAAATGGATGGCGATGTTGTCCTGGCTCCGGGAAGAAAGGGCGGGACAAACATGCTTCTCGCAAGAAACAGGCGGTTTTACACCTCTTATCATTATGGAAGTTTTTTCAAGCATATCGATATATGCGGAAAATTGAGGCTTGAATGCAGAATTTTTGACTCCTTTTTTGCAAGCGTCGATATTGATGAGGAAGATGATCTGCTCGAACTCATCCTCCACGGAAAAGGGAGGAGAAGCTACGAGTATCTGGAGGGTCTTGGCTTTTACGTCGATCTGTCTGGAAAGGACCCTAAACTCGTGAGGGAATAGGTTTTCCAGCACCAGTTATGGTGCTGAATTTAAAAATAGAATCTTTAAAAGATCAATTCTTCAAGCATGTCTTTTTCAACCGCAATTCTTATTTCGCGGGCTATTCTCCTGCCCATATACATGTTCTCTCCGAAGAGGATGTATGAGTACGGTGAGGCAGGAATCCCCACGCTGCTTCCTGCAACTATCCTTGCAGATATCTCGAAATAGTAAATGGTTCCGTTCTCATCGATAACGCTTTCAAGGCAGAATGGTCCCACCATTCCCGGCTCGGCGATTTTTCTGGAGTACTCGTAAACCTGCTCACCGTCCCGCAAAATTCTGGAAAGCAGGCTTTCCCTTACAATCAGAGGAATGTTCCCCACAACCGTATATGTCGGGATCAGGTTTGTTTTGAGCTGTTCTTCAGCAGGAATCCTGCCGAAACCATCCACGTTTGACTCATACCTTCTGTCGATGGCTATAAGCTCAATTCTTGAATTGACTGGAGAGTAAAAGAAGGAGAAGTACACAGGTACGCCAAGGACGCATTCCTGTATGTGTGCCTTGTTAATGTCGTCCCTGGATATTATTCCCCTCCTGACCAGTTCATCAGCCTTGCTCAGAAAATCTTCCTTTGATGCGGCGATGAAATAACCCTTTCCTCCCCTTGCACCGGGATACTTCACAATTGCAAGACCGTCAATCTCATCGGGCGAATGATAGGTTTTTGGCACATTAAGTCCAGAATTTACGAGCCAGTCCCTCTGTTTCTCTCTAACAGTTTCCCATTCCATGAGGACTCTGTTTCCGAAAACCGGAACTTTCAGACTGTAAAGGCTACCGATGTAAGCATTGTAGCTGCCGTGAGGGATTAAAATTGTATTCATTTCGATTAGCTTCTTCTGAATGCCATCATCAAGAAGCTGCCTGAAGTCATTCACCTCTATGATGTGATCTGCAACTCCAAAATTGCGGTAAACGAAGCTCTCCTTTTTCCGGGCTATGCATACAGTTTCGAAACCCTCCTCTTTGGCGCCTTTGAGAATGTTCAGAGCCGAATGGCTCCCTATGGTGCCTATTCTTATGTTTTCTCTATCGTAGTTTTTCAGAGTTGAGAGAATCAGCTCTCTGAGTTTTTCCATGTATCTGTTTTGCCAGCACGGTTATAAGATTTACCGTTCCGGATATTTTTGTTCATTTTTCTTTATTTTGTCCACTATGGCCTTCTCGACATCAATCCTGCACTCGTGTGCGAGAGGGAGTAGATAGATGAGTACATCACTGATTTCTTCGCCAATTCTACTTCTGTAATCATCGTTTTCAAGCTCTCTGAGAATTTCATCATCTTTTTTCCATTGAAAAAGCTCTAAAAGCTCTCCAACTTCTATGGCGACAGATAGTGCGAGATTCTTTGGAGTATGGTATTTTTTCCACTCTCTTCTGTCTCTGAAATCAATCAGCATCTCGGTGAGATCTGAAATGTGCATGATTGGGTTTTGGATGAAGCCAATATTTGTTTTTTCCAGAGTATGTGCAATAGGCATTTGGGGCGCAGCACTGTTGTATTGAGGCATGTGTGGACAGATTTTACCGTTCTCTTTTCGTCCTATCTGCTTTCATCTCCTCGTAAATGTCGAGAAATGCTGTGAGAGAGACGGGTATGGCAAGCTCTGTTGGGAATGTTATGTATGGGCTGAGATCAACGACGAAATCTGCGAGTCTCAGGACTCCTTTTGGAAGCCCAGTCCTGCTTCCCGCAAAGATTACAATTTCGTTTGCTCTCTCGAATGCTCTTTTAAGCTCGTCTCTCACGTCTGAGATTTGCCTTCCGGTGGGGTCTGTGGCGATGACAACGTATTTTCTCCGTTTTTTATCTCTGAGAGTCTGGAAGAGGTCGTGGACGAGTATTTTTGTTTCTCTGACCTCTCTGGCATAGCTCTTTCTCTGAATGCTGAGTCTCGACAGTTTACCTCTCCTCACACCCCTGAGGAATTCAAACAGCTCTTCAGCATCCACGTATCCGTAAGGAGCTATTATCAGCTCCTTTATTTCAAATGACTGTGCGTTTCTTCCAATCCTCTCTCCAATCTCTCTCGCTCCCTTCAGGTTTTCAAGATATGGCATCTGGACAAAAGAGACCTTCTCAAAGAATCTGAGACTATCTGCCTTTTCTGGAGTGTACTTTCTCCTCTCCTCAGCGCCATCAAGGATGCCGATGAATGTTCTCTCATTGACAACCTCCACGTAAATGGCCTTATCTGGTGTGTTCAGGTCGACATCCCTGCCACTTATCTCCTGAATCCGCCTTCCAAGCTGAATGCTTATGTCCATGCTGCTGAATCTGTGCTTTAATCCCCTTCTCGTAGCTCTGATGGCGAAGGTATCGAACTCTCCCATTGCCTTTACGACTTCTTCTGCTTTTTCGAGGATTTCATCCAGGTTGCTCTCAATCTCGAAAAGAACAGGTATTGCTCTTTCAACCTCTGGAACCTGTCGGACCTGTTCAAGTTCGTCAGAATGGACTACAAGTATACCGAGATATCCGGCTGGCCTTATCTCTATTTTTACGTCACCTAAAAGCTCTTTTATGTTCTGTGCGGCAATGTATTCCATTCCCCTCTGGGTTTTCACGAAAATCATTACTGATTCAGTGCCTGTTAGGGTTTTTTATATGTTCTCCTGCCTTGAACATCTCATACGATTTTTCTGAACTTGAAGATGGCTCTTCTGAAAATTTCGGCAGAGAAAACGAAAAGTATCAGCGAAAAACCCTCGAGAATCTCATAAGCATTCTCATCTCCGGCCAGCTTCATCAGCACGGCAAGTGAAAACGTGGCCAGGGACATGGATATCCCTGTAAGCCCATCGAGTGACGGTATGGGCGAATGTATTATGTCTGACTCGATTTTCTTTTCCTTCAGGGTGTAGTAAATCAGAGTAAGGGCTATCGGGAACGAGAAAATGTATATTATCTCAGACAGCATTGCTATAAATTTGATTGACCCTCTGAAGTGGTATGATTCTACGGAGATGAGCCAGAAGACGCCGAGATATATCAACGGAAGACCAACCCTGTTGAGATTCACGCTTTCCACGTCAAAATTGAGGAATTTGAGCAGTTTAATGCACCCGTAGGTGTGTATTGTTATCGAGACCGGGACGACCAGCAGGATGTAGACAAGCAGGGTTATCCTGTCTATATCCAAGTGGATCAGGCCAAACTCTTCGACAAGCTCCAGAAATTCCGAGAGGATTATTACCAGAAATACTGAGGAAGTGAGGAGAAAGTACGTGGTTACGAATTTCCAGACCTCCGGATTGAGCAGCCTCTCTCTCTCCTGCTGTTAAGTATCAGTACCGTGAAGAAGTAGGCTGCCAGGATGGAGATTGTGGGTATGGTTGAAATGTTCATTGAAAGTTTCTAAACTTTATATTTTAATATGTCTTTCGTTAAACAGAGAATCGGCGAAAAATTTCAAAAGATTAATATTGTTTTTTGTCAAACGCATTGCGGTGGTTTTAATGAAGGTGAACGGAGTTGAGGTTGAGGAGACTTTTGCAGAGGCTTTTGATATAAAAATCGCAAGGGTCTTGATAACTGCCTACGACTACGACTGGGCTCACGTGGCTGCAAACGAGGCAACCGGTTTCGGAACTTCCGTAATCATGTGTCCTGCTGAGGCGGGAATCGAGAAGAGGGCTCTGCCGTCTGAGACCCCGGACGGGAGACCGGGTTACTACATCCAGATCTGCCACATGAGCAAGAAGGGCCTCGAGCAGCAGTTGCTTGCAAGACTCGGCCAGTGCGTCCTGACAGCACCAACAACAGCAGTGTTCAATGGCCTGCCTGATGCTGAGGAGAAGTTTGACACCGGCAACAAGCTCAGGTTCTTTGCAGATGGCTTCGAAAAGCAGTTGGATGTTGGCGGAAGGAAGATGTGGGCAATCCCGATGATGGAAGGTGACTTCCTCATTGAAAATGACATAGGTTACGTTAACGGAATTGCAGGGGGAAACTTTTTCATAATGGGTGAGACCCAGCCTTCAGCTCTTGCTGCTGCAAAGGCAGCTGTTCAGGCCATTGCGGATGTTGAGGGAGTTATCACACCCTTCCCTGGGGGAATAGTGGCTTCAGGTTCCAAGGTTGGGGCAAACAAGTACAAGTTTTTGAACGCGACCACCAACGAGAGATTTGCACCGAGCATAAGGGATCAGGTTCCGGAAACCCATGTGCCTGAGGGCGTTAAAGCGATTTACGAGATCGTCATAAACGGAATCAGCGTGGAGGCAATCAAGGAAGCAACGAGGGTTGGAATTGAAGCTGCAACGAGGATACCCGGAGTCGTGAAGATCACAGCAGGAAACTATGGTGGAAAGCTTGGAAAGCATCTCATTCATCTGAACGAGCTGTTCTGATTCCCGGATTTTTAAATATTTTTATTTGAACAGCTGGCACGGAGAGTGGAACCTGATGGTTTTTGAACTCGTTTCTGTTTGATTTCAGATATCCCCGTTGGACGATCCCCGCAATGCTCAAACGCTCTCCACCGAATTTTGTGGATTTTTTGCTCCGGGTCAGCATCATGGCTGTAAAATCGAAATTATGGTTTGGGTGAACCTCCATTGCGAAAAACAACTCGGAATGCGGTTTCTGGAATCAGTGTGTGGTCGCAGGACTTTGTGTGAGCGATCCGGGGAATTTCTGTCATCCTGCCGGGACACTGGTTCGAATTTTTTCAGAATTATTTCACTTTTTTCACCGATTCGATATCACAAGTATTAAATTTTCATGAGCGGTATCATGTAGGATGATCATCACTCTTGACAAATTCTTCCCGCTCTTTGATGATGGTTCGCGAGATGAGGCTGCAGAAATCAACTTTAAGTTGTACGAAGAAATACGCAGGTATCACGAGTTTCTTCTGAGGGAACTCGAGAGGCTGTACAGGCTTGCTGAAAGGGCAAGAAGCCTCGGCCTCGACCCAAAGCCGTACGTTGAGATTCCTGTTGCAAGAAATATGGCTGAGAGAGTTGAAAAACTCCTCGATATAAATGGGATTGCCAGAAAAATTGAAGATTATGAAAATGCGGGACTTTCAAGAGTTGAAATATGCTTCAGAGTAGCTAAGGACATTGTCTCCGGAGAATTTGGGGATCTTGACAAGGAGACGGCGATAGATAAGGCTGTCAGGGCAGCTGTTGCAATTCAGACTGAGGGTGTTGTTGCGGCACCAATTGAGGGCATAGCCAAAATAAGGCTGGACAGGAATCTTGATGGTAGCGAATTTGTTAAGATATACTATGCTGGGCCAATAAGGAGTGCCGGCGGAACAGCACAGGTCATATCTGTTCTCGTTGCTGACTATGTGAGGCGGTTGCTCGGGCTTAACAGGTACATTCCGACGGAAGAGGAGATATTGAGGTACTGTGAGGAAATCCCACTTTACAAGAAGGTGGCAAACCTTCAGTATCTTCCGAGCGATGACGAAATAAGGCTGATAGTTGAAAACTGTCCGGTGTGCATTGATGGTGAGCCTACAGAAGATGCTGAGGTGTCCGGTTACAGAAATCTTCCGAGAGTGGAGACGAACAGGGTAAGGGGCGGAATGGCTCTGGTCATCGCTGAGGGCATTGCCCTGAAAGCCCCAAAGCTTAAAAAGATCGTCGATAAAATCAGGATAGATGGATGGGAATGGCTTGACAAGCTCATAAACAAGGACAGTGGGGGAAGTGAGACAAAGGATGAAAGCAAGGATGCAGTAAAACCGAAAGACAAGTATCTCGCAGACATTGTTGCCGGAAGACCGGTTTTCAGCCACCCCTCGAGAAAAGGAGGATTCAGGCTGAGATACGGAAGGGCGAGAAATTCCGGTTTTGCGACAGTGGGTTTGAATCCTGCAACAATGGTCATTGCAGGGGGGTTCATTGCTATTGGCACGCAGCTCAAAGTCGAAAGACCTGGAAAAGCTGGTAGCGTAATCCCAGTAACGAGCATCGATGGCCCAACAGTCCGGCTTAAGAACGGAGACGTTGTGAGAGTCAATTCATACGATGAGGCGATGAAGCTCAGAGATTCGGTCGAGAAGATTCTGGATATGGGCGAGATACTCATAAACTTTGGAGACTTTCTGGAAAACAATCACCCTCTGATTCCTGCGGGCTACTGCCATGAGTGGTGGATACAGGAAGTCAGGGGGAAGATACCGGAGGGTGATTACACCCGAATTGACGAAGATACTGCGCTATCTCTGTGTGATGATTACGGTGTCCCGCTGCACCCTGATTACACATACCTCTGGCACGACATCTCTGCCGAGGATGCCCTTTACCTCAGGAATCACATCGTGAATAATGGAAAGGTTGAGGGCAAGTACGGCAAGAGCGCCCTCATCATAAAGTTTGACAGAAAAGCCAAGGAAATTCTGGAGGACCTGCTCGTTGAGCATAAAATCCGGGAGGGATACATCGTTCTGGAGCGCTGGAAGGTTCTGGCGAGATGCCTTGGACTGAATGATGACCTGAAAATTCAGAAAGATGTGAAGCCTGATGAACTCGGAGAACATCCGGACGGGCTTAAATTTGCAAGAAAAGCTTCATGTATTGATATTCGGGCCAAAGCACCTTCGAGAATTGGGGCGAGAATGGGAAGACCTGAAAAATCGAAGGAGAGAATGATGTCTCCTGCTCCTCACATGCTCTTTCCGCTTGGGGATGCGGGAGGAAAGACGAGAGACCTGAAAAAGGCGGTGGATTACACCAGAGGCTACAATGCGACGAAGGGAGAGATTGAGGTTGAACTCCCGCTGAGAGTATGCCCCGAATGTGGAAGAGAAAGTTTCTATCTCAAATGCAGCTGCGGGGCTTTTACCGAGCAGCATTACATCTGCCCCGTCTGCGGGATAAGGACGAAAGATGAAGTCTGTGAAAGGTGCGGGAGAGAGACAACGGGGTACAGGCTATGGAAGGTAAACGTCAGAGAACTTTACCACAGGGCGCTTGAAAATATTGGTGAGAGAGATGGCAATGGCACAATAAAGGGCGTAATAGGTCTGACATCCAGAAATAAATTCCCTGAGAGGATGGAGAAGGGAATACTGAGGGCGAAAAACAGGGTTTACGTGTTTAAGGATGGCACGGTCAGGTACGACATGACTGATCTGCCTGTGACTCATTTCAGGCCTAAGGAGATTGGCCTGACCGTTGATAAATTAAAGGAGCTTGGATATGAGTATGACTACCTCGGGAATGAACTCAGGAGTGAAGATCAGATTGTTGAACTGAAACCTCAGGATCTGATTCTTTCGAAAAGTGCTGGAGAGTATCTGTTCAGGGTGAGCAAATTCGTTGACGAGCTGCTCGTGAAATTCTATGGTCTTGAGCCGTTTTACAATGCTGAAAAGCCTGAGGATTTGATAGGGCATCTTGTGATAGGCCTTGCACCACACACGTCTGCTGGAGTTCTGGGAAGGATAATTGGCTTTGCTGATGTGAATGCGGGCTACGCACACCCCTATTTCCATGCCGCAAAGAGAAGAAACTGTGATGGGGATGAAGACTGCGTTATGCTTCTCATGGATGGTCTGCTCAACTTTTCGAGAGAATTCCTTCCTGATAAGAGGGGTGGCCAGATGGATGCCCCTCTCGTTCTGACGGCAATACTCGATCCAAAGGAGGTCGATGGCGAGGTTCACAACATGGATGTTGCAGACAGGTATCCGCTGGAGTTTTACATTGCGACTTTAAGATGTGCGCATCCTAAGGAATTTTCGGGAGTTATTGAGAGGGTTGAGGACAGACTGGGTGATGAGAGAAAGTATTTCGGGCTTAAATTCACCCACGATACCGACGATATTGCTCTTGGAGTCAAAAGCAGTGCATACAAGACGCTGAAATCTATGCAGGATAAGGTAAGTCATCAAATGGAGCTGGCGAGGAAGATAAGGGCTGTGGATGAACATGATGTTGCTGAGAGGGTAATAAAAACTCACTTTCTGCCGGACATCATAGGTAACCTCAGGGCATTTTCGAGGCAGGAATTCAGGTGTGTGAACTGCAACCAGAAGTTCAGGAGAATCCCACTTGCGGGCAAATGTACGAGGTGCGGGGGTTCTCTTACGCTCACAGTCCATGAGGGTTCGATAGTGAAATACCTGGACCTCTCAAAAACTCTTGCTGAGACCTACAACGTGAGCGACTACACCAGACAGAGGATAAGGTTGATTGAAGTGGAGACACAGTCTCTGTTTGAAAGCGAGCTGAAAAGACAGATAAAAATTGACGAGTTCTTTTAACCATGACTGTAATGGTTTTCGGTGCCGGAGCTCTGGGAAGCCTGATTGGTGCGCTAATGCTGAAATCGGGGCAGGACGTGGTTTTTATCGCAAGAGGGGAGCAGTTCAGGGCGCTGAGGGAGGGGGGCCTGAGGGTTAGCGGGTTGATGGACGGAGAATTCGAGGTGGAGGTGTACAGCAGACCCGTTGATGCCGACCTTGTTTTTCTCACTGTGAAAGCCTATGACACAGAAAAAGCGGCTGAGTTGCTGAGGAATGTTAGTTTTGAGGGAATATGCAGCCTTCAGAATGGAGTGGGGAACGAGGACATTTTATCAAGCTATTTCAGTGCGGTCGTTGGAGGAGTTACCACCTACGGGGCAAACCTGAAGGAACCGGGCCATGTGGTTTATGCGGGAGAGGGCATGACTTTCCTGGGGGACTGGAAGGGAGATGCTGCCCGTAACTTTGCAGACGTTCTTAAAAAAGCTGGAATGAATGTGGAGGTTGTTGGCGACATTGGAAAAAGAATATGGGAAAAGGCAGCAATAAACGCAGTAATAAATCCGCTCACAGCAATTTGCAGGGTTAGAAACGGCAAAATAGTGGAAATTCCTCAGATATGGACCATTGCGAAAAAATTAGCTGGAGAATGTGAGGCAATTCTTGATAGGCTGGGTTTTCATGTTGATGTTGAGAATGTGGCAAGGGACGTGGCGCTGAGGACCTCACTGAACAGGTCTTCAATGCTCCAGGATGTCGAAAAAGGCAAGAGGACTGAGGTAGAATTTATAAATGGAGCCTTCGTCAGGAAGGGCAGGGAGCTTGGAATTGATGCCATCTACAATGAGATGATGGTCAATCTTATCAGGGGGATGGAACTTGGAATGGATTGATGTGTTTGTGCTGTCGATGCTACCGGTCTCTGAGCTGAGAGGTGCAATACCATATGCGATTGTAAAAGGCTTTTCTCCGGGGGAAGCATACGCCGTGAGCGTTGTGGGCAATTTCATTCCTGTGCCTTTGATACTCTTTCTTCTTGAGAGGCTCGATAGATTTTTCAGGAAACTGCCTGTTCTTGGCAGAATCTATGTGTTCGCGCTGGGTTTGGCAGACAAAAGGCGGGAGAAGGTGGAAAAATATGGCTATCTCGGTCTTACACTTTTTGTCGCCATACCGCTCCCTGTTACCGGCGCATGGACTGGCAGTCTGATAGCGTTTCTTCTTGGCATGAACAGGATAAAGGCAACGCTGTTCATTCTCGCGGGGATTCTCGTAGCAGGTGTCATTGTCCTCTCTGCATCCACCGGTGTCTGGGCTGTCTATACCGGGCTGTTGAGGTAGATACAGACCTCATGAGTATATTTTAAATAATTTATCATTCTAAATTTATAATAGGTTTTATCTCAAAAAAGCGTTTCAGGCTCTCAATTTGGTTGAAAATCCGTTTCTATTGCTTTTTCAGTGAAACATGAAGAAGGTAAAAATATTTAAAACCACTTGCTCAGAGTTGCCTTTAAGCAGGGTGATGGTGATGACCGCAGACCTTCCAGTAAAGGAAATAATGACCAGGGAAGTATGCACAGTCTCAAAAGATGAATCTGTGCTTAATGCTTCGAGGAAAATGATTGAATGTGGAGTGGGCAGTGTTGTTGTGGTTGAAGACTCCAAACCCGTTGGGATTGTTACTGAAAGGGACATAATCACCAAGGTTGTTGCCCGGAACAGGGTTCCAGCAGACGTGCTGGTTGAGGAAATAATGAGCTATCCTGTCATAACCGTGTCTCCAAACACAAGCACAAGAGATGCCGGCACAATCATGCTCAAAAAGGGCATAAGGAGATTGCCCGTTATTAATGGCGATGAACTTGTTGGGATTGTGACCGATACTGATCTGCTCTCTTACTCAATCGATTTGGGCGAGTACATGGGGTTGATAAGAGAAGAGCAGTATGTTGTTGATGAGCCGGAAATCGGAAAATGTGAGATTTGCGGAAGAATTGCTGAGCTGAGAGATGCAGATGGAATGAGGGTTTGTGAGGACTGTTATGAAACTCTCTGATGAGGGGTTCTGATGCCGAACAACAGGAAGAATTCCAAATTTGGAAGTGTGATGGAGATCGCATCCATAAACGCAATAACGATCCCCCCCACGTCGACGATAATGACCTCCATGAAGACCATGATTAAATACAGTTTCAGGAGGGTCCCTATAGCCGACGCGGGAACCAGAAGGCTCGAAGGGATTGTAACGAGCATGGACATCCTCAACTTTCTGGGAGGGGGAGAGAAACACAAGCTCGTTAAGGAGAGATACCTCGGGAACCTGATCGCAGCCATAAATGAAGAGGTCAGGGAAATTATGGAAAAGAACGTTCTCTCGATCCCGGTGTCAAGTTCCTGGGAAGATGCTCTGAACACCATGCTTGATAACAACGTTGGTGGCGTACCTGTTGTGGATGACGAGGAGAGTGTTGTGGGTATCATCACCGAAAGAGACCTGATGACCTTCCTCGCCTCGCAGACAAAATGTGACGGGCAGGTTTCTGAGTTCATGACAAGGGGCGTCATTACTGCAGAGCCGAAAATGACAATAGAGGAAGCGATGAAGCTGATGGTACAGAAGAAGTTCAGAAGGCTGCCTGTTGTTAAGGATGGAGTTCTCATAGGCCTCATTACAGCCACATCGCTGGTTCATTACTTTTCGGGCGAGGCTTTCAAAAAGCTCATAACCGGAAATGCAAAGGATGTTCTCACCCAGCCATTGACCGCAATCCTGAACAACGAAAATGTGCTCAAGTACCGCGAACCTCTCGTTGTCAGACCTGATGCGAAGATATCGGATGTTGTGAGAAAAATGATAGACAGCAACCAGTCCTCTGCGCTTGTTGTCGATAATGAGCTTGTGGGCATCATAACTGAAAGAGATCTGATGAGAGCGTTATGTTCGTCGAAATAAGAAAATGTTTGTCTCTGAGAGTCTTGGCCTTTCAAAGCACCTGGGAGAAACTCTTGAGGAAAGGAAAATCCTTAGAGAGGCTTTAATCCCTCATTCTTTCTTTTCTGATGTTATTGAAGCGGTTAGGTTCGATAAGAAATTCGGGGAAATCGAGGAAGGCACGGTTGTTGCAAAGACGATTAATGGCGTCCGCATTGTGAGAGGTTTTCCCAAAATAAAAAGGGCCCTTGTTCTGAACCCCACCCTGAAAAAGCATTTTGAGAATGAAGTTGCTGTCGAGGAAAAAATGAACGGATATAATGTGCGGATAGCGAGATTCGGGAAGAACCTGTATGCCATGACGAGGAGAGGCATCATCTGTCCCTACACAACTGAAAAGGCGAGGGAACTGATAAATCCAGAGTTTTTTAAGGACCATGGCAACCTTGTTCTCTGCTGTGAGGCTGTAGGCGAGGAATCGCCTTACGTCCCGAAGAGCATGTACGGTGTGGAGGGTCTTGACTTTTTTGTATTCGACATAAGGGAAGAGCGGACGAACAAACCTCTTCCTGTAGAGGAAAAGCTGAGGCTGTGCGATGAATATGGTCTCAAACATGCCACGTATTTTGGAACGTACGATGTTGAGGTTGCACATGATGAAATAAGGGATGTAATTTCACATCTGGCCAGGGAAGGAAGAGAAGGCGTGGTCATCAAGGATCCGGAAATGAAACTTTCGCCATTGAAGTACACCACTTCTCAAACCAACGCTGAAGATTTGAAGTATGCCTTCAGGTTTTTCAACGATTACGGCAAGGATTTCATGTTCTCCAGGATAGTTAGGGAAGGTTTCCAGAGCTTTGAGTTCAGTGAGAGCGACGAGGAATTCCGGGAGAGGTGCCTCAGGCTGGGCATGGCAATTCTGAAGCCCATGGTTGAGAGCATAAGGGAGGTTGCGCAGGGTGGCAAGGTATCTGAGAAACTAAGACTGAGGTTTGGCAGTCTTGATGTTATGAATCTGTTCTTTGAGCAGTGGAAGAGAAGCAAGGTGGATTTTGAGATAACCGACATCAGAAAGGACGGAAAGGATATTGTCGTTTTTGTCAACAAGACAATGAGAAACACCACCGACAAAATCAAAGCACATCTGGAGGGGGTACCTTGGTAAATGCCGGGATCGATGCCGGGACGAAAAGCTATGCAGTGTATGTGTTTGAAGATGGCAGGTATTTTGAGATTGATTCCTCAGCAGTCAAAGCCAGTCCTGAAGATTTCGTTGAATTTCTCGACTCGCTTGAAATTGAAGCTGGAGCAGGACTTTCAGGCTACGGTTTACCCGTGAAGCGGATTTATGAGGTTGACGAACATGATCTTCGAATGATGACCCTCAACTTCGATGAAACCGTAACCATGGGAATGAGAAAGGTCATAGACCTCGTGAGAGAAAAGAAACTTGAGATTTACACAGTACCTGCGGTCATACACCTGAACACAGTGCCGGATCACAGGAAAATTAATCGAATTGATATGGGCACATACGACAAGGTCTGTTCCGTGGCGTTTGTTCTCCACGAGTTTGGGATTGACCAGAGTTTTGTTCTTGCAGAACTTGGATATGGGTTCAATGCGTTTATTGCTGTTGAGAACGGAAAGATCGTTGATGGTCTCGGAGGCACGTCCGGTTTTCCGGGTTTCTCAAGCCTCTCTTCTATAGATGCAGAGCTTGCATATCTCCTGAGGGACATAAACAAAGACCTCGTGTTTTCAGGAGGGCTTAAGAGCTATTTTGAAGACAGAAATATGGGCTTTGACGCCGATATATTCTCCGAATGGGTTATGAAGGGAATTCACTCACTGAAGGCCATTGTGGATTTCGATACCGTCTATCTATCTGGCAGGTTTGCGGATCATGTCCATAAAAGGGTCTCCGAGGAGTTCAATGCAGTTAATCTTGGCAGAATTGGCAAGAAGATTTCTGCGATTGGGGCGTCAATAATAGCGAGCGGGATTTCCGGTAAGGATGGCAGAGAGGTTCTGGAATCTCTCGAAATTTTGAGTGCGAGAGGCACCGTGCTGGATCACCTCACGTCTGACGTTGCGAGATTCCTGAGAGAAAACATAACCTTTAATATCCATAATAAATGACTGGGGATGTGATTGTAACCTACTCAATGAATGTTTTCATCCCTCTCACAAGGACATGCCGGAATAACTGCCATTACTGCGGTTTCAGGACCAACGATGGAAAGGTAATGGGTGAGGTTGAGGTAGAGAATTTGCTGAAAAGGACAAGTTCTGCTACTGAAGCTCTTTTCACCTTTGGCGAGAAGGCGGATGAATTCGAAAATGTGAGGGGCTGGCTACGGGAGAGGGGCTTTGCGGGCATGGTAGAGTATGTGACACATCTGAACAAACTTGCCGTCGAGCATGGACTCCTTCCACACACAAATGCTGGCGTTCTGAACAGAGAGGAGCTGAAAAAGCTGAAGGAATGGAATGCGAGCATGGGACTGATGCTTGAGCAGGCGGTCGAGCTTGAATGTCATGAGAAAAGTCCGGGAAAAAAGCCAGAAGTGCGGATTAAAACCATAAAGGAGGCAGGAAAGCTTGAAATTCCTTTTACCACCGGGATACTCATAGGAATTGGAGAGAGCAGAGAGGACAGGTACTACTCTCTCGAGGTTATAGCTGATCTGGCTGAGAACTACGATCACATTCAGGAGGTGATAATTCAGAACTTTTCACCCAAAAAAGGAACTCCCATGGAAGACTGGAAAACTCCGGACATTGCTGAGCTGCTGGATGCAATAGAATATGCGAAAAAAGTACTTCCAGATGATGTGGTTATTCAGGTTCCCCCCAATCTTGTTGAAAATCTGAAAGCCTGTCTTGATGCAGGTGCAAGGGACATAGGCGGAATATCTGAGGTTACTCCCGATTATATCAACCCCGAGCATCCATGGCCCAGTCTGAAAAAAATCGAAAAAAGCTTAAATGGTGAATACACCTTCAGAGAAAGATTGCCCATACATCCGAAGTACGTCAGGATGGGGTGGTTTAGTGAGAGAATTGCACATCTGATAAAGCATTATGCGGATAAAGAGGGATACAGATGCTCGAAATGAACGTAAAAGAGCTGATAAAAAACCCGTATCGCTCATTTGAGCTGGCCGACAGGCTTAGAGATGAACTTAAAGGAGATGTAGTCACCTTTGTGATAAACCGGAATATAAATTTTACAGACATCTGTGTCAACCGCTGTCTCTTCTGCTCATACAGGAATAGAAAAAAGTTCGTGCTGAGTGAGGAAGAGATAAAGAAAAAGGTAAAAGAGGCTGTGGATTACGGGTGCACTGAGGTAACGGTTCAGGGAGGTTTGCTCCCGGATGCCGGGCTGGACTTTTATGTTTCAATTCTGAGGGCGATAAGGGACGTCTCGAGGGACATCCATGTTCATGCCTTCTCCCCCATGGAGGTCTATCATGCTGCCAGAAATGAGGGTATCGACATTGAGGACGTTCTGCGTGAGCTGAAAAAGGCAGGTCTGAATTCTATACCCGGCACAGCAGCGGAAATACTCGTTGACAGGGTCAGGAAGGTTATATGTCCGGATAAGCTGACGACAGATGAGTGGAGGGAGGTGATCACCACCGCCCACGACCTCGGGATCTCCACGACGGCGACAATGATGTACGGGCACATTGAAACCTGGGAGGACAGGCTTGAGCATCTCAGGCTGATTAGGTCGATTCAGGAGGAGACAGGCGGATTTACAGAGTTCATCCCTCTGCCGTTTATGAACAAGAACAACAGGCTCGGGAAAATTGCAAAACCCTCTAATGGTTTTGAAGACCTGCTTGTGATTGCCATATCGAGGATATATCTGTATCCGCTTGTTGAAAACATTCAGGCCTCATGGGTTAAGCTCGGGAAGAAACTGGCTCAGGCTTCTCTCCATACCGGAGCGAACGATTTTGGCGGCACTCTGATGGAGGAAAATATATCCAGGTCAGCAGGCGCAACAAGCGGTGAATTCATGAGTCCTGAAGAGATAAGGGAAGCAATACAGTCTGCAAACAGAATTCCTGCCCAGAGAGATACTCTATACAGGATTTTGAGGACGTATGAAGGTCAAATCTAAAAGTTATGCCGCCGGGACGGTGATCAACGCCCTTGCCACATTTAAGGGAGTGGCATTTGGAATAGACCTTGAAACGAGAGTTGTCTTTTCCGAAACTGATGATAGGGGGTTTTACATATCCAGGAAAGGCAGGCTTGAGAGGAGTGCCATCGCCGAAAAGCTCATGCGCAGTTCGGAATTTGAAGGTGGAGTTTTCAGAGTGGAGAGCGAAATTCCGGAGCGAAGCGGTCTTGGCAGCAGCAGCGCATTTATGAATGCCCTTTTACTCGCATCTCTCAAAGCTAAGGAAAGGGAGCTTGATGCGGGAAAAATTCTCAGGCTGAATGCGCGAATGAGTCTTGAGTTCGGGATGAGCTATACCGGAGCCTTCGACGACGCTTCTGCTTCACTGCTTGGAGGTTTTGTTTTCTCGGATAACATGAGGATGAAACTTTACCGAAGGGTTGAGCTTGAGGGAGAGGTTCTCGTACTCCTTCCGGAGTGGCAGAGGGGCGATGTGAAACCGGACATGATGAAAGAAGGCACAGAGAACGTCGAGAGGGCGTTTAACCTTGCGATGGAGGGAAAATACAGGGAGGCGATGCTCCTCAACTCGATGCATTATTGTCCGAAACTGAATCTCCCCCTCGAACCGGTTTATGCGCTTCAGAGCCTGAACGTATCTGTCGGTCTTTCGGGCAATGGTCCGAGCTATGTTGCTTTTGGAGAGGATATTGATGCAGCAGAGGAGATATGGGGCAGTTTTGGGAAGGTGATGCGGAAGAGGATAGTTAATGAGCCTTCAGATAGAGTTGATATTCCTGAAAATCTGTTTTACTGAAAAAATATATCTACCTGAGTGTTTGAACAGATGCTATGGAAAAAAGGCTTTACAGAGTGAAGGAAGACAGGATACTTTTCGGGGTGCTTGCAGGCATTGCAAGATATCTGGAACTTGATCCAGCCATTGTGAGGATCGCCTTCATCCTTTTATGCCTTGTTCAGCCCGTTTTCGTTCTCGGATACTTTTTAATGGCCATTGCGATTCCTGAGAAAAAAGCCGAAAACATTCCCGGAGGTCTGGGTGATGCTGAAACGCCCGCCTCTGACTACACGCCGGATGACCAGAAGAACAGGAACTTCATAGGCATCGTGCTTGTTGCCATAGGGGCATACGTCCTCCTTGAGGAGTACGTCTTTTTCCCCTTCGGCATCAGGGAGCTGGCAGGGCTGCTGATGGTGGCGCTTGGTGTTTACGTTCTCATAAAGAAATAATCATTCGTACCTCAGGGCTTCAATCGGTTCAAGGTTGCTGGCCCTCCATGCAGGATACAGTCCGCTGATCACTGCTGTGAGTATGCCGAAAAAGAATCCTTCGAGAGAAAATATTACTGTTGTGAGGTTGAAGATTGTTGCAACGTCTCCCAGTATGAGCTTTGTTATCAGGTAGCCTCCGGCAATGCTCAGGACTGCCCCGACGAGACTTCCTGATACTCCCAGAATCGATGCCTCGAGCAGAAAGATTTTCATGATGACCTTTTTCCTCGCACCTATTGCACGCATTATGCCAATTTCCTTCGTTCTCTCGATGGTTGACATGAGCATGATGTTCAGTATACTAACACCGGCCACGAGCAGGGACACTCCAGCTATTGCCATCAGAAACAGGTTCATCTGTGCGAACGCCTCATCTATTCTGTTCAGTATGGACTTCATCTCGAGAAGCTCCACTTTCTCATCTTTCATGTTGATTGTCCTTGATATGTATTTCTTGAAGGGTTCAATGTCCTCAATGTCCTTGACCTTTACAATCACTGCTGAATACTCTGCGGGATGTTCCTTCGGAGAAATTATCACAGCATTGTTTGGATTTATGTCGAACCTTGCCCCCTCTTTTTCGAGAATTGCGGAAATTCTGTATATCTTTCCGTTCAGGGTTATCTTGTCTCCCAGCCTTATTTTGAGGTCCTCTGCGAGGGACTTCCCTATTATTGCTCTTCCTGCCTTCAGATTTATAACTCCGGATTCCACCTTGAAAAGGTCAGCCACATTCTGTTCATCAAGACCGTAGACTGTTACGACTCGCCTGTCCCCCCGGAATAAAAGCTCAAAGGCATCAGCTTTAACGGGAATTACCTGAGAAACAAACGGAGACTTTTGTATGGTTTCTATGTCTCTGTCGTCAATGAATCTGTACCCCTCTTTTGGATTCGGGGAGATGATGATCTCATTGGCTATATCTCCAAAACTCTGGAGGACTGCTTTTTTCAGGTTGTCCCCAAAAATCCCTATGGATGTTATTGCAGTAACGCCTATGATAATCCCGATTATTGCCAGAACGCTCCTCACTCTCGCTCTGCTCAGATTTCTAATTGCCAGCTGAAGATACATTTATGATCCTCCCGTCCCTCAGTCTAACCACTCTATCTGCATAACCTTTCAGCGACTCGTCGTGCGTAACGAGGACGACTGTAACTCCCTCTTCGTTGAGAACCCTGAGGATTTCCATAACCTGTTTCCCGGTTTTTGAGTCGAGGTTGCCTGTCGGTTCGTCGCAGAGCAGGATTTCGGGATTGTTGGCAAGGGCTCTTGCTATTGCAACCCTCTGCTGCTGCCCTCCACTCATCTCCACCGGTTTCCTTTCCGCTTCTTTTTCGATTCCCACCAGTTTCAAAAGCTCCATTGCTCTTTCACCCCTTTCCTGCTCGCTTATGCCCCTGAAAATCATGGGTAGCTCGACGTTCTCTCTGGCGGTCAGAGTTGGAATCAGATTGAACTGCTGAAATACAAAGCCTATGGTGTCCCTCCTCAGATCTGTAAGCTCATCATCACTGAGCCTGGATGTGGCGACGCCGTTTATGTAAATCTCCCCTTCAGTTGGCTTATCAAGGCAGCCAATCAGGTTAAGCATTGTGCTTTTTCCACTGCCAGACGGCCCCATGATTGTCAGAAACTCTCCCTTCTCGATTTCCAGGTTTATGCCGTCAAGTGCCTTTACCTCGTAAAATTCCGTCCTGTACACTTTTTTGACGTTGTCGAATACCACAACCTTCATTTTCTCCTGAATGCCAGAATTGCAAGCAACACTATTGCCACCGACACGATTGCGGAGGCGTAGAGGATTTCTCTTCCTCCTTCAGCGTTTTTCAGTTCCACTTTTTTCTCCTCAGCAAATGACGAGATCGTCAGCACGTTACCTGCCAGGTTTTTCCAGCTGACCTCGATCGTTCCATTGCCCTCTGCCTTGAACGAGAACACTTCGTAATCCTCAGGAAGAATCGAACCGACAAAATAGCTTTTACCTCCAAAGCGGACTATGACGTTTTTAACCTCGGTTGATCCGAGATTGCACACCTCTCCTGTAAGTGTGCTGTCATCGAATTCATATCCGCATATCTGGACCGCACTTTCGTTAATTGTGTTGAATTCGAGCTTTTTCGTCATCTCATGTTCCTTTCCAAGTTCATCCCTGTATTTCAGCGTAACATCGGCGCCTTTTTCTGGCTGAACGTAGAAACTCCCTTCCCAGGTCTCGTTTGGCTTCAGCTCCGGAATGAACCTCTCGTCCCCACCAATGGTTATGCTTAGGGAATTTATCGGCGATTTTTTGAGGTTGGCTACCTTGACAGAAACCTCAACAGCCTCATTTGCGTATGCGTTACGATTATATGTAACGGAAAGGGTAACCCCAGATGATGTGATCCACACTGGATTCACTTCCTTAATGACACTGTGGATGTTATTTCCGTTGCTGTATTCTATTTCAAAACGGAGTTTTTCCGGTTTTTCTGGTGTGAAAACAAATTCAAAGTCGTTCCCATAACTTTCTGAAGGGGAAGCGTTGAATAGTGGTTTAATTCTTACCGCAGAATCCCAGATGGCCGAGACAGAAATCACGTTCTTTTCTCCGAGATATATCTCGCCGGTCTTTAGAACCAGTTCCGGTTCAGCGCTTTCGACTGTGAAAGGTATGTATGTCCTTATGATCCCGTTGTATGTTTTCACACTCACCTCAACAATATGTGTCCCCTCTTTTTCGGCTTTGAAGATGAACGGGAGGCGATATTCTGAGTTGGGGGGTATCACTCCCACTTCAGAGAAGATTCTCGGTGAAATGAGGTCTGAAAAGAATACAATGCTTCGGAGATTCTCCGGGATTGGATTCGGGTTTTTTATTATCAGGAAACATTCCACCTCATCGCCCACGAGTATTCTATCCTGGCTGATCTCGTATGTTACTGACACCTGGGCGGCTGCAGGGGCAATCAATATGAGGAGACCAATAATGAAAATCAATTTTTTCATATTTGTGTGAAGTGGTGCAGTGAATTTAATCTTTTCTCCTGAACATCGTCACGGGCCGAGTAAAGGGCTTAAGTGGACTCTCTCCACACTAACAGCAGTGTGAGGGCGACCCTGGTGAGTGTCAGAGCGGCCAGCAATGCGAACAGCTCCAAAACTGCGTTGAACACCAGAAAGACCATTGTCAGGAATATTCTTTCATCTCTCTTTCCGGGAATTTTTCTCAAAACCGGATAATCCTGAAAAATACTCCTTCCAAACGCCCCTCTGTATCTTTCAGAGGTGTAGCTCACCATGTAGCTGCCAAACGCTGCAAGGGAGAAAAGAACCCATCCGGATGTGTTGAGGCCAGAAGTATATGCGAGGCCAAGCAGAAAAAGGAAATCGACGATTCTGTCCAGATTTGAATCTATCCAGCCGCCAAACGAACTGCCCATCATTCTCGCCCGTGCAATTTCCCCATCAATGCCATCCAAAATTGAACTCAGCTGAAAAAATATGCCTGCAACGGGTTTGGAGAAAAATATCAGAAAAAAGGACGTTATTCCTGCAAGGAAGCTTATTAAGGATGCCTGGTTTGGTGTAAGGCTATCAATGACCTTTTCTGTAACCCTGATCGATATCTTTCTGTTCAGGTGCCTTGAAATGAATCCATCCTCTCCAGACTTTATGCTCCTCCTTATAATCTCCCTGTTTGCCCTTTCAAGTTCTTCTTTGGTGTCAACATCCATCCAGAATTTGCTCGAAACCAGTGTGACCTCCACTCTTGCTCTTTCCATTATTTCGGAAAGAGACACCTCTTCCTTGTCTTTTACAATTTCTTCAGCGTGCCTGAAAATTTCAGGTGTCAGTACAAAAAATCCGGTGTCAATGCAGTCGAAATCTTTCAGGTTCTTTCCTATTCTCTCTACCCTGCCATTTTTCACCCTTACTTTCGTGGCCTCGCTGATATCCACGAATTCCGGTTCAGGATCTCCAACCAGACCCTTCGCTCTCACTGCCTCTTTTATAAACTCTTCTTCGTAAACGTGGTCGCCCATTATCAGGATGAACTCCTCGTCGATGAAGTCTTTTGCCAGGTAGAGGGAATAACCGTTACCTTTTTCCGGATGGGCATTGGTGACGTATCTGAATTTGAAACCCTCTTTTTCAAGAAACTCCATGATCTGGGGTCCGAATTTAGGATTGATGACGAGAATGAACTCGCGAACCCCGCAATCCTGGAGCATTTTGATGTTTCTCCAGATTATCTCCCTTCCTCCCACCTTCAGCAATGCTTTCGGGCGACCTCCCATCCGCGTCCCCAGACCGGCTGTGAGTATCACTGCCTTTCTGGGAACATTTTCGGGGGTCATGCGAAAATATTGGGGTTTTATGAATATAAATTAATCCATGGAAATGCTGCTTGCAAGACCTTTTCAGGAAAGTGTTATATAGCATTTGATGTAAAATTATATCAATGGTGAAAAAGGAAAGAATAGAATTTGATGAAAACATATCTCCTCTATCACCACTGGAAGAAAGGATTATGGACTTTCTCTGGACCAATGGTCCATCTCCCATTGGGGTTATTTCTGAAAGTTTGAACGTTACAATGTCGAGTGTCGCCGCAACTCTCGACAGGCTTGTGAAAAATGGAATTGTCGAAAGAAGACAGGAAAAAGTAGATGGCAGAAGAAAGTTTGTTTATTATCCTCTGCTATCCAAAGACGATATGGTCAAAATGTTTGTGGAGAACATACTGGACAGGCTTGTTGAGAATTTTGGAGATGTGGTGGTGGAGTACTTCCACAGGAGAGGCATTAGGCAATGAACACCCTGGAGTGCACGATTGTCTGCTTCAAACAGTCAGGAATGATGTTTCCGATTCTGGTGATCACCTCCGGTGTTCTCATTTCTCTGGCAGGCTATTTTGCTGTCAGAGATAATATTGAAAAACTCAGATTTTACTGGATGGCGAACGTACTCGCCCTGTTCAACGCTCCGGTTGTTTACTTTTCTATGGCATGTGACATGCTGTTTTTCCTTAAACTGTACATCACGTATGCTTTTCTGGTCCTGACCGGAATTTTCATTTCTCCACACCTTTACAGGTATTATCTGAAAAAGAAGTATGGTTACGAGAGAGATGGAGAGCTTGAGAGGCTTGCAGGCCTTGAGAGGGTGTATCTTCTAAATACTTCATTTCCAAGAGCTTTTACAATGGGGAGAGATGTTTTCATATCTGCGGGGATGCTTGAAATTCTGGACGAGTCCGAGCTGATGGCTGTGCTGTATCATGAAAAGTTCCATGTAATTGAGAACAAGACTCCTTTCCTCAACAAGCTGAAGTTTCTGACGTTTTTGCCGTTTTCACAGGAAAAAATCGAGAAAATGGCAGACGAGTATGCGATCAGGATGGTCGGTAGAGGTCCACTGGAAAGAGCAAAGAAAAAGTTGGAAGAGTTCTACGGTTAATGTTCGAGCTCCAGATCCTCGTAATCTTTGTTGATAATCTCGTCAGGATCTGCGTACCACTCTGACCTCCTTCTCTTCAGTATGGCGTACAGAACGATCAGACCTGCCGAGATGAGGACTACCGGATAGTACCAGAGTCCCGCAAAAACACCTTCTTTGGGAGGATTGGCCAGAATCTCCTTACCGTATGTTGACTGAAGTTCAGCTATAATCTCTTCCTTTGTCATACCCGAACCGATCATCTGGTTTATCTCTTCTCTAAGTTTGGCTGCAGTTCCGCACTCACAGCTTTTCAGTATCATGCCGCAACCGCATGTACAGAGCACGTCACTCTGAATGTCGTCGAGGGTTACTGCAAGAGCTTTGCCACCTGCGATTAAAAGTAAAAATAGGACAATCACTGCTTTCAATTTCATGAAACCACCTCTTCTTTTTTCTTTGTACCTTCGAACAGCCCTCTGACGAATCTCCTCGGTATCAGAGCAAACACTCCTCCAGCGGTCAAAATCCAGCTTCCAAGCCATATCAGGTTCACAGTAGGTTCGATTTTGACTGTCAGCAGAACCGAATTTTCATCTATTCCATTCAGGATGAGATAGAGATCTTTCGGGAATTCCGTATGGATGTACACCTTCCTTATCTGTTCTCCGTTGCCCGCTTTATACAGCTCTATTGCGGGTCTGGCTTCACCGAGCAGTCTTCCGTCTTTCCATATCTCGATCTTTGCCGCCCATGTTGTTTTTAGCGGAGTGTCTTCATAGTCCGGTGCGGAGTATATCAGGGTGTATTCTCCAAAGTTTGCTGGCTGGTGTATCTGGAGCCTTACGTTCTCGTATTCTTGGGCGTAAATTCCACCCGCAATGCCGATGAAAACCAGGAGCAGTCCCAGATGGGCAGTATAACCTCCGTATCTTCTTCTCCTCCTGAGGACGATCTTGATCAGACTCAGGTTGCCGTACTGTTCTCTGAAGCTGGTCGTATCCCAGATGTATTGCTGAAGGTGAGTGGTTATCGCAAACAGGAATGAGGAAATTGCTATCACCATCTCAAACCTGTGTCCTACTGCGATTGAGTATACAAGTCCTGCAATGAATGCGGCTGCAGGCAGTCTGAGTCTCTTCAGAAGTTCTTTACCAGAGGTCCGTCTCCACGGGAACGCTATGCACAGTCCAAGCAGGATTATGAGGAAGAACGCAAGAGGCGTGATCACCGTGTTGTAGAATGGCGGGCCGATTGTGACCTTGTATCCCGTGATACCCTCGCTTATCAGCGGGAATATTGTACCCCAGAATACTGTGAGTGCTGAGGTAACGAGTATCAGATTGTTGAACAGAAATGTGGCCTCTTTTGAAGCTGCAGCTTCGATTATGTCCTTGCTTTTTATGTAATCCTTACGCTCGTAGATTATGTACAGCGTTATTGCGAATACGGCAAAGAGCATGAATGTGAACGGGGGTGTGAGGTTGCTCTGCCCGAATGCGTGAACGCTGCTTATTACTCCGCTCCTCGTAATGTATGTCCCGAGGATGACGAATTCAAAGGTCATGAATGCCAGAATTATGTTCCAGAGCTTCATGCCTCGTCTGGCTTCCTGAATCATGACACTGTGCATCAGTGCAGAGAGAGTTAGCCACGGGAGGAGTGAGGAGTTTTCCACAGGATCCCATGCCCAGTAACCGCCCCAGCCGAGGACGTCATACGCCCAGAGCGCTCCCCAGAATATGCCCTGAGTAAGCCAGATCCACGTGAACACTATCCATTTTCTCCCCCTGTACACCCAGGTGTCGTTGGCTGTCATCACACCTGCAAGTGCCAAGGCATACACCAAAGCTGAGCCAGCGTATCCCAGGAACAGTGTTGGTGGATGAGCCGCCATTTCGGGGGTCTGGAGCAGAGGGTTAAGTCCGGCTCCATCTGAAGGCATAAATCCGAGGTCCCGGAACGGATTCTGGATTGAAATCAGCAGTGTGAGGAAGAACAGGGCAATGATGTTCACTATCATTAGTGTGTATGCAGAGAGAAGGTCTTTTTTCTCCATTCTCACATAAGCAACCGCGTAACCCATTATCAGAACTGTCCAGAGCAGAAGGGAACCTTCAGAACCGGCCCAGAACGCAGTTATCTTGTAAGCTGCAGGAAGTGCTATGTTTGAATGATATGCCACATACTCTATTCTGAAGTTATCTGTGAGGAAGTAATAAACCAGCAGTGCTGAGCTGACCAGTGTCGCTGCTGCAGATAGATAGATGGCTTTCTCTCCGTTTTTGAGGTATGATGCTCTCTTTTCCTTTATACCGAAGTAGTACGCTGCGGTGGAGTAAAGCGTACTGATGAATGCTATAAACAGAAAAATATATCCTATATCCACGATTTCACCTCCTCATAATTCCCAGTCGTTATCCTTTCCTGGCTTCTTTCCGCCTTTTCTGCCTTTATTCTTGGATCTGCTTCCGAGCTGATATGCGATTATTCCCGTTATAACAATTGCGGCCAGATAGAATGGTAACGGGTTCACATTGTTGTTTCTTGAGGCAGATTTTATCGCCTCCAGTTCAGCGTTTACGAGAATGGCGCTACCGTACTGATTTACAAATTTCTGGATGATCTCGTCCGGAGTCTTTCCTGACGTAAGCTCTCTCGAAATCTCTGTTTTTGCTGCGACTGCAGTTTCGCATTCACAGCTGTACAGAATCTCTCCACAACCGCATGGACAGTATATCTTTGTTTCAACGTCAAGCGGTGAGTATGCTGAACTTGCCACTCCAGAAAATATTATCAGGATCGCTACCAGTTTGACCAGTTTTTTCAACATCCTATCACCTACTTTACAGTCAGTGAAAAACAGTATTTAAATCTTTCTAACTATCAGCATTGCCAGGTATATGGCGAACAGAGCTGCCAGCACCTCCATTCCTGGAGCCTCTTTTCCCGGTTTGGAGTCGGGATCTCCCGGAAATGTGCCTGAACTGAGTTCCTGCTGGTTTGTGTATCCATCTCCATCACTGTCTTTGGTGAGGAGCCTTTCTCCCTTTCCAAGTTTGGCATAGTCTGCCCCAAAACTGTTCAATCCTCCATATCCAGAACTCTGGACATGACAGAGGGTGCACTTCTTAATGCTGTCGCTGTATTCTTTGAAATCCTTCATGTACTCTGGCCTTGCATCCACCGGTGCCAGGAGTAGAAGGGACACCAGCAGAATTACGGCCGTTACATTTCTCCAGCGTTTCCACACACTCATCTGCTCATCCTCCTGTTTACAGCAGGTGTAAATCGAGAAATATAAGTCTTTCCGGTGCCAGAATGTTAACAGGCATATTGGATTTTTAACATTCCGAGGAGGATAAGTTTTATTTTCAGCAGGTGGAAGTTGCTTTATGAAAAATGAACATCTCATTTCGATCATTGCGGGCCTCGTAATGCTTGTACTCTCATACACTCTCGTTCCGCAGGCGACCCCTCACATGATGATGTACTCCCCATACTACAGCACTCTGCCATCCATACTTGCTGTTGCGGGAATATTGCTCGTGGTCATACCTATCATCTTTGCCGTTCAGTCAGAGCGCTGTGAGGATCCGGAAGGCGGGAAAGATTTGAAGAATCATGAAATAGCACCTGAAAAAGAAACTCCTGAAGCCAAAAACTGCGTTGAAACACTCGCAGTTGCGGAAAAACTCCTCGAAGAGGACGAAAAGAAGGTGCTGAAAATCATTGCGGAAAATGAGGGCATAACTCAGGACAGTCTGCATTTCAGAACAGGCTTCTCCACATCGAAGGTATCCATGATTGTTAAAAAGCTCGAGGAAAAGGACTTGATCTACCGTGAGAGGTTTGGAAAGACATACAGGCTCTATCTTAGTGACTGGGTGAAAAGTTAAATATCTATACGTTTGTATTATGTAATGTATGGAGAGAAAAGAAATTGTATTTTTGCTGATGGGGTTTGCCATCGGTCTGGTGGCAGGGGCATTCATTGCCGGTCTGACATACAGCACCTATCCCGGCTGGATGCCTGGAATGCAGTACATGCCCGGGATGCAGTACACCCCAACGCCATACTCGGCTGAGTACAAGACCAATGGCGAAAGGATATTCCTTACCGGAGTGAATGAGAATGGTGAGAGGATCCCCTTTGTTGGGGGACCGCAATGGCTATACATGCACGGAGGTGGCTGTGCCAGCTGTCACGGTGCCGACGGCAGAGGCGGGATCTATCCCATGATGTGCGGGGTGAAAACACCCGACATCAGGTACTCGACCCTGACTGAGAAGCACGGTATGAGCGAGGAGAATATAATTAAAGCGATAACCCAGGGTGTTGATGACGAAGGAGATGAACTGGACTACTGCATGCCGAGGTGGCAGATGAGCGAGGACGACCTGAACGACCTGATCGCATATCTCAAAGAACTTGGCTGACTTACTTTTCAGCAATGATAATTCTGAAAACCGATGTCCTTAGATATTTTTCTTCAAGAATTTTGAAACCCGTTTTTCTTATATTTTCTGCGGTTTTCCTGTTTATTTCCGGGCCTATCGCCCTGAAAATCGGATTGATGAAATCCATGAATTTGCCTGCAAAATCGTTTTCGCACCTCATGTGTTCGAGGAAATAGGCCTTTCCGCCTTTTTTAAGGACCCTGTGTAGTTCTCTCAATCCAGCGAGAGGATTTTCAACAGAGCAGAAAACGAATGTAGATATTATTCCATCAAATGATTCATCTTTAAATGGAAGAGTTTCCACATCTGCCACCACCAGGTCTATTTCTCTCCCAATGCGTCTTGACTTTATGGCTGCTTTTTCGAGCATTTTCCTGCTGATGTCCACTCCGACGACCCTCCAGTCTCTGTAATGCTGAATGTTTTTGCCGGTCCCGATTCCCACTTCCAGGATGTTTCTGCCCTCAACGATTTCCATGAGCTCCTCTCTCCATCTGGAAAGGGCAAAAACCTCCATGGGAGATTCCATGAGATCATATACTCTCGCTATTCGGTCATACTTCTTTTTATCTGTGCCTTTCTTCATTAGCTTTACATTTGATGCAAAACTTTAAATAGTTTTCACCCTGATACCTGGTATGAGGAAATCATTCTATTTGATTGCAGGAATTATGGTTCTTTTAGCTGTCATTGCAATTAATGTTTTTAATCAGAACTCTGCCCCTGAAAGCTCAGAGAGTGACTGGAACCGTGCTATTACTCTTTACAAGACGCAGTACTGTGGTTGCTGCGAGCAGTACATAGCCTATCTGCGTGAAAATGGCTATAATGTCGAGGTTGTTAATGTCGATGATCTGCCGGCTCTTTTCGATAAATACCGGGTTCCGGACGATATGCGCAGCTGTCACATCTCTGATCTGGGAGGATACTTTGCGGTGGGGCACATACCAACAGAGGCAATCGAAAAATTGATGGAAGAGCATCCGGCGGTTGATGGCATATCTCTCCCGGGAATGCCTTCCGGTTCTCCGGGAATGCCTGGTAGCAAGGAAGAACCCTTTGTGGTCTATGCGCTGAAAGACGGGAATGCTGAGGTCTTCATGACTCTTTGATGTGTAAAAACTGGGAAATATTTACCCATTTATTTTTCTGCAGTCTGGTGTATGGCATGGTATCGGTATTATATCCTGTATCCCGCTTGTTTCCAGGCGTTAACTCCTCCATCAAGCTCATATACGTTTTTATAACCCATTTCTGTTAGCTTGGATGCAGCAATTTTGCTCATAAATCCACTTCTGCAGTATACCAGTATCTTTGTGGACTTGTCTTTCGGTAGCAGGTCTTCTGAGCTTTCTATTCTGTTGTAGGGTATCCAGGCATCGGTCCCGGGGATGTGCTTCTGCTCAGGCACATGCACATCTATCACAAAAACGTCTTCGTTCTGCATCATGCGGTGAAACTCTTCGGGTGATACAGAATGATACTCCTTTTCCCCGGTGAAGGGAATGAGAACATTGTAGATTACGAATCCTGATACAATGGCAATTCCCGCAGCAACCAGAATCTTTGAGTTCATGGTATCACTTCACGTGAATCTGGCGTTTCGTTGATTTTTTTATATGTCATGAGTTATATTCTATGCTTCGATGGATAATAATCTTTTGTTGTCGTTCAAATTTTTCCGGCATTCTTGAACTGTTTTTTTTCGGCGGTGAAGATTTGTGGCTGTGGATGGTACAACATTTGAACGATTGTTCATCCGTTTTTTCAAAAAGCTTGGGCGGGCAGATAAAAATATATATGCGACATAATGTAAAAATTAATTTCATGAACGGATTTGGGATGACCCCCTTCGGGTTTGGATTCTTTGGTTTTGGTATGCTCTTCTGGTGGATCCTCTGGGTTGTCATAGCCTACCTTGTCTACCAGGACGCAGAGAAGAGGGGAATGAACGGACTGCTGTGGTTCATCCTCGTTTTGATACCGATGGTCGGAATAGTTGCACTGATAATCTATCTGATTGTGCGAGAGACTCAGCCCCAGGTAAAGGAGGAAACGAAGTCCTCCCTCGAAATACTGAAGGAGAGGTATGCGAAGGGTGAGATAAGCCATGAGGAATACGAGAGAATGAAAAAAGAACTTCAGGAATAGAACGAGGGGGGTCATAAATGGAGAAGATGGATCACGGTGGTGAACACAGCCACGGGATGCATGAGGAAAAGCAAGATACGGACACGCATGGGGAGCACGAGGGTCACGGGGGCAAGGGCAAGCCCCGCGTTCATGACCACCACAAAATGATGATGGAGGACTTCAAGAAGAGATTCTACATCTCCACTGCCCTCACCATACCCATACTTCTGCTGTCTCCTTTAATACAGCGCCTCCTCGGGATATCCATAGCATTCCCCGGGGACGACCTGGTTTTATTCGCCCTTTCGTCGTTTGTTTACTTCTACGGCGGTTATCCATTTTTCAAGGGATTCTTCGAAGAGCTGACAAAGACCCGCCCCGGAATGATGACTTTAATCTCGGTTGCCATTTCGGCGGCATACATTTACAGCTCGGCGGTGGTGTTCGGGCTTGAAGGCAAGTACTTCTTCTGGGAGCTTGCAACTCTGATAGACATCATGCTGCTCGGACACTACATAGAGATGAAGTCTGTTCTCGGAGCCTCAAGGGCACTGGAGGAGCTCGTCAAGATAATGCCCTCCACCGCTCACCGGATCAGGAACGGAGAGGTCGAGGAGGTTCCGGTTGAGCAGCTCAACCCCGGAGATGTGGTGCTCATAAGGCCGGGTGAGAAGATACCTGTAGACGGCATCGTCGTCGAGGGAGAGAGCTACGTGGACGAGTCAATGCTTACTGGAGAGAGCAGACCCGTAACGAAAAAACCCGGAGACGAAGTCATTGGTGGATCTGTGAACATGGAAGGTTCTCTGAAAGTCGAGGTCAAGAAGACCGGGAAGGAAACATACCTCAGCCAGATTATCGAGCTTGTGAGGCAGGCTCAGGAGAGCAAGTCGAGAACTCAGGATCTGGCGAACAAGGCTGCATTCTACCTGACCATCATCGCCCTCAGCGCCGGAACAATCACGTTTGCGACATGGATCTTCCTGGGCAAGGATCTTGCGTTTGCGGTTGAGAGGGCGGTTACGGTGATGGTCATTTCATGCCCGCATGCTCTGGGACTTGCGGTTCCACTGGTCGTTGCCGTCTCAACATCTCTCGCAGCCCAGAATGGTTTGCTGATAAGAAACAGACAGGCGTTTGAAAGGACAAAGGAGCTGCAGGCAGTCGTGTTTGACAAAACCGGAACGCTGACGGAAGGAAAATTCGGTGTTACTGACATAATAGCCTTCACAGGCAGTGAGGATGAGGTGCTGAGGATTGCTGCGAGCATGGAAATGCATTCAGAACATCCGATTGCAAGGAGCATCGTTGAGGAGGCTGAAAGGAGGGGTCTGAAGCTTGAAGAAGTCGAGAGCTTCAGGGCAATCCCCGGAAAGGGCATCGAGGCGCAGATTGGTGGGACGACGTACATGGTGGTCAGCCCGGGATATCTCAGGGAGAAGGGCATTGAGGCTGGAGAGGAGGCCGAGAAACTTGCGGCTCAGGGCAAGACTGTGGTTTATCTGCTGAAAGATTCAGAGCTTGCAGGAGTGATTGCTCTTGCCGACAGAATAAAATCCGAGTCAAGAGAAGCTGTGGAAAAGCTGAAGAAGATGGGTATAAAATGCATGATGCTCACTGGAGACAACGAGCTTGTGGCAAAATGGGTGGCTGAAGAACTTGGTCTCGATGAGTACTTTGCTGAAGTTCTGCCCCATGAAAAGGCAGAGATGGTGGCGAAGGTTCAGGAGAAGTACGTAACTGCCATGGTTGGAGATGGCATAAACGATGCCCCAGCTTTGGCTCAGGCCGATGTTGGTATAGCGATAGGTGCAGGGACAGATGTGGCCATTGAAACTGCAGACATAATTCTTGTCAGAAGTGATCCGAGGGATGTTGTCAAAATCGTTGAACTTTCGAAGAAAACATACGCCAAGATGATCCAGAATCTGATCTGGGCGACAGGTTACAACAGTGTGGCGATACCTCTCGCGGCTGGTGTAGCCTACGGCATTGGAATTCTTCTGACTCCAGCCATAGGTGCTGCTCTGATGTCCCTCAGCACGGTGATAGTTGCAATAAATGCGAGATTGCTGAAATAACTTTCCGTTATTTTTTCAATCCAATTTTTTTACGGGGCGTCAGGAGTTAATGCTATATTTTATGTTGACAATGTAAGTATGTGAGCAAAAAAATTAAGCTTAAGGTAGAGGGGATGACCTGTGCATCCTGTGCAAGGACGGTCGAGACAGCAGCGATGCAGGTAGATGGAGTCAGAAAAGCAAGTGTCAATCTGGCCACGGAATCTCTTCAGCTTGAACTGGACCCTGAAAAGGCAAAAATAGAGGAGATAAAAAAGGCAATCGAAGAAGTGGGTTACAGAATTCCTGAGGATGAGAAAGCAGTTGTTGTAAAAATAGGTGGGATGACCTGTGCTTCATGCGCCAAGACCATTGAAATCGCAGTTGGCAGTCTTGATGGGGTAAAGAGCATTGCCGTCAACCTCGCAACCGAAAGTGCCAGGATAGTTTACAATCCCTCCGTTACCGGAATTGAGGACATCAGAAAGGCCATAGAGGAAGTTGGTTATCAATTTCTGGGTATTGAAGGTGAGGAGCTGAAAGAAGAGGCTAAGGGGGATCACGTCAGAGATATGAAGAAAAAGCTCGCGTTTGCGTCGGTATTCGGTGCAGTTCTTCTCGTCATGCAGTATGGAAAGTATGTCGGTCTTCCCGAAATACCCTACAACAGCGTAATTCAGTTCATTCTCGCAACACCCGTTATGTTCTATTCGGGCAGAGAGATGTTCCTTGCCGCCGTGAGGGCTCTCAGACACAGAATGCTCAACATGGACGTGATGTACTCAATGGGTGTCGGCTCGGCATACACTGCAAGCGTACTGTCCACAATAGGGCTTCTGCCAGAAGATTATCTTTTCTACGAAACCGCAGTTCTGCTTCTCGCCTTCCTGCTCCTCGGCAGGACACTCGAAGCGATAGCCAAAGGAAGGACGAGCGAGGCGATAAAGAAGCTGATCGGGTTACAGGCAAAAACGGCCACTGTCGTCAGAGATGGTAAGGAGATCGAAGTACCGGTGGAGGAAGTCAGAGTTGGTGACATTGTAATAGTGAAGCCGGGTGAAAAGATACCGGTTGATGGTGTTGTAATCGAGGGCGAGAGCTACGTGGACGAGTCAATGATTACCGGAGAACCAATCCCGAATCTCAAGAAAGTTGGGGATGAGGTTGTTGGAGCGACTATAAACAAAAACGGCGTGCTGAAAGTCAAAGCCACGAGGGTTGGCAGTGATACACTGCTTGCCCAGATAATAAGGCTCGTTGAGGAGGCAATGGGGAGCAGGCCACCGATTCAGAAGCTGGCTGATAAAATCGTCGCCTACTTCATACCTGTGGTTCTGACCATAGCAGTAACTTCGTTCATATACTGGTATTTCATAGCAGGGGTGCCTGAAATCTTCGCCTTCACGACTCTCGTTGCTGTGCTTGTGATTGCTTGCCCCTGTGCTTTTGGACTTGCGACACCAACTGCGCTGACAGTGGGAATGGGCAAGGGTGCGGAGCTTGGAATACTCATTAAAAACGGAGAAGCTCTTGAGATTGCACGGAGAGTAACAACTGTCGTGTTTGACAAAACAGGAACACTGACGAAGGGTAAACCGGAGGTTACTGACATTGTTGCCTTTGAAGGCGATGAAACTGAAGTGTTGAGAGTTGCTGCCATAGCAGAAAAGAGGAGCGAACATCCTCTGGCCGAGGCGGTTGTGAGGAAGGCAGAGGAGATAGGAGTGCAGGTTGACGAGCCTGAGAAATTTGAAGTCATTACCGGGAAGGGAGTTGTTGCTTCATTCAATGGGGAGAAGATACTGGTTGGAAGCAGGAAGCTGATGACGGAAAATGGAATGGAAGTGAGCAGCGAGATTGAGAATACTCTTCAGAGACTTGAGAGTGAGGCGAAGACAGCCGTACTCGTGTCCCACAAGGGCAGGATCATAGGTGCGATAGGCATCGCAGACAACATAAAGCCCTCTGCGAAGGAAGCCATCGAGGAGCTTCACAGGATTGGCAAGAAAGTTGCAATGATTACTGGAGACAACAGAAGAACAGCAGAGGCGATTGCCAGAAGGCTTGGCATCGACACGGTTCTGGCTGAGGTACTCCCACACCAGAAGGCTGAGGAGGTAAGGAGGCTTCAGGAGAAAGGAGAGGTGGTGGCGTTCGTAGGAGATGGCATAAACGATGCCCCAGCTTTAGCTCAGGCCGACCTCGGCATTGCCATGGGAAGTGGTACAGATGTTGCACTGGAGAGCGGAGAGATCGTGCTTATGAGGGATGATTTGCGCGATGTTGTCGCAGCAATACAGCTCAGCGAAAAGACATTGAACAAGATAAAGCAGAACCTGTTCTGGGCCATGATCTACAACACCATACTTATTCCGGTGGCTGCAGGGGTTCTTTATCCCTTCTTCGGCATAGTCTTCAGGCCGGAATGGGCTGGACTGGCAATGGCAATGAGCAGTGTGAGCGTTGTCACAAACTCGCTGCTGATGAAGAACTACGTTCCGCCGGTTAAGCGGGAGCAGAAAACGTAATTCAACAACATTCAAATTTTTTTTGAAATCCACAGATTTATAAATTAGTTCTTCAACATTCTATTGGGGGTGTATTGATGATGAAAATGAAAGGTGCCGGACTGATGGGACTGGCTTTACTGATGCTATTCACTCTAATAGCGCCCGCAATTGCTTCAAATCCGCTTACGGTGGAATATTCCATAATTCCTTCCGTTGTAAAACCCGGTGTTGAAGGATATATTGAAATAATGCTCTCCAATACTGGAATTACGCCCATAAAGGACATATACGTTTTCAGAGTAGATGCTGATGAGCCGTTGGTTATCAAGGACTACCGGAAGGATGTTGGCGACCTGTCTCCCGGAACGTCGAGAACCCTGATAGTGAGGTTTGCGGTTCCCGAAACTGCGGAAGCAGGATACTATCTTGTTAAAGTGGATCTCAGGATGAGAGCTGCAGGCTCATCGGAAAGATACGTGTTTGAAATACCTGTTGAAGTTCGGGAAGAGAGCCTTGTGGGCCTCAGCATATCTCCCGAAAAGATAGAGGCGAACACGCCCGTCAATCTCACGCTCAGGGTTGAAAATGCTGCTGGGGAGATCAGAAACCTCAGGATATCCTGGTCGGGCGATGGGCTGATCCCGCTGTCAGAAAGTTCACCGCTGCTAATTCCTTCAATGACTCAGGGTGATACTGAGGAGTTCAGCCTCAGGGTGAAGGCTCTGAAACAGGGGACTGCTGTTCTGGTTTTCAACATCACGTACTCTGATGTTACCGGTAACGTTGTCCGTGAGGTCAGAACCTTAGCCCTGGATGTTGCGGCGAAAAAGGAGAGCTTTCTGAATGTCTCTCTCACGCCCGGCGTACTTGAGGTTGGAAATGGTGGAAAGCTCACATTCAATCTTGCTGCTGAGGGAACTGATGAGCTGAAAAACATACTGTTCAGCTGGAGAAGTGATGCGATTATGCCATCGTCTTCAAATTCCCGGTTCATTGATGCACTTCAGCCGGGAGAACGGAAGGTCGTTACATTTGATGTTTTCGTCAATGAAAACGTTCAGCCCGGCTACTATCCGGTTGAGGTAATGGTGGAATATGATTATTCCGGGATGAACGTTAAGTCGGAAGAGTCATTTTCGGTCATGGTTACAGGGGATATCTCGCTAACAGCAACGCTCTTCAGGGCTGAGAATGACAAGGTGTTCATCTCGGTTGCCAACACAGGAAATGCCCCTGCCAAGAATTTAGTCGTCTATGCGAGCTCTAAATACGGAAAGGGCGAGGTGTTCATTGGTGACATGGCGCCGGGTGATGAGGAGATCATTGAGGTGGACCAGAAAAATGCTGACACATCCAAGCCCTATAACATCACGCTGAAACTTGAGTACAGGGATGTTTTCGGTGAAAGGTATTCAGAGATCAGGGAAGTTAACGTTCACCACTTCAGAGAGAGCTTTTCATCGGCTTACCTTCTGGGTGGAGCCTCACTTCTGGTACTTGCCCTTGCAGTTATCTGGTTCATCAGGAAAAAGTAGCGGGGAGTGAAAATGGTTTCCATAGCCAGAAAAAATCTGTTTCATGAAAAAGGACGGCTGGTGATAAGCATAGGGGGTGTTGCGTTCTCAACTATGCTGATAATGGTCCTGATGGGTGTGTATTATGGAATATTCACCGAAAGCACGATGTATCTGAGGAAAACAAACGCAGACCTCTGGGTGGGGCAGGAAGGCATACACGATACCTGGCATACGTATTCTCTGCTGCCGAGAGGACTTGACGATGAGATACGAAAGGTTGGGGGAGTGAAGGATGTTCACGAGTTTATAGGAAGGGCTGTGAGGGCGAAAGTATCAAAGGTGGTGGACAAGGAGGAGACGATATACATCATCGGCTTTGACACAAAAACCGGTGTTGGAGGACCGTGGGAGATTGTCAAGGGAAAGAAGATTCCCCGGGATGGGCAGGTGATAGTGGACAGGGTTTTCGCCACGAGAAATGGCATCGATATCGGAGACAAGATTGAGGTTGGTGGGGTCGAGCTTACTGTGGTTGGCATTTCAAAGGATACCTTTGTTCTCGTCTATTCCTATGCTTTCGTCACCAAGGAGGATGCGGAGAAGATATTTGGGGCGGAGGACTTCCTGAATTACTACATGGTGGAGGTTGATAACCCGTTCTTTGCCGAAAAGATAGCGGACAACATCAAGAGCAGGCTCGAAAGTCTGGGTGTTAAGGTGGACGTTCTCACCAAAAAGAAATTCATAGACAATCACAAGGAGGTGATAGATGAAAGCTTCAGCGCAATACTCCTTCCTCTGGTTTTCATAGGATTCTTCATAGGTGTCACGGTTATAGGGTTAACGCTGTACACTGCGACTCTCGAAAAGATGAAGGAATATGCGATTCTGAAGGCTATCGGGGCAGATGAGACCTTCATGATGCGGATAGTACTGGAACAGGCTTTCACGATCGCTCTGCTTGGATTTGCTGCGGGTTCAATTCTGTCGTTTCTGGCGGCAAATCTAATCCCAAACGTCGCTCCCGAATTCTATGTGGAAATAAACCTGCAGAATGTGGCCATGACATTCGGTTCCATCGTGGTCATGAGCTTGGTTGCCGCTCTCATACCAATAAGGAGGCTTGAGAGGATAGAGCCAGCAACAGTGTTCCAGGCGTGAGGGTGATTCACGTGGATGAAGGGATTCTGGAAGTCAGAAACGTGACTAAAATATACGGTTCTGGAAGAACTGCCGTAAAGGCCGTTGATAATGTCTCCTTTTCTATCAGCAGGGGCGAGCTCGTTCTGCTCATGGGGCCGTCTGGCTCTGGCAAAACCACCCTGCTCACGCTAATAAGCGGTCTTCTGAAGCCAACTTCAGGGAGCGTGAAAATTGAGGGGATAGAGATAACCGAGCTGAGCCAGAAGGAACTTGCGAGGATAAGGCTCGAAAAGATAGGCTTCATATTCCAGCACTTCAACCTGCTCTCTGCATTGACTGCCCTTGAGAATGTGATGATCCCGCTGATAATCCGGGGTGTGGGAGAGAGGGAGGCGAGGAAAAGAGCCGAGAAGATACTTTCGGATTTTGGACTGAAGGACAGAATGCACCACAAGCCTGAAGACCTTTCTGGAGGGGAGCAGCAGAGGGTGGCGATAGCGAGAGCGGTGATAAGCGATCCGGATCTGATCATTGCTGACGAGCCCACGGCCAACCTGGATTCCAGGAAGGGCAGGGAAGTTATGGAACTCATACACTCGATGGTGAGGAAGGGAAAGGCGGCGATAATTGCGAGCCACGATCCGAGGGTTGAAGATTTTGCAGACCGTGTTTTGAGAATGGAAGACGGGAGGTTGAAAAGCGATGAGCGCAAAGATACTTGAAAAAAGACGAGTAAGGTCCTGGCACGGTCTTGAGTTTGAAATCGTGGTGTGGAGCAACTGGTGGGCAAAAATCGGGTTCATGCTTCACCCTCAGGTGGCCAACTTCATGATGAGGTACAGCCTTCCGGAGGATGTCAGAGGTAAAATGGAAGTCCTTCACGAATTCGGTCATGTGCAGATGTTTCCTCTTGTCCTGATTTACTATCTGCCATTTTTGTTTCTCGGAATCGCTGGGTGGTGGGAATTCGTCATCATCACTGCCGGAATGCTCCTTTTCTGGGAGGTTCTTGCCGAGGCCTATGTGGCTATGAAGTTTGATGGATACTTTGAGGTTTACAGACAGAACCTTCACCCGGTTACGGCCATCTACTGGGTTTTGATCGTTACTGCAGTTTTGTTACCTGCGTTTGCTGTAATTGGCAGAATGCTGTAAATAAGATATCTATGTATGGAGTGCTGTCTGAGCTTTGAAGCTGAGAGATCGATGAACGGAAACGGAACGAGAACGACCTTTCCTTTCATCTGTATCTGACCTTCGCATCTTTTATCGAATAAATATCCGGCTCATCATCGAGAAAATCCTTTAAGCTAACTTCTGACAGCTTCATCATGGCTGTAATTTCCTTTTCTTCAAGTAACTCATCAAGCTTTCTGGACATTTCGCTGAGGATCCTCTTTATATCTGCTAACTCAGCTTCTATGCCTATAATGTTCAGTACACTCCCTTCATTTAAATACTTTACACGAATGTGCCGTCACTGATCTAAAGACTGCATCAGAATAATGATTTTTTCCACGTTTAACCCTATTCAGTCCTGCCAAAAACCCATGAATTTAATTAGCAAGCGAAAAACCCATATTAACAAATTTTCACCGTGAATTTCCACCAAACCAGACCGTAACAACCTACATTACCGAAATAATGCCATGCGGGGGGTGGGATTCGAACCCACGAAGGCCTGCGCCACTGGACCCTAAATCCAGCGCCTTTGACCGCTCGGCAACCCCCGCAAGCCGTCCTGCGAGATATGGCCAGGAGGATATTAAGTTTTGCGGTAACGTGAACCTGCGAGCGCTTGAAACACATCACAGGTTTTTTCAGGAATTATGGCAGAGGTTTTCTGAAGAAGTCGAAGAAGTTCCGGTTCTCCTTAACCTCGGCAATTAGTCCTCTTTCATAGAAGAAAGAGTGCAGCTCGTTTCTGAGCTCTTCCCATCCCCGAACTTTATTTTCGTTCTCCACGGTGAGTTCTATAGTCAGGGTGAATCCGTTTTACTTCCTGTCTGAACGGGTCTATTTCAGCGGCACGCCAGCAGTGGCTTAATCCAGGGGTGGTGTTCAACCACGTCCTTTTCGCTCAGGCTGAATTTGCCTTTCAGCCTTACTGTGTGTTTCATAATGGTTTATGCTGGACAGCTCTGAAAAAATTTACCGTCTGAAGCTGATGACGGGACTTTTATGGATGGAGGATCAGGCATACATTCATTAAATTTCAGACCTGGATTGGGGCAATTTATTTTACCGTCAGCAAACAAATGTAATTGTGGCAGGAGGGCTTGAAAGATATGCTGAGATAAATGCAGGGAATCTGCCTGCAAAGTTTCAGATAGCAAAGAGGATTCAGGCTGATAAAACTGACAGTCTGTACGATGCCCACAGAGATCTGAAAAAAGAATTTCTGAAAGCATGGCATAATGAAGATACGGCAATTCTTGAAGAAAAACCTGCAGATTATTCTTTTCTGCATCTGAAAGTGGATCTGCTGAAGGAGATACTCAAAGAATGCGTCTTCTGTCAGAGGAAGTGCAGGGTAAACCGGTATGAAAGGAGAGGATACTGCAAAACCGGTGCTGAAAGTTACTACAGCAGCGAATTCCTTCATTTTGGTGAAGAGCCTGAGCTTGTTCCATCGCACACGATCTTCTTCAACAGATGCACTTTCTCCTGTGTGTTCTGTCAGAACTGGGATATTGTCTGCAGGGACGATATACCTGTGAACCCAAAAGAGCTTGCATATCTGATCGATATCAGAAGGAGACAGGGTAGCAGAAACGTGAATTTTGTAGGCGGGAATCCTGATCAGCACGCTCACACGATTCTCGAGATACTCCTTCATGTGGACTCGAGCCTGCCGGTGGTCTGGAACTCGAACATGTATCACAGTGTCGAGCTGGCCGAGATTATTGAGGACGTCATCGACCTTTGGCTGGGAGATTTCAAATACGGGAACGATGATTGTGCGGCAAAATATTCGAATGCCGGAAACTATTTCGAGACCGTAACCGGGAACTTTCTGAGGGCAAAGAAGCACGGCGAGTTGTTAATACGACACCTTGTCATGCCCGGACACGTTGAATGCTGTACAGAAAGGATTGTGAAATGGGTTTCGAAGAACCTCGGGAGAGATACGAGATTCAACCTGATGTTCCAGTACTGGCCTGCATACAGGGCGAACGAGTATCCCGAGATCTCAAGAAGGCTCGACAGGGGGGAAATTAAAAAAGCGATAAAGGTGACTTCAATCCATCTCGATAACCTGGTGTGATTCTCTGACCCCTGCCCAGAAAAGCATGCCTGCAATCACCGTTGCTATTGCTGAGGCGGTGAAAACTGCAGCTATTCCACTGAGTCCCTGGCCGCCGAGATCGTAAAACACACCCGCCAGCATGGGCCCTATCGCCCTTCCGAGGCTCTTGGATGCGGAGAAATAACCCATCAACCCTCCAAGATTTCCTGTTTTTTTACCCTCCACTGCGACAAGTCCGCTAACTGCCGGAAGAGAAAGAGAGCTTGAAATGCCGAGGAATGCAGAAAGAACAAGGAGGATGTGAAATGTGGTGTACCGTATGATTGAGACGTAAATTACAGCTGAGAGAATCGTTGACAGCATGACCGGAAAAATGAAACCCCGCCTGTCTGAAAAAGCTCCACCGTACGGTTGTATAATTCCTGAAACGAAGAGGTTTGTGAAGACGAGCATGCCGATTTCCGTGTAGCTCAGACCGATGAGATATCCATATATCGGAAGAAAGGACATCATGCTCCCTCTGCCAATGGAGTTCAGTATTCTGAAAATCAGGACCGAGATAATCCTTCTGCTGAACTCTTTTCCACCGTTTTCGCTTTTCTGCTGAGGTTTAATCTCAGGAAGAGTCAGGATTGCAATTATGAGGGTTATCAGGCTCATCAGCGCCATGGCAAAGAACGCCATTTTCTCGCTGTGAAAGTCTGAGAGAACTCCCCCAATGAGTGGGCCGAAAGACATTCCGAGGAATATTGAGCGATTTGCGAAGCCCATGTATTTTCCTTCCTTCCCTTCCGGGGCTATCTGGGCTATCATGGCGAGAATGACCGGCATCACCATTGCCGAGGACATGCCGTGAAACAGCCGGATTACTATCAGTTCCTCCGGATTTCTGGCAAGTGCGTAGAGCAGGGCAAGCAGCGTGTACAGAGACAGACCAGCAGTTATAAGTGGCCTTCTCCCGTATCTGTCAGAAAGTCTCCCGAACATGGGTAGGAATACCAGTCTCGAGATCGAAAATGCTGAGAATATGAGACCTATCACCACACCTCCCGCGCCCATGTTTTTCGCGATAATTGGTAGGATTGGGGAGATGATTCCGACGCCTATTGTGAGTGTGAAAAGGACAAGCGACGAAGTAAAAAGCGTATATTTCGCTTTTTCGCCCATCTCTCTCTCCATCGTTTCTCCCATCAACAAAGTATTTATAAGGTTTCCATACAAAGTAGTTTGCCAGAAACAGTGGCTACAAGAGGTGATGTCAATGAAAGCACCAAGCGATACAACAAAGTATCTCATTCACGCAGAAATAGTTGCAGAAGGTGTTGTTGAGCGGCCAGACGTCGTAGGGGCCATCTTTGGGCAGACAGAGGGCCTTCTTGGCGATGACCTCGATCTCAGAGAGCTTCAGAAAACCGGAAGGATAGGCAGGATCGAGGTCAAAATCGAGAGCAAGAGTGGCAAGAGTTTTGGGGAAATAAGGGTTCCGAGCAGCCTTGACAAGATAGAGACAGCGATACTTGCAGCAGCTCTTGAGACCATAGAGAGAGTTGGGCCATGTGCTGCAAAAATCAAGGTAATAAAGATTGAGGATGTAAGGGCAAGCAAGAGGAAAAAGATTGTCGAAAGGGCAAAGGACATTCTGAGGGAGCTGTTTGAGGAACCAGAGATCGAAAGCGAAAAGATTGCGGATCTTGTAAGACAGGCAATCAGGACAGAGGAGATCATAGAGTATGGAGAGGACAGGCTTCCGGCAGGACCGGCCATAGACGAAAGCGATGCGATAATTGTCGTCGAAGGACGGGCAGATGTGCTTAACCTGCTTAAACACGGGATAAAGAATATTATAGCTGTTGAAGGTACGAATATTCCGAAAACGATTGTTGATCTGAGCAAGAGAAAAACAGTTACTGCATTTCTTGATGGAGACAGGGGCGGGGATCTGATACTCAAAGAACTGCTTCAGGTTGCTGATATTGACTACGTGGCGAGGGCACCGGAAGGCAAGGGAGTTGAGGACCTTACCCAGAAGGAGATTGTTAAATCTCTGAGAAATAAGATTCCGGTTGAGCAGGTTCACGTGCTGAAACACAAGGATGAGAAAAAGGAGGAGAGGAAGGACGTCAGGGAGACCAAGGTTGAACAGAAGGAAGAGTCGGAGGCTGCGGAAAAACCAAAGGAGGAGAAGAAAGAAGATGCAAGGGACAGGGCAAATGTAATCGAAATGCTCAGGAAGCACAAACAGGAAATTGAAGGAAATCTGAAGGCAAGACTTATTGACAGCAACTTCGAAGTGGTCAGAGAGATCCCGGTCAGAGACCTGGTCAAGCTTCTGAAGTCAAACAACGTCAAGGCTCATGGAATCGTATTTGATGGAGTTATAACTCAGAGAGTTGTCGATCTGGCCGCGAAGAGGAACATAAACTTGCTGGTCGGCGTCAAGGTTGGAAGTGTTGTGAAAGTCCCCTCAAATGTCAATATCATGACATTTGACCAGATTTAATTTTTTGTTATTTTTTAATTTTTAAGCCTGAGTGCAGCAAAGAATCGCCCTGAATTTTCCCATAAAAGTTATGGGTGTTGCAAAAAAGAGGGCTGAGTTTTCATTTGGTGAATTTTCTTGAAACAGCAAAAAATGAAAAAGGAGCATGGGGAATATTCAATTGGACAGCGACATGGGGAAAATTAGAGTTTAAAAGCCCTTCGGAGGAGAGAAAAAAGCAGGACTACTAAAATTATTGCCCTGACCTGTGGAAATTATTTGAGTTAACCGTCTCACGACGGAATTTCAGAAGAACAGCCACAAGACGAGCACAACGCACATCAGGAGATATGCAAACGAAAAAAGATGGTATTCTCGCAGGAACTTGCTATCCCTGACGATTCCGTATGCAATAAGATTGGCAAAAGAGGCAGTGAGGAGGCCATTACCACCAATGTTAACTCCGGCTGCGATTGCGGGATAGTTGTTGCTGACTTCTGTCATAATCAGTGCGGCAGGAACGTTGTTGATGATTTGCGATGTGACAATGGATGCGAGAAACACATTCGACCCTGTAAAATTTACAGTGTGGATGAAAACGGATGCAATCGTTCGAAAATCGACAAACATCAGAGCAAAAATCGCAACAAGCTGCCAGTTGGCATTCGTAACCACCCTTCTAAAAAAGATGAGGTAAATTGAAATGACCACAATGACAAACCAGTGTGCCCCGAGGTCGAGTGCAATCACAAGGAGCATGAGAAGGGCCAGAGACAGTGTCTTCAGGAATTTATCCACCTCAAAGCTCTTGCTGTCAGCCGATACGACCCTGTTCTCAACAAGGAACAGCAGAGTGAAAAGGACTGCGAGCTGTACAAGAACAAACTTTGCCATGGCCGCTGCGAATTCTACAAAAGAGATGCCCCAGACGTGCCATATGAGCAGGTTCTGGGGATTTCCAATCGGTGTGAGGGTGGAGCCAGCATTTGCCGAAATGACTTCAAGCGCTACCACTTTTCTGACATCGATGTGATCCTTAAGGCTCATGGTGAGCGGAACTACAACCATGACTGCGGCATCGTTTGTTATGATTGCGCCGAGGATTGCTGACAGCATGCAAAGCCTGAACACAAGTGTGCGTTCAGTTTTTGATGCTCTTGCAATCGAATATGCGAGATTGGAAAGATATCCACTTTCTCTGGCTCCTTCCGACACAAGAAGCAATCCTGCCAGGGAGAGAATGGCTCTCCAGTCAACGTAATCACTAAAGTTTTCCGCTTCATCAGGGAAGACTGCTGCCAGAACTGCAAGCATGACCAGAAGAATGAGAAGCGTTAGCGTCTCGAATGTGTATTTCACTCCCAGCCTCCTCCAAAATAAGGGGTTAATGCTCCGGCCGGGATTTGAACCCGGGTCGCCGGCTCGAAAGGCTTGGATATCTGATGATTTCATCGTAATTGACTATCAGAGGCACAGAAATGAGTTTATTGAGTGGCTGCAAAAGAAGAGCAAAAAGACAACATGGCAGAACTACGTAACACTACTTGACAGAAAGCTGTCAGGAGTTAAAATATTCGACAAAGACCAGCTTGCTGAGATTTATGATGAGCTTGAAAGGAATAAGGCGAACTTTGCCAAAGGCGTCAGAAACTTCCTGAATTTCCTTGTAGAAAAGAAGGGCTTCCCTATTGCAGTTGCTGAAGAATTTAAATCAGTGCTTAAAATACCACGTTCTGGGACAGATAAACAGATACCAAGCGACACAGACATAATTGAAGCACATGAATATTTCAGAAGTAAGTTAACTCCAGAGCTGCTCAATGTGTTTTATCTGCTGATTTTCAGTGGCCTCAGACTTGAACACATTTTGCAGATGCTCAGAAACTTCAACCCTGCAAGACTGGAGATCCTTGACAGTTTTGCACGTTATGATATGTCTGGTATCGGCTCTGAAAACAAGGATGCTTATGAATGCTACATGCCTGTCTGGCTTGCTAAGCGATTGAGTCAGGTTGATCTTGACTATCGCTTTGCTAAAGACAGTATAAACTATAAGGCTAAGAGTGGTAAAACTATTTCGGCAAAATACATCAGAAAATGGACGAACAACTTCTTAAAGAAGCAGGGAGTCCCGAAGGATGAAAGAAACTTCATTCTTGGCAGACACTCTGAGATCTCAAAAAGCGTTGAGAACTTCAATTATCTCGATCTGAGAGATGATGCCGACATGTGGTATGCAAGAGTTGTTGACAAATTCCCGATCAAGGAGGTGGAACATGCAGATTGAACTGCCTGAAAACCTTTCCTTGACTTTTTACCTCATGGCAAGTGGCAAAAAGAACAGGAAACAGACATCAGTCTGGATCGAGAAGATATACCTTGACAAGCTCAAGGAGGATGGCGTTTGCCTCTCTGACCTCGTTAATTTTCTCCTCGAACAATACCTAAGGCAGAAAGGCAAGTTAGACGTCAAAGAAATAATAGAATCAATAAAGAAGTAATAATAATCTACTATTTTTTGATTGTCTGCTTTTTGCGGCGGCTCTGCAACTGCACGGGCTTAACGTTGTGGGTAATTACTAACTATGTGGCGTTTCTATGGATACTTTGTCAGTTCTTTTCCAGTTCTGTTTAACAAAATGTTATATTTTTCCATGCAGACTTTGACAACATGAGGTTTGGTAGCCGGGAGAAGGGGAGGAAGGGCAGGCCATACAGGAAGGCCTTTGTTGTCTTTATGGTCTTTGGCCTGCTTTTGATGTGGCCTGCAAGTGCTGCGAATGGCACAGCAACCATCAACTGGACACAGATCTCGGACATAATTACTGGGGTCTCAGGACTGTTCCCAAGCTTTGTGACTCTCGTGAGCAATGCACTGCCGATACTGATCTTCCTTGGAGTCATCGGCTTCGTGCTGAGGTTCTTTGACAGTATAATCGACATGATCGCAAGTCTGGCAAGGTTCAGATAAAAACGGAGGTGCAGCATGAACTCAAAGCTTGCGAAAGCTTTGATAATTCTATTTTTTGTAATCTCAGCTATCTCAGTTGCCTCGGCAGTTAATGTTACTGTTACATTCAGCGATCTTAATCTGCAGAAGGGGTTGAAGGTTCTGGTTTACGATTATCAGGGCAAGCTGATCGGAGAGTTCAACACAACTGACACGCTGATCCTGAACACTCTGAACGCTACAAGCTACATTTTCGTTCTCAAGCCAACTGAACAGAGCTGGTTCAGTGATCCGTTTAAGGCAGTTGAACTGCTGAAAGTCTCTGCTCCTGTAGTTCTGAGCTATGCCCTGTATGGTGGAGTTGTTGTTGGACTTGCGTATCTCATGAGTCGCTTTTTCAGGTGATATTATGGGCAGAAAAATCAAGAGAATGAATTTCAGGAGCAAGAAGGCTTACAGAAGGTGGCTCGCTTATGGTCATGCTACTGGCGTTTTTGAAAGAACACCCGGCAATGTGAAGGTGTATATTCGTGGCAGGCCTCACAGGGTTAAGCATTCAAGGAGGAGAAGGACATGAAGGGCAAAACAACGATTTTAAGCATGATTCTCATTTTCATGATTCTGAATGTCCTCGACTTAGCTTTAACTGTTTCAGCAGTTGAAAATGGAAAAGGAGTTGAAGGAAACCCAGTCATGGCTTATCTGCTCGAAAACAGCTCTGTTGCATTCACAGCAGTTAAAATCGTTGCAGGATTCGCAATCGCATTTTTACTGTTCAAGCTGTCCACAAAGAACAAAAAAGCTGCGAGAATTACTGCGATGCTGATTGTTGCTGCGTATGTACTTGTTGCTTTAAATAATGCTGTTGTCAACGCAGAAGAGATAACTTACAGCAAAACTGTTACGGGGACGATCTACGGCGGAGTTTACAGTTATAACAAAACAGGTTCTTCAAGCGGTTTGGCAAGTTATGATAACTACGAAAAAATAGGTTATTTACTATGGAATTATGATAAATTACCAATTATTCAGAACATGTATTTTTACGTTTATGGTGCAGATATACGAATAAACTTCAATAATGGAACAAGGGCAAGCATAGGTGTTGGTCAAACTTATCAAGTATCTGCTACGCTCAGTGGAGACCCAAATAAGAGAATTACAATCGCAGTTACGAGGTTTTCTGACAAATACTTGATTTATGTTGAAGCCATCGACGAAATAACTGGAAGTGGTAATGTTTTGCATACAATAAGTTATGACAACTGGTATTTTGAGTATAGGTATGGCTCAGGAAGCTATATATCTAAAACATTTTACTCTGTTGCTGTAAGCGATTTTGGAGTCGGTTACAACAATGGAGGAATATTATATATTAAGGGGATGTCATCAGGCTTAAAAATAGAAGTTTGGGCAAACGGAAGAAGCAAAAGCGTAACTAACTACTTCGAATACCGCTATTCAAACGGTGTAAGCGAGATAAACATAACAAAGAACGGGCAGGAAACTAAATGGGAGATAACTTACTACAACCTGCAAACCCAACAAATAGACACGTGGACTGAGGCAGGATTAAGCGACATAGATTTGAATGGAATTGTTCTGAACGGCTATGTCCTGTCAGCGAGAATGTATTATCCTGCAATTGGTGGTTTGGATTATGTTCAACTCACAGACATACCACGACCTTCAACAACTACGACAACCACATCTGTTAAGTTCTACTTCTTAGACGCAGAGACTGGTTCGCTGCTCGACAACGTGAATTTCACACTTCAGGAAAGCTTTATCGGCAACTCTGAAGTGATTAACGGGACTTATGACTACTCTGTTACGGTGAACAACCTTAACGACTTGGAGGTTTACACCTACACGGCAAGCAGAACAGGCTATGAGGTTGCGACAGGGAACGTTTACTATCCCCCGGCAGGAAAGGAAACGACTGTTTACGTTTATTTGACTCCAATAAAGACGCCGAGCAGCTCGAACAATTCAATTATAACCTTCAGAGTTGTTTCTGACTTTGCAGGCTATCAGATTGCAGTTGTTGATGCTGCCGTAATCCTTAACGGACAGACAAAGCTGACAAATGCACAGGGCTATGTGAGCTTTGAAGTTCCTAAGAATCAGACATACAGCTACCTCGTCAGCAAGGATGGTTACTTCAGCAAGGCAGGAGAGATCACGGCAACTCAGGACTATCATTCTGTTGTTGTTCAGCTTGAAGCGATAACTCCTGCCACAACTCCGACACCGACTGCAACTGCTACACCAACGCCTTCAACGGGAACAGGGGGAACAACAACAATCGGGGGAGGTGGAAGGGGATCTCTGGACAACGGAATTAACCTGCTCTACCAGAACGCTGAGGGACTCATCGGTATGGCGATTCTGGTTACTTTCGTCAGCTTGGTTAAGATGATGGGGAGGAGATAGCAATGAGGAAAATAATCGCATTTCTCATCATTTCTCTGATTGCTGTGATGCCTGTAAATGCCGAATACAGTAAAAAAGTTTACAGTCAGACAAATCAGGTTAATTTTCAGGTTCAGGATGGATACGTAATTCACAGCATTTATGCCAATGACATCCTGTTCAGCTCAAACTGGCAGATTCACGAGTTTTACCTTGATGCTTTCGGGCAAGTATATCATTTGACAATAAAAGCCAGATCTGAAGGGACTGGCGGCGCTTGGAAACATTTCTACATAAATCTGACTTATCCCAACGGGACGACGGTAAGCAAGGAGCTGAAAACCCTCAGGCTGCTGAGCTTGAATGACTACGACATAAAGATCCAGTATTACCCGGTTGAAGCAGACACACCTTTTGACCTCGACGTTTATGTTTACATGAATCCCCTTGATGCCGTGTTCGAATCGCAGTCAGCGAGTTTCACATTGTCAGACTACATCGTTTTCAACAGCGTTGTTTTTGCCTCGACCTCTCCTGCTAATGTCGAGATATTTTACTCACCATATTCCGAATGGGTAAACACATCACAGTCATACAGTATTGGAGACATAGCAGGAATTATCGGAGACATTGGACAGCAGGTAAGAAACATCATAGAAAAAGTCCCTTATGCAGGGGAGCTGCTGGACATATTCGACACGCTTTATGTGATCACTTCAGGGCTCCTGTACTACTTTAAACTGATCTTCATAGATAACGGATTGCTTACATTTGCGCTTTTCGAGGCATTCGTTCTCGCATGGTCGGCCGGAACAAGCAGGAACATCTGGAGTTTTTACAGGAAATACATAAGAGTCCACAGAGAACTGTTCGAATTCCTTCTCGGATTTGTCAGGGGAATTATCGGGATTTTTGCCGAAATTGTCAATGCTCTGAAACCAACATAGGGGGTGTTTTGCTTGCAGATTCGAATTAAGCCGATAAGGCTGGAGGACAGGGTAGAGGTTCTGGAAAGGAGAGTTGAGAGGCTCGAAAAGATTTGCTGTGGAGGTGAAGGGCGTTGTTCAAAATCGTGCTGATCGAGCAGGGGACGGGGACTGTTTACAGGGTTAAGGGCAGCAATCCGGTTAAGCTTGCTTTTTCGGTTGTGAGGTTCGTCAGACAGAAATACGGAGGTGATTGAATTGTTCAGGAAGAGTAAGAAGGCGATCCTGATTGATGAAAGCGGTTTTGACTGGCAGGAGGTCAAGCTGAAGAGGATAGGCAATACCTATGTTGACACTTTGACAGGTAAGACCTTCCCGCTGAACGGGAAGCCTATCCGGTTCAACGGAAAGCTTACATACCTGCTCGACGCCGAAAAGGGCGTTGTTCTCGAACCGCAGAAGAGCAAAGAGGTTCTGAACCTCAAAACGAACCCTGAGCTGCTCAGCACGATCATAGAGCCTGAAATTCTGCACAGGGCTTTCAAGTTCAGGCCTGCGATGAAGACCATCATAGCTGCGTTTTTCGTCGGGCTTGCCGCAGGTGCCCTGTTCTTTGCACCGGTGATCTGAGATGGCGGATAAGCAGATTCTCAAAGAAAAGCTGAGTCTGGAAGTTCCGGAGATGCGAAAGACACGGATGATGGAACAATTATTCAGCGACGAGCTTAACGAGAACTTTACCGATCTGGATTTCGACGAGATAAGGGCAATAGCGTTCTACAATTCCGTTCATGAGAACATTATCGAACTTCCAGCAGTTAAGGCATTACTCGACAAGCACATGAGCCTTAAGAGAAGCCTTGACAGAAAAGGCAGGCAGGAGGCCGTTGCTATCCTGAAAAGGCCGGTTCAGTATGTGCCGCAATATCCTTATCCCGGAGCTGAGCAGCAGACATCTGGCGGAAGGCTGTCAAAGCTCAAAAGCATTTTCGGCAGGAAAAAGAGAATGGAGGAGGTTGATGAACGTTGAAGGGCAGCAGCTACATTCTCTCAGCTGCTTTTATTCATCTCATAAGGAATCCTGACTATTCGATTTATGCAAGGCTTAACCTGCTCTGCTACATTTTCGACTGGATAAAGGCAAGGTTCTATTTCGAAAACAACAAGGAGCTTAAGAAAGAGCTTGAAGAGATTGAGAAGGAGCTGATAGAACTCAGGGATGCTTACGAGCCTTTACTCGACGATGACGTCGAGTTTTCAGCGTTGAAGAGAGCAGAATTCGAGAAGGCGATGGACAGAGTGAGGTTCAGGATTGTAAACATCGTTGAGAACTTCGAGCTGCTTGACGCTGGTATGATTTCTGAATTCTACATCGGAGGTGGCAAGAGGTGATTAACGAAACGCTAATTTTTAACACCACGTTAAACAACACGGTGATGAACTTCAGCATGCTGTTAAACGATCCGAATGTGGTCGTAACGACGTGGACGATGCTGAACAAGTTCGCTGCATTTTGTTTTAGTCTGGGAATGGTGGTGGGGTATGGAATCGCTTATCTCAAGTTTGCCAAGACTTCAAAGAGTTAAATCATGGGAAAAGGCCTTCATGGATCAGTTCGTAAAGAGTCCCGGCCAGCACATGCTGGTTGTGGGGATCACAGGTTCAGGAAAAACCCAGACTCTTTACTGGCTTGCAGACCTGATTAGCCACAACACCGACGAAACAATCGTCTGGTTCGACATCGGCAAGAACGATGAGGCTTTCAAGCTCGGAGAAATCTGCGAAAGGCCGATGAAGGTAATCGTTCCGGCAGGGTGCAGAGTCGAGTCTGAGGATTATGACTTTGAGCTGATATGGGTGGATCCGATGAACATTTCTGAGGTCTGGGATCATGTCGAGGAGGGCTTTGTGAACATCATCAGCATCTATCGTTTTATCCTCGATCCTCATGTTTTCACTCAGACGATAGCAGAGATCTTCAAGAGCCTGATAATGAAAGCTCATAACTATCAGATTAGAACGCCTATGACGATCTTTGCCGATGAGTTCCACAACGTGGCTCCGAGTCGAAACGATGCACTCGATTACAAGCAATATCTGACTGGAGCATGGATTCAGGTGAACGTCGAGAAGCTGAGGAGTCTGGGGATCAGGCTTATAGCAACAACTCACGGCTGGAGGAAGATCAGAGCTGGAATCAGAAGCAGCTTTAACTGGCTGATTTTCAAGAGGATCAGCGATGACGTGGGCAGGGATCAGAAGAAGCTGAACAAGTTCACACCATTGATCCAGACTCTGAGAAATGATCAGTGCATAATCGTTTTTCCGAATAAACGCTTTACTGACAAGGCGATAACGCCGTTTTACGGGGATGCGAACAAGAAGGTGTTTTACTATGGGATTTATGGAGGTGATTAATGGTTGAGTGAAATTAGTTTTACTTAAAATCGACGTGCGCCACTTGCACTTTATAATAAAATCTGGAATAAAGAGCTTCTATGGGAATTTGTATTTTGATTTTTTTAAGTTCATAACCCTTAATGTGGACATATTCTTGCTTTATTGCAACGGGATTGATGGTTGGGCTTGTTGGTTTCTTATCATAAAAATAGACCATTACAACAATATCACCAGAGAAAGGAGATTTATTCTTAACCCAAACAGAGATCGTCCTAAATGATTCTTGCTCTGTTCCTATTATCTCCGGATCTGGTTCAAAATAATCCATCTGAATTAAAACGAAAATGGCAAATAAACTAAGTGTTAATAATACGACTGCAATGCTTTTCTTTTGCGACATAGACATACCTCAGGCCTCATAAATCACTCCATTCTGTTCATACAATCCAAGATCAATCTTTAGTCTTTCGAGGATATCATTTGCAAGAGCAAACGAACAGTTGAAGGTATCCTTTATCTTCCTGAGCAAGATTTGCTTGCTCACAGGAAAATCGCTCAGCTCTGTTATAAAATGTCTATATTTGCTGAAAAAGATATCAAAGTTTACTGTTTCCTGAATTTTTATATCTTCAAGAGCTATATATGAGCTGATGCCAACATCAACGCTCAAAGAAACAACATTCTGAGCCCCGCATTCTACGCATTCAACTCCTATCCACATTCATCAACCCTCCTACTCAAGAGTTGCGATTTTACGCTCCTTTTTTGCCTTCCACTCATAGGCGAGCTTGATGACTGCCTCAGAAACGAAATCTGATTCTGATGCGAAATCGCCAGAATCAATAGCCTCTCTGATGATGGATTTGACATTTGGCGAGACGAATCCAGTCACTCTTTCTTTCTTTGTTGCCATATGTTTAACTTTTGTTTAACACTATTTAACAATTTTTACAAATATGCTTTAAACATACGTTAATTATGCGTAAAACTTAAATATAACAAGTGTTAAATATATGTTACACATACGTGGAGGTGGTTGAAGAGATGGAGGCGGTAATAAAGAGGTTCGCAAGCGGAACACCATACATAACCTTTCCGAAGAAAATCTTTGACGAATTTTTCAGCAAGGACGAGGAGACTCCCGTTGAGGTCTCTTTTGAAAATGGGAAGATTGTGATAGAGAGAATAAGAGAACAGAGCAAGGAACTCCCGGCGGAGGTGACGGCGTGATGCAGTTCGACAGATGGAAGTACTATCTGATCTATATCGAGGAGTTCCTTGAGGAATACTGGGAGACAGTCGATTACTCGGAATACAGCAGAGACGAACCGAGATACGAGTGGAAGAGCTTCATAAAGGTGGAGGAATGTAGGTATGTGGAGGACGCTTTCGAGATAGCGTGGGATCTTCTTAATTCAATAGACTATGACCATCGAATAACATTCATTGGTATTTTCAAGGGAGATAAGATGCTCTACGATTCAAAAGACGTCGTCAGAATCGCCAATGAGGTTCATCAGGAGGTGACAGCCTGATGGCAGAGATTCAGATCATAATTCTGAGAGATGGCGAAGAGATATACAAGGCCAAGTTCGAAGGTGAGGTCAGGGCTGAAAATCCGATTCTGAGCTATGACGAGGACAGCTATGAAGAGCTGGTGTTTTCTGAGGATCTTCCGATTTCAGCGATACATAGTGTGCTGGAGACGTTTGCTGATTTCTTAATAGAGAGGTGACCGCCTGATGATCCTCGATTACGAATACAAGAGAGACTGCAGACTTGCAGAGATTGAGCAGAGACTCGAGGAAGAGGAGGAGCTGAGGAGGAAGCTGGAGGAGATGAAAGAGAGGCTGGACAGAGAGATTCAGGAGGCGTTCAGAACTGCTTACGAGATGTATTTCGAATATCAGAGGAAGGAGCTGGGCATGTATGACGCTGACTCAGAGAACTAAGAGGATCCGGGAGAACTCAGAGCTTTTCAAATCTTTTTCTGAGATGGTCATCGGCAGCATTGGGGAGCTTGTGAAGGGCATAGAGATCAGTTATTTCCTTGACGTCGCAAAGAAGGAGCATAACATAAGACAGGGCATATTTACAACGAACATTGACAAGCTGATCAGGGCTGGAGATGAGTTCAAGGCGATTTTTGAGATCAAGCATGCTCCGAACCACTCTGACACTTTCATCAAATACAATCAGTTTAGAAGTCTGAAGCTGCTCGCTGAGAGGCTCAGGACTGACTGTTACCTCGTTGTCAGGAATCACAGGTTCTGGTATGTCAGGAAGCTTGACGACTCTCTGAGGTTCAGGAACAACGTTGCAAGGATTGAGCTTGACGACATGGAGCTTTATGACGATTACAGCTTTGTCGATTTTCTCGCTGAGGTTCTGCAGAGGTGATACAATGCTCATGCTGAGGCTCTATGCCTGCGATGGCTGTCCCGGAAATCCGTGCATAGTCGTCAAGCATTCTCCAGACAAACCGAATCAGTGCATCTACGCTTCAGAAGGTGCCGACTGGTCGAGGTGGAGGGCAGTCAGACTCTCAAAGTTCTTTGAGATGGTGTTCAGGGGGGAGATCTGATGGACTTTCAGGAGGAGCTTAAGAAGGCTCTCGACAGGATTGATGAGCTTTCAGTTCTCCTCAACACCCTTAACAGAGTTGTCGGGAAACAGGACTGGGCTGCAGCATACACAATCTCCAGACAGATCGGAATGAAGGCAACGACGATCATGGATTGCTTTTCGAACATTAACTTTATCATGAAGGAGGAGGGGAGATGATAACCCACCTTTGTTTCCAGTGGAGTTCACGAAAGACTATCCAGACTGCAAAGTTATTAATTAATAAGCGGTTATTTAAGTTATTAATAACCCCTTCAGAATTCATAGCAGCAACATGTGGATATTCTCGAGCGGAGATTCCCGGGTTATTAAGTGAGGTTATTAAGCTTAATAAGTGCATTCAGCGGTTTTCATGGGGGGTTTTCTATGGCTAAAGTTTACTCTTTTAGCGTTCCTGACAGCGAAACTCAGCTTATTTCAATTCTCGATGAGCTGAAGGCAAGAAAGGCACTCAGTCATGAAGTTGTAAGAATCCTGAAGGTGTTTTATCAAGGCTCTAATCACAACAGGGAGCTAATCTCAAAGGAGCTGATGACACTCCTTGAAATCAAGAACAAGCTCGAAGAATTCATGAAGTGGAAAGAAGAAATAGAGCCAAAAATCTTAGAGATGGAAGAGAAGCTGAAGGAAAAACAGGAGAAAGAGGAAATAGAAAAGAATCTGCCACTCATCAGAAAGCTCAGAGAAGTTGTTTTCGACGACATTCACGAAATCATGAACAACGGCAAAATAGTCAGTCCGGAGCAGGCGATAAAGGCAAGGCTCACGACTTTCGCAACAGAGCATAAGCTGAACTATCCTGATGCTCGTGATCTTTTCTTTAAGGCTTTCCCTGAGTTAAAAGGAGAATTGGGGGGTAGGCTATGAGCTGGAGAATAGATATCTGGCCTGATGTATGCAATTATAAGAAAATAGGCAAGACATTAATTCTTTTCCAGAAACCAAGAATGACAAGACTAATTGGAGAGAACATTTACATCTACGCAGTAAGCAAAAAAGGCAGGACAATCTCTATCAGGCTAACACTTGATGAGGCTAAGAGACTGGCAAGAGAATTAAACGAGCAGCTTGAAACAAGAAAAAGAGTCGATTCTGTTATCGCATTAATGAATTTTAGAGACATGTTTTGTGAGAAGGAGGCTGATGACTGATGTTAACAGATATATATTTTGAGGCCGCTAAGCGTGTTATGGATAAAGATGTCCATAAACGGATAAGTGTGGACGAAAAAGGCCGAAAGTGGACAACGAGGCACATAAAGATACGGGAAGATCTGTGGCTGAAATGTGAAGAACTTGGATTTAACAGGTCTAAATTAATAAACGAGCTACTTGAAGAATTCTTAACGCTATACGAAGGATTTAAGCATAATAAAATTATGCTCCGGCCGGGATTTGAACCCGGGTCGCCGGCTCGAAAGGCCGGAATGATTGGCCGGGCTACACCACCGGAGCCCAATCTAAGCAACTTTGGATTCAGTTTATAATATTTTTGCCCTGCAGATTATAGGAGTATGGTTGACAGTGGCATTTCTTGAAAACTGTAAGATTTTTAAGGGTTGAGGATCAGTTTTATGTGGTGATAGTGTGAGCGAGGCAAAAGACCTTGTTTTGAAGATGTGTGAGCTCCAGAACAGCTCGGAGGATATAAAGAAAGAGCTCGCTGGCTGGAGCGGAGTGGTGCAGTACAGACTCGGAGATGAGGAATTCTATGTTGTTTACAACGCAGATGGGTCATGCGAGTTTGAAGAGGGCGTTCATGAGTCTCCGAATTTTACCATTATTGCATCGCCGGAATACTGGGCATCTGTTGTTAAGGGTCAGGAAGACCCAATTATGGGGTTCATGATGCAGAAATACAGGATTGAGGGCAACATAATGGAGGCTCAGAGGCTGGCGGGGATTCTGAAAAAGTTTGCCGGAAAATTATAACTATTTTTTTGAATCAATACATAATGATTGATAGTTTTGAATTAAAAAAACGCTTATAATGGTTTCTATAGGGAAACAAAGCTGCTTGAATAGGATTCATCAGAAAAACCGAAAGGTTTATACATTTTTTAGACTAAAATCAAATATGCTGGCAGAAAATCTTTTGAGTGATGAACAGAAGGCAATTAAGGAAGCGGCGAGAGAATTTGCCGAGAAAGAGTTTCCGAATTATTCTGAGGAATGTGACAGGGAGGAGAAGTTCCCGTTTGAGCTGTGGAAGAAGGCTGCCGAGCTTGGGTTCATCGGCATGAGCATTCCCGAGGAATATGGCGGACAGGGAATGGGGATCCTGGACACCTGTCTCGTCGTGGAGGAGTTCTGGAGGGTTGACGGCGGGCTTGGAATGATAATGGCCTCCACGTTTGGCTCGGAGCAGATTCTTATGTTCGGCAGTGAGGAGCAGAAGAAGAAGTTTCTGCCACCAATTGCTCAGGGCAAGGCGATTTGTGCAGCCTGTTACACCGAACCCGTAGCAGGTAGCGATGTCGCTGGAATAAAGACGAGGGCTGACAGGGATGGGGACGAGTACGTGATAAACGGAACCAAGATGTTCATCACAAACGGTACCATCGCCGACTACTACATAGTCCTCGCCAGAACAGACCCAAACCTGCCGAAGAGGCACCTTGGCATGAGCGTTTTCCTCGTGGAGAGGGACACTCCGGGAGTTGAGGCGAAGAAGCTCACCAACAAGCTCGGAATAAGGGCGAGTGATACTGCGGAGGTTGTGTTCAAGAATGTGAGAGTGCCAAAGGAGAATCTCATCGGCCAGGAAGGTCAGGGCTTTTACCAGACCATGATGTTCTTCAACGTCACAAGGATACCGGTTGCATTTCAGGCTGTGGGTCTTGCAACCGGAGCTTTTGAGCTCGCTTTCAACTACGCAAAGAACAGGGAACTCTTCGAGAGGAAGCTGATGGACTTCCAGGCAACACAGGAGAAGCTTGCCAGGATGAGAACCGAGCTTGAAGCGGCAAGACTGCTGGCCTATCAGGCTGCATACTTCCAGGACAAGGTGGGCATGCCCGATCCGGGGCTGACGGCGATGGCGAAGTATTATACTGCGAGAGTTGCCCAGGACATTGTTCACGAAGCTCTGCAGATTTACGGTGGTTACGGTTTCATGGGTGAACAGGCAATATCGAGAATGTTCAGGGATGCGAGAATCCTTGAAATCTATGAGGGAACGAGAGAAGTTGAGCTGGAAGTCATCGCAAGGTCTCTGAACGGAAAGGTTCCATCTGTGCTTGGAAACGTGAGAAAGCACCCGTTCATGTAATCCCTTCCAATTTTTTGTCTTTTTTGGGCTGATAACAATCAGTCACGCACGGTCGAGAACTCTGCAATGTTCAAATTCCTCTGCACCACCTCTTTTTCAGTAACACTTGGTAATAACATTTCATAAGGCTGAATAAGGCAATTGCGAGAAAAAGCGGAAACTTTTTTATCAATAATAATGAGCGTTGGAAAAAACATTTTACGGAAGGTGGTAGATTGAGAATGCACGAGTATCAGGCTAAACAGATTTTCAGACAGCACGGAATTCCAACGGCCAGAGGAGAACTTGCCCTGAGTCCAGAACAGGTTAAGGAAATCGCAGAAAAGCTCGGAGGAAAGGTCGTTCTCAAGTCCCAGGTTCTCGTGGGCGGGAGAGGAAAGGCTGGTGGTATAAAGCTGGCAAACAGCCCTGAAGAGGCTTACGAACTTGCCAAGCAGATGTTCGGGATGGTCATTAAAGGGCACAGAGTTGAGAAGCTGTACGTGGAGGAGCAGCTTGAGATTGAAAGGGAGATGTATGTGGGCTTCACAATAGACAGGGCGAGCAAGGGCTTTGCTCTGATTGTGAGCAGCGTGGGCGGGATGGATATAGAGGAGATCGCCGCAAAGCACCCTGACAGAATCGCGAGAGTCACGGTCAACCCAATCTACGGGCTGTGGGACTACCAGATAAGGGAGGTCCTTTACAAATCCCGCATGCCGAGGGAGTACCACAGGGAGGTGACGAGGATAATAAAGGCACTCTACAGCATCCTCGTTCACAATGAAGCAGAACTGACCGAGATCAACCCGCTTGTTATCACGAAAGATGGAAAGATTATAGCTGCGGATGCAAGGCTGAACATAGATGACAACGCACTCTACAGGCATCCAGAGCTGAAGGAGCTGAAGGATTATACTGAAGTGGATCAGACTGAAAGGATCGCTGAAGAAAAGGGCCTGAACTTCGTCAAGCTTGATGGCAACATTGGCGTGATAGCGAATGGTGCGGGTATGAGCATGGCGACGATGGATCTGATCTACCTGGAGGGCGGAAAACCGGCAAACTTTCTGGATGTTGGAGGTGGAGCGAGCAGTGAGGTTGTGAAAGAAGCGATGAGCATCATTCTGATGGATGAGAACGTGAAGGTCATCTTCATGAACATTTTTGGTGGAATCACAAGGTGCGACGAGGTTGCAAAGGGTCTGATCACGGCATTCTCTGAGATGGAGATTCCTGTGCCCGTCGTTCTCAGGCTTGCTGGCACCAACGAGGAGGAGGGCAGGAAGCTCATAGAGGAGTTCATAAGGGAGAAGGGCGTCGAGAGCATCTACCCCGTGGAGACAATGGAGGAAGGAGCCAGGAAGGCGGTTGAGCTTGCAAAGGGGGTGTGAATATGGCGATAATTATTGATGAAAACACGAAGGCGATAGTTCAGGGCATTACCGGCTCTCAGGGCAGGTTTCATGCGGAGAGGATGATTGCCTACGGAACAAAAATCGTTGGTGGTGTTACTCCCGGCAAGGGTGGAGGCGAAGTCCTCGGAGTTCCGGTCTTCGACACGGTTAAGGAGGCGGTTGAGGAGACCGGAGCGAATGCGAGTGTAATCTTCGTTCCAGCAGCATTTGCAGGAGATGCGGTAATGGAGGCGGTTGATGCTGGAGTTGAGGTTATTGTTGCCATAACTGAGGGAATTCCCGTTTACGATGAGCTGAAGGTTTACAGGAAGGTTAAAGCAGAAGGCAGGATTCTGATAGGGCCGAACTGTCCGGGCGTGATGAGCGTCGGGAAATCTCACCTCGGCATAATGCCTCCCCAGATATTCAGCGAGGGCAACGTTGGAATAGTCTCGAGAAGCGGGACCCTGACTTACCAGGTCGCGTACAACCTTACGAAGCTTGGAATAGGTCAGTCAACGGTCGTTGGCATTGGAGGGGACAGGATAATCGGCACAAGCTTCGTCGAAGTGCTTGAGATGTTCGAGGACGATGATCAGACGGATCTTGTTGTGCTCATTGGGGAGATTGGAGGTACGGATGAGGAAGAGGCTGCAAAGTTCATCGAAAAGCGCATGTCCAAGCCAGTTGTTGGCTACATAGCGGGCATAACTGCCCCTCCGGGCAAGAGGATGGGTCATGCTGGAGCGATAATTGAAGGTGGCAGGGGAACCGCAGAGTCGAAGATTAAAGCGTTAAACGAGGTTGGAGTGGAGGTTGGCAGAACGCCAATGGAGGTTGCCGAAATCGTGAAAAGAACGCTGAAGGGATGATTATGGAGGTAATCAAACACGATATAGTTATAATCGGTGCAGGTCTTGCCGGCCTCAGGGCAGCGATTGCTGCGGCTGAGAAGAGCAGAGAGGTCAGCATAGCCCTGATCTCCAAAACCTACCCGATAAGGTGCCACTCTGTCTGCGCTGAGGGTGGGACTGCAGCAGTCCTGAGAGAGGATGAGGGAGATAGCTTCGACCTGCATGGCTGGGATACCGTTAAGGGAGCAGACTTCCTGGCTGATCAGGATGCAGTCGAGTTCTTCGTCAGGGAGATTCCAAAGGAAATCCTCAGGCTGGACAACTGGGGCTGCCCCTGGAGCAGGAGGGAGGATGGGAAGATAGCCCAGAGAGCATTTGGAGGACAGAGCTTCAACAGGACTGTTTTTGCTGCAGACAGAACGGGCTTTCATGAGGTGCACACCCTATATGAGCGAAGCCTGATGTATCCTAACATCACCCGTTACGATGAATACTTCGTCACCAATCTGTTTATTGAGGATAACGCAGTCAAGGGCGTTTCGGCCATCCACCTCAAGACGGGCGAGCTGGCGTTCTTCAACGCGAAGGCCGTGATTCTCGCAACGGGTGGTGCGGGAAGGCTCTACGGCTTCACGACCTACAGCCACCAGGTCACCGGAGACGGGCTTGCCATTGCATACAGGGCAGGAGTTCCCCTGAAGGACATGGAATTCGTGCAATTCCATCCAACCGGACTGATTCCGTCCGGAATATTGATGACTGAGGCGTGCAGAGGTGAGGGAGGTTACCTGAGGAACAGGAACGGCGAGAGGTTCATGGAAAAATACGCGCCGGAGAGAATGGAGCTCGCCCCAAGGGATGTTGTCGCAAGGGCGATGTGGACGGAAATCATAGAGGGGAGAGGTTTTGAGGGACCCTACGGCCCTTACATTGCCTTAGATTTAACTCACCTCGGCGAGGAGAAGATCGAGGAGCGGTTGCCTTTGATACGAGACGCTGCAAGGAAGTTTGCCGGAATTGATCCGGTGGAGGAGCCCATTCCAGTCAAGCCTGTCGCCCACTACACGATGGGTGGTGTGCATACGAACATGTGGACTGAAACGCCCGTCAGAGGACTTTACGCGGCGGGAGAGGTCGCTGCGGTGAGCATTCACGGCGCCAACAGACTTGGCAGCAACTCGACGGCAGAATGCTTGGTTTTCGGCAGGGTCGCAGGGGAGAAGGCGGTGGAATTCGTGCAGGGGAAGAGGTTCTCGGAGATAACGAGAGATGAGATGCTCGCAGAGGAAAAGAGACTGTTCGACGAGTTCCTTGGCAGGAGCGGAGACGAAAATCCATACGAGATCAAAAAGGAGCTGAACGAGGTAATGGACAGGCACTTCTGGATATTCAGGACTGGCGAGGAAATGAAGGAGGGGATAAAGAAGATTCAGGAGCTGAAGAGGAGGTATGGGAATATCGAGATTGTGGACAAGAAGAGAGGGTTCAACACCGACCTCATGCAGGCCATGGAGATCGGCTTCATGCTTGATCTGGCTGAGACTGTTGCTGTTGGAGCCTACGCAAGAACTGAGAGCAGGGGAGCGCACTACAGGCTCGACTATCCGAAGAGGGATGATGAGAACTGGCTGAAGCACACACTTGCATACTACACTCCGGAAGGACCTAAACTGGAGTACATTCCCGTGACGATAACCAAGTGGCAGCCCGTTGAGAGGAAGTACTGAGGTGAGGGCATGGAGAGGGAGGTGCTCTTCAGGATCAGGAGGTTTGATGGAGATAAGAGCTACTGGCAGGATTTCCGCTTCACAGCCAAAAGGGGAATGACTGTGCTGGATGGACTTTACTACATAAAGGAGAACCTCGACGGCTCCTTGGCTTTCAGAGCCTCGTGCAGAATGGGTGTATGCGGGAGCTGTGCGGTCAAGATCAACGGCAAACCGAGGCTTGCATGCGAGACGCAGATATTGGATATTGGCAGCACCCTCGAGATAGAGCCGCTCGACAACATGCCCGTCCTGAAGGACCTGATCGTGGACATGGATGACTTTTTCAGGAAGCATGAAGCTGTTAAGCCCTACCTGATGAGAGAAGATGACGACTACGAGAATCCGAAGGAGCTGCTTCAGACTCCGAAGGAGCTGCACGCTTACTACGACTTTACGCTCTGCATAAAATGCGGAGCGTGCTACTCAGCCTGTCCTGCAAGCGCGACGAGGAGCGACTATCTCGGGCCAGCTGCCATAACCGCCGCTTACAGATTCTGTGCAGACAGCAGGGATGAGGGCAAGGAGGAGAGGCTCAGCCTCGTCTCAGGCTCTGAGGGCGTGTGGAGGTGCCATTTCAACGCTGAATGCAGCGAGGTGTGTCCGAAAAGCATAGAGCCGGCAAAAGCTGTGCAGAAGATGAGGCTGATGAGCGCGATCCACATGATTAAGAGCATCTTCAGGTGATTGAAATGAAAGGAGTTTTGGGATGGTTTACGCTGAAGGGAAAATCGCTGAACAGCCTGGCCTACTCATTTCACAGGCTCACAGGCATAGTTCTCCTGCTTTACCTGATCGCCCACCTCAGCTTCCTGACGAGCCTCAGGATTGGAGAAGAGACATACACGGCATTCATCTCCACGACCGTGAAGCTGGAAACTCTGCCCTTAGATTCGCTGCTGTTTCTGGCCACATTCTACCACGCTTTCAACGGCCTGAGAGTCGTGCTGAACGAGTTCGGTCTGCTGTATGAAGCAAGAAGGGCGCTGGTATATCTGATGACCCTGCTTGCGCTGGTATTCTGGCTGTACAGCACGTACGTGATGTATTTGTTCCTCACGGGGTGGTAAAATGAGCGAATCACACACGAGAAAGGTTCTGGAGCCGTTTGGCTGGGTATTTCAGATGATAACCGGGCTTTTGCTCTTCGCCTTCGTCATCTTCCACCTGTACATAACCCACCTGACATCCCACGACGCTTTAGAGTACGCGAAGGTTGTTCAAAGGCTGTCCAACCCGGCAATAAAGGCATTCTACTGGCTCTTCTTAGCCTCAGCCTCATTCCACGCATTCAACGGGCTAAGGGCGATCTTGCTGGACACGGACTTTGGAGGAAGGAACGAGAGGGCAGTTAACACTCTGACGATGGCGCTGTTCGTTGTGGCAGTGGTTTACGGCGGGCTGTTATTGATTACCTTTTAATGCACCCTTTTTTTATTGGGAGTTTGCCCAGAATTTGCGAGTCAGGCATTCAGTAACCAGCAACCATTTTAAACCCCTCATTTTAACACCGTTTTATGTTTCCCGCGACGCACTGCACGCACTGTCAGGGAAGTGACGAGAGCATAGAAAATCCGGTGCATCACCCGACTTACGAGATCACGCCAAAGTGCAACCTGAACTGCATCTACTGCTACTCCAACGTGGCGTTGAAGAAGGGTAAAGCTCCGATGCCAGGTTATTACGGTGACACGGAGGATGTGAGATCGATAACCCTCTCCCAGTATGGCGAACCGCTTGTTGCAGGGATAGATGAGGTGGAGAGGGTTGCGAGAGAGTTAAAAGACATGTTCCCGCAGGCGAGGCTCGATTTGCAGACCAACGGCATTCTGCTGAACGAGAAGGCGATAAAAAGGCTCGAGAAATACTTTGAGCTTGCCATGGTTAGCCTGGACGTCTCTTCTAAGGAGAAGTACGCCAGAATAACGGGCTTCGATGGATTTGACATTCTGATGGACAACCTCAAAGCACTGAGCAGCTCGTCCATCAGGGGAGTTATCAGGACGATTTACATGCCCGGAATTAACGATAAGGACGTTTTCGAGCTTGCAGAGCTTGCGAACAGGCTCAACATGGAGGTATTCCTTCAGCCCCTTTCGGTTTATGATAAGGAGCTGATGGAGAGTCACGGGCTCGACATGGAGAGGACTGAGGACATTGTGGAGTTTCTCGATGTGACGGAAAGACTCAGGGAAATAGCTGATGTCAGAATCCCCGGATGCTTTATAGTCAATGTGAGAAGAATAGAGAGAGACTTCGGGAGGGAGTACCTGAAGCTCATCAGGAGAAACGCGCTCGCAGAGGTTCCGGAGATGAAAAGGGAAAGGAAGTTCGTTCTGTGATGGCCGAGGTTCTGTTTTTCTCATACACGGGGACTTCAAAAAAGGTCGCTGAATCCGTAGCAGGAAGGCTCAACCTCGAAACCCGTGAGATAAGCCCGAAATTTCAGCTTCCCTATCCGGCATGGCTCCTTCTCTCCTTCATACCGAACCTCGGCGTCCCCGTAAAGAATGTTGAGGTCGCATGCGAAAGGGTCATCCTCTGCTTCCCGAAGTGGACATTCAACTGTCCACCCGTGACGGCCATCATAAGGGCAGGGTTGCTGAAAGGCAGGAGGGTATTTCTGATCATCACCTACGGCGGGTGGAGAGGTGAGCAGTACCTGAATGGTTACGTGAAAATGCTGGAGAGGAATGGAGCGAAGGTTGAGGGGACGAGGCTGGTGAGACGGTCTGAGGTTCAGGCGGTCCTGTCAGATGACAGGTTTTTCGGGGAGCTTGAGAGGTTTTTAGGGTAAAGGGTTAAGTAACTCTCAGCAAAAATCTGATGGTGGAGATCTGCAATCTGGTTGAGGGCAGACTCGTAAGGAGAGCCAACAGGTTCGTTCTCGAGATTGAGGTTGCCGGTAAAGTCGAGAGGGCCCATCTGAGGGACTCGGGAAGGCTGACGGAGCTGATGAAACCCGGAAACAGGGTGCTCGCGAGGCCGAAAAAGCGGGAGAAGACGAGCTACGAGGTGTTCGTGATCTTCGATGAATATGTCCCTGTTGTCGTAAACTCATCCATTCACACGGATATTGCGGTCGAGATTCTTGAAGGCGAGGGCTACAGAATCGAAGGCAGAGAGGTAAAGGCTGGAAGGAGCCGTATAGACCTTCTGGTGAGCAGAGATGGTGTTTCGAGGCTCGTGGAGGTCAAGGGGTGCACGCTCGTTAGACAGGGCGTTGCTCTCTTTCCAGATGCTCCGACGGAGAGGGGGGTGAAGCACGTCAGGGAGATAATGGAAAGGAGAGGAATGATTTTCTTTCTTGTGATGAGGAACGACGCAAGGGTTTTTATGCCAAATCAGGAAACACATCCGGAATTTGCGAGGGTTCTCATGGAAGCCCGCGAGAACGGAGTTGATGTGAGGGCCGCGCTGCTCCGTCCGGAACTGCAGGAAGATTGCCTGACGATAAAGTTCGAGCGTTACCTGCCTGTGGAGTTTCCGGAGGAGCTTTGAGGGCTGCAGTCCAGTACCGCAACCTTCATAAATCGAATGTTAAAATGAGCCATGAAGCCCCGTAGGGTAGTGGTCAATCCTGCGGGACTCTGGATCCCGCGACCCCGGTTCGAATCCGGGCGGGGCTATACCCCTCTAAAGGTTCACTTTGTTTTGCAGAAACCCGGAGAGACAGGCATTTCGGGCAATATCCTTATCATCTTTTTCTGGCAATTTTCTGCCATAAGATTCAGGAGGAAGTCATTGGAGAGGAATCAGAGAACGTCAAAGAGGTAGTTATCGGCTGTATCGAGTCTATGTCCGGGGAGGGGAGAAAACGGCTCAGGGAGAAGGGAAGGGTTGCCGAAGTTGTTGTATGGTTCGCAAAACTTCATAGCACCACCGATTGAGGATGCAGTTAAAGAGTTCTTTAACAGGTTGTTGTTCAGCGGTTCATTGATTCCGCACAGAGCTGGTTGGAAAGTTTTGCTGGGATTTATAACTTGGAGCGATAGCAAAGTTGACTGACCTCCTTTTTCGGGAATTTATTAAGAGGATGGGCAATTTAAATCACGATTTTACAAATTTGGTAAGTGTGGGGAATTCAAGTGCTTAAAGTAGATAAGTTAAAGTCGTTAGCAGAGTTATTTAAGATCTGGATAAAAATATATAGCTCACAAGAGCATAATTTTAACCGATGGGTGTACTAACTAAGCTGAAAAATCTCTTCCTTAGAGAATCTTCGGAGGGTCATCGGCAATACTCACATTTTATCGAAATTAGACCTATGATAGAGAAATACAGAATCAAGAGGAAGATACAAGAGTTTAAAAAAGTATATAGAATCAGATACTGGCATAAAGTGCCTCATATCACCCTCGTATATAATTTTAGCCCTAAGGAAGGCGTTAAAAATTGGGAGTTGGCCAACATAATCAAAAAAGTAGCTTCCAAATATAATTTAAGGGATTTGTGGTTCTATTATGACGGATTCGAATTCAATAAAGGTAGAAATGGTTATGTTTTAGCATTTAGGATTGAACCCAGCCAAAAGTTAAGGAGATTGAGAGCAGAGCTATATAATAGTTTAAAACCGCATATTCTTGAAAGACCAGATGTAGTGAAATTTAATGGTGCCAACGAGGATGAATTTTGGTTTCATGCAACTATTGGCTATCGTTTATCAGAGAGGGATCGTGAACTTTTATCAAACTACCTTAAAACCATAGAGGACGAATATTTTATGTCGTATCCTCTTAGAATATCTCTGCTGCGGAATAGTAAGATCGCTTATGAATACGATACAGCCACTGGCAAAATTCTTAGCAGGCAAAAGGCACTTTCTAAAAAAACATATTCGGAAATGATTAAAGAGTATAGAAAAATTTTTGACATAGAATCTAATCCACCTAATTCAAATAGTGGTATTTGGTTAATCTCTGACACTCATTTTGATCATGAAAACATAATTAAATACTGTGCCCGCCCTTTTGCAGATGTGCGCGAAATGAACAGAATTATTCTAAGAAATTGGAATAACACAATACAGAGTAGCGATACCGTATATTTTCTGGGAGATATGAGCTTTGGCAGACGCTCGAAAAATCCTTTGTACTGGTTACAAAAATTGAATGGACGGGTGAAATACATTTACGGAAACCATGATAGCATTCAGCTGGGGAAAAATCAAGAAGTTGTTGTGTATAGGGGATATAAATTTTTATTAGTACATGATCCAAAAAATATGGGAAATATGAAAAAATTTGATGGGTGGATAATTCATGGTCATGTGCACAATAATGAGTTAAGAAAATATCCATTTATTGACACCAAAAAAAGAACAATCAATGTATGTGTGGAAGTAATCAATTATAAGCCAATATCTTTAGACGAAATAGTAACATTAATTCAACGAAATGAGGGGGGACTGATCTATAGACCTTGTTGAAGATCAAGCTCCAATCCATTTAAAAAACATATGACGAATGCGTTACTACCTGTTTGGAGACTTTATTATGCTAACTCTCGGCCAAGCTCGGCAAGATTTGGCAGAAGGACGCTATTCCCACAACATCTCCATTCTCGTCCAGATCCAAGATAACGTTGTTTGCTAACGGCTCCGACTCTGCCGCTTTCCCCTTTTTGAACCTTGTGAACATGGCATATTAACCTCAAACTCCACCGAAAACCATATCTTCCTGAAACCTCATTTTCTTCCGATCAATCTTAGAGCCACATCAACCGTAATGGCCGAATTCTCCTCGATCTTATTCAACGCAGCCCTCAAAGCATTATCTCCAGTAACCAGGTATGTGGATTGACCCTCTTTACGCAGTATTAAGGTGTATTAGGGTCTTCTTCATCTCACCACTCTGATAATTTTTGAATAACCTTCTTTTCCCTGAAACCCAGCTTAAACGTCATCCCTATTAACAGGACGGAAAGAGAACACCGCTTTATAACAGAATCGAAAGAATAGCAGTGCAATTGCCTTAAACTGTAAGCTTCTTTCCCCAATTTGATTACATCCTCTATTATAGACCTCAAACTCTTCAGATTTCCCTTCAATCCATCAATCAACCTCCTTACGAGCCTTCTATATCTCTTCTTCTCCTTCTCAACGTTTTTAGAATTAAAGACAGTTAGAGGATAACTCAGCATCCCCTTAAGCTTCTTCAAGCTGAAATTCTTTTTAGGGATTGTCAAAGGAACTACACCGTACCTTACCCCGATCAGATAGTTCTTATACCCGTAAAACCCTTTATCCATGATTGTAGCATCTCCAAACCTGATTAAACCTCTTCTCTTAAGCATTTCGAGAATTAGAGGGTAAATCCTGCTTTCGTGAACGTTAGCAGGATAGACGTGGAAGAATAGAGGTGCTAGAGTTCTGTAGTCGATCAAAATCATCATTTTCATTCCAAGAAAGAATCCTTTAGTTGAATAACCCCATTTATAGGGCTTGTTCTTTAAGTCTCTCTTTCTGAAAGGATTCAGATCAAGGCTTATATCAGTCCAGTCCAATATTAAAAGAGAGGGTTTCCTTCTCTTTCTCTTTGAACTTACGTTTAAAACGGAGAAAACGAAGTTTAAAAATTGCTCTGCTTCGAATTTTGACATGAACTTGTAGACAGATTTAAGATTTACCTCCTCATTTAACCTCAAAAATTTTCTCAGCTCTAACCGTTTATTTACCTCGCTAACAGCATAAGATATCTCCAATTCGAAGAACATTGCCAGAATTATGATCTTCAGGATTTTTACCCCCTTGTTTACTGATATTATCCCATTCCTCGCTAAAGCTTTCTTAACTTCCCTCGTTTCAAGCTTATCAATGATTTTTGACAGAATCTCCCATTTTTCGTCTCCTTTCACAGGATAAACAGTTAATCTCACTTTGATAACCAAGAAAAGCAATAATATAAGAGATTAATTAATTTTATGGTTTACAATCGTTCTATTTTTTTATTTCAAGTAAATTGGTAGTGTCCCGTTAGAAGAGAAGTTGGATTAGCTGCCAGTTCTGAATATGGGGCTGCGAGAATTGAGATTGAATTGCAAGTTGGGGGAACACCATATAGCCATCTACAATCTGTCGTAAACCCTATCCCGCCAGTCAATCCTTGCAACCAGAACTGTCATTTCCTTAAAATCAATTTCAATAATAAGCCTGATTTTCCTCCCCGCTTTTACTCGATAAATGTTGCCCTTAATCTTCTTTATATCCAGTGAAAATGGGTCGTCCAGCTTCTCAATCGTTTTAAAAACCCTCTCAAGGTCTTTCTTACCGAATTTTTTTAAATCTTTAACAGCTCTTTCAGAAAGCTCAACTTTAAAACTCATTCAAGACCCAGCTCCCTCTTTGCCTCCTCGAGAGTGTAAACCTTCATCTTTCCGGTTTTGCATGCCTCAATAATCTCCTCTACCTCCCTGATCTCCTCATTAGTCATCTCATCACCCAGCAATTCATCTTCAAGTCTGCTCAGCCTCTTATCCATGATTTCGAGCTTCTCTTTTATCTCTTTGAGTAGTTCAACAACACCCATGATCTTACGTATTCTCAAAAAAATAAATATCTTACCTATTGGGCTTTCAAAAACTCATCCTTTCTACATACTCCTTTATCGCCTCCATCACCCTTTCCCTCGGTAGCATATACATCAAAATCTCTCAGATCCTCTATCCCGATTTTTGGGATGCCAAAACACTCCCACTCATAAAGAAACGAAGTAATGCCACACAAAACGGCAAATTAATTATCTAAAGCTCACAGCCCTTCCAGCGCATCCTTCAGCTTTCTAACATACTCCCAGGTCTCATCTACGCCCTTCTCAGTTATTTCGACCACTGTCCTCGGCCTGTCGGCTATCACCTTTTTTATTCCAATCATCCCGGCCTTCTCCAGCGTTTTAAGGTGGGAGTCGAGGTTTCCGGGCGTCAGCTCCAGAACTCGCTGGATTTCGCTGAACGCCGCCCTCCCCCTCGAAAGAAGATACAGCATGATTCCAAGCCGTACGGGATTTCCGAGGATTTCATGTCTGAGCCCGCTGAGAGGCTCCATTCAATCACCAATTATTCTGAATGCGCTGTAAAGATAAAGCAGCATCGTAACAGAGAACGCTGTTACAATCACGAAGCCCGCCCAGACAGACAGATCCTCTGCGGACGTGAATGCGACCACTGCTCCGATTGCTGTGATCAGGAATGACGGAACCATTTCCAGCTCGAGACCTCCTGAGTATGACAGCACAGCCCACATTCCGAACAGAGAGATTGAGAGGAAGCTCAGAAGTGCAGCGCCGAAACCGGCTGACAGAGTTGCGGGAAGCACCAGGAATCCAAGTATGGCTCCAGCCACCCATGACAGAAATATGAATGCTGCCACGGTCCTGCTCCCTCTCTTTTCGCCACTCCTCTTAGCTATGCGCATGATCCGTCTGAAAAGGATTCCAGACACTGCAACACCTGCAATCATCGCCACAACCCAGTAAACTGCCGAGATCGTGCTGGATGGTCTGAAAAAAGCGAGAATGACGTAAAACACGCTCATGACCATCAGCCAGTAGGCGAAGTTAATCGCAGAGTATATTTTCCCGACAGCGACAATTTTCCTCTCGATCTTTTCCAGAATTTTCCGGAGTTCTTCTGCGTCTTCCATGGTAAACGGTGTACTTCAAACTATTTATATGATGGACAAATTCTGAAATGCAGAGGAAGTTAGGTGAACCCCCGTCAAGGGAACCCCTCCTCACCGCTCGCAAGGCTTCAAAGCTTGGAGGGGCAAGGGCAGGAATATGTGTTCATTTTTGATTAAAAAGAATTTCTAAAACGGTGTTGGTTATATCTCCGAAGCTTAAGTCGAAGGAAAGTTTGTGCAGGGTTAAACTCAGCAGAAAAGCACAGAAAGCGAATACCTAAGGTGCTGCAAAGATTGAACAATCCTCTCAGGCCATACATAGAGAGTTGAAGGTGCTGAGTCTTGTGAAACCAGAGTTGGCAGGTTTAGAGCTGCATTTTACACTGGCAGGGACAATAACCTAACTGTTTCTGGAATTGACGAGCGAGAAAGCTACGATCGCTTATGACTTCATGAGAACAAACTTGGCTACATGCTGTGAGTGCTTCGTGGTTTTATGCTGTCCAGATGACGTATTCGTCCCGGCCTGGGTAGTTCCTTGTTGGTGTGTCTGGGCCATCGGATGGCTATTTTTGGTTTTTCTGGTAGTGGCCCGCTGGTGTATCCTCCTGCTTGTTCTGCTTTTTGCCAGTCTTTTCTGGCTGCTTTTTTGGAGAGGAATGGTCCGGCGGGCCAGCCCGATGGCGAGGTCGTCTCCGTACTTGTCCCGGAGGATTCTGGCGACGTGTGGCTCTTGAGTATTTTTCAAGCATGGAAAACCACACCGGGAAAATTTTGGAAAGGTGTGGTTTGATTTTTGAAATGGTTTTCTGTTTTTTGTGAGTGAGGGTGTTCTTCACAGATTGAGGTTGAATAAAAGAGTCATCAGTCGTAGTGCCTTGCGCTCAGGGTTATCTCCTCACCTCCAAACTCCCTGTAGCCCAGGTGATCTCTTATCACTATGTATGCCATTTCAGGTGGAATTGCGCCGATCTCGGTTATTATCAGGTCTATGTAGTCCCTTGGCGTCACATCGAAAGCCGGGTTTCTGACCGTCACATTCGGATGCTCAAGCAAATCGCCATCAATGACCTCCCTCACATCCCTCTCCTCTATGACGACCAGCTCTCCGAGCAGGGTCTTGGGGCTGAACTTGTAGGTTTCAGCGGCAACCATGAACGGCACCCTCGCCTCCTTGGCTGCGAGAGCGATCTGCGATGTGCCTATCTTGTTTATGAGTGCCCCATTAACCGTGATCGTGTCAGCGCCAACGACAACCACATCCACTTCCTTCATGAAGTACCTGACGGCCGAATCAACTATCAGCGTGACATCTATACCATAATCCGCAAGCTCCCTTGTCGTCAGATAGCCCTGATGCCTCGGCCTTGACTCCGTTGCGAATACTCTGATGTCCTTCCCCTCGTCGAAGGCGTGCTTTATCACCGATAGTGCAGCTGAGGAGTTGCAGTGGGTCATTATCGTCGAACCGTCCATTATCCTCTTTGCTCCTATCCTGCCTATCTTCTCCCTCGCCGTGTCCACCCACTCGATGAACTCTTCAGCCCGCCTTATCAGACTCTCCCTCTTCTCCTGGTCGCTCTCGCCGGAATAGTTCATCACGTAGTTGATGGCGTTGAAAAGGCTCACAGCCGTGGGCCTTGTGTTCATCAGTCTTTCGCTCGCTTTCCGCATCTCCTCGTCGAAGTTTGTCTTCACGTTCTCTGCATACTCCCTGAGGGTTTCAGCAGCAAACCTCGCAATCCTCGCAGCCCCTCTAACCTCCATGCTCTCTATCTTCCTCGCCGCTTCCTCAATCAGATTCATTCTCCACCACCTGCCAGAATCGCTGCTCCCTTCGCAACTGCGAGAGCATCCTTTATAACCCTTATCTCCGGCCTGAACTCCGGAGGGAGAAAATCGTATATCTGCCGGAAATCCTCCGGCTCGAGCAATGCGGAGATTCGTCCCCCGAAGACAACAGCTTCTGGATCGAGGATGAGGACGGCCTTTGCAATTTCTGCACACAGCACCTTGAAGCCATCCAGTCTGAGAAGCTCCTCCCTGCTCAGCTCTCTGCCGAACCTCTTCTTTATCACCCATCCGCTGAAAAAGGTTTCAAGATGGCCGATCCCACCACAAACGCACCTCTCTTTCCCGCCAACAAAGGCATGCCCAATCTCGGAAGCAAGACCATTGCCCCTGTAAAGCTTCGAGTCTGCGATTATCGCGGAGCCTATCCCGGTGCCGAGCGTTACTGCAAAAATGCTGCTGAAGCCGGTAACGTGACGGGCGTAGATTGCAAAGCAGTTGGCGTCGTTCTCCACCCTCCTGCCCTCGAAAAGCTTTGCATCGAAGCCGGGGATGTTTGGCGTTCTGATAACCCTTCCTTCTCTAACCCACCCGGCTATCGCAAAGACGGCATTGCTGCATTCCCCAACCATGCAGGGATTTTTCAGAAACTCCGAGGTTTTAAGGGTCTGGACGTGGGTGAACTCCCGCCCCTCAAATGAAACGATGTCGGTGAATGTTCCTCCAACGTCTATGCCTGTGTTCATCATTCTGCATCCTGCGGGAAAAGGTATTAATGTTTCCATATTCAAGAAGTGCACCGGTTGTTTTCAGGAGATGGTTTTGCCTCTGCACGATCCCGATACCGCGACTTGGCGCACGCAAAACAATCCCTGCAGTCCTACAGGGATTTTCATCGTCAGATACTTGGCTGGCAAAAAGGAGCAAATCCTTACAAAGGAAGACATAAAGGAGTACCTGGCTTTGGCTTTAATTTCAATAACCCTGATCGTAATAGCCGCTTGGATCGAAGCGAACGTAACCCTTAAAATTGCCAAAGCCATGCTCAATTCGACAAAAGGTATTTGAATTTTCGAATCTAATTTAACACCAATGGCAAAGGTTATCGAAGTCATATATGAAGATGGTGTGTTCAGACCGGCAAGGAAGGTAACCTTACCGGAAAAGACTAAGGGAAAGGTGATAGTAGAAGAGAATGTGATGGGCGACGTTGAAGAGTTCTCGGAGAAGATCGACGAAATTTTAGAAGAAACAAAAATCGATGAGGATCCCTTAGAAGTCTTGCTCAAAATGAGGAAGAGAGCATGGGATTGACAATCGACACATCTATTTTGGTCGATTTCTTCACGAAAAGAAACGCTTAAAGGTATGAGAAATCAAAGGAGTTCCTGAAATCGACTAAAGGCAAACCGGTATACTGCCCAAGGTTAATTTTGGCTGAGATACTTGGTGTTCTCGTTAGATACAGTGTCGAATTGGCAAATCTTGGTTATGATTTCGTTCTTAAAAACTTCAATTTGATTGAGGAGGACGATATATTTGATGAGATTCTTAAGGTTTGTAAAAATACAGGGTCAAGAGCTGTTGATGGATATTTTATTGCAACTGCAAAGCTTTCAAACTCAATTCTAATCACTAATGATAAAATCATGGCAAGCAATGCCAAAAAAGCTGGTGTTGAAGCCTATTATTTGATTGAAGAGTTTGACAGAGCGGTAGAACGGTTAAAAGAAGTGAAGTAACAAGATCCGGTTTATTGCCGGCAGTGTGAATTCTTGTTCTGGAGTTTTCAAACGATCATATACGATCACAAAACTTTTGACAGATGTCTCTTCGAATTCCACAACAGTATTTCCAATTGAAACGCAAGAAAAACAATAAATCCTCTCGCCCAGATATGTATCTCAATGAGATTGCTAACCTCTGAGGAGGGTGAGAAAGCCGTTAGACTTGCAAGGAGAGCGATCGAAACGCACCTCTCGAAAAAAGAGATTATTAAGGACAGGTTTGAAGGTGTTTTTGCCGAGAAGAGGGGGGTTTTCACGACCCTGACCAAGCACGGAGAGCTCAGGGGGTGCATCGGCTTTCCGTATCCGATAAAAAGGCTGGACGAGGCGATAATCGATTCAGCCATTTCCGCTGCAACTCAGGATCCGCGCTTCCCCCCCGTCAAACTTGAGGAGATGGACGAGATCGAGGTTGAGGTCACCGTGCTGACCCCACCTGAGAAGCTCAGCGTTCCGCCAGAGGAGAGGGCAAGGGCGATAGAGGTTGGCAGGCACGGATTGATGGTCGTCTACGGACCTTACAGCGGTTTGCTTTTACCACAGGTAGCTGTTGAGTACGGGATGGACGAGGAGGAATTTTTAACCCACACCTGCCTGAAAGCTGGCCTGCCACCAGACTGCTGGCTGATGGAGGGGGTGGAGGTTTACACCTTCGAGGGACAGATTTTCAGGGAGACTGAGCCGAGGGGAAAGGTTGTTGAAGCTGACATGAGATCATGCGGTATCTGAGCTGTGCAGGTTGATCCAATGCTTGAAGACTTGGTAATTCCGTTTACTGTAGTAGGACTTGCAGAGCTGGGCGATAAGACTCAGTTATCTGTGTTGCTGTTATCTTCAAGGACTGAGAACAGGTTACGGCTGATTCTGGGGGTATTGCTTGCATTTATGGTTGTGGATGGTGCAGCCATCGTCGTGGGAGACCTGGCAGGAAACGCAATTCCTGAAAATCTGATGAGGGGCATTTCTGCTGTGCTGTTCGTGGCGTTTGGTGTCTTAATTTTACTGAAAGGAAATGAAGACGAGACTGAAGCGAAATCACTTTCGAATCCCTTCTACTCTGGATTTGCGCTCGTCTTTTTCGCTGAATGGGGTGATAAGACACAGATAGCTTCGGGGATTCTTGCAACCAGGTATGATCCCCTGCTCGTCTTTACGGGAGTTATGCTGTCTCTTGGTCTTTTGACTGTTGTTGCAGTGTATGCTGGAAAGGCAATCTCTGAAAGAGTCGAGAGGAGAATAATATCCGCGATCTCCGGAGTGATTTTTATCGCTCTTGGCATCGGCTTCGCATTCTTATGATTCAGAAAAACCTCGATGCAAATGTTTCGGGTTTTGTGTTGCATTCTTCCGAGTATTCACAGATTTCGCATCTTTGGCTTTCCTTTCTCTCTGGTAGAAAACCCTTCTCGATTTTTCTCAGTTTTTCGAGTATCCTCAGGAGGTTGTATCTGTCTTTTCTTGTCTCCTTAAACTCTGCGAGAACTCCATCGTATGCGTAGTAAACGAATCCTTCTTTTATTCCTGAAATCGCAGATATGGCGCTCATCCTCATTCTCTCTTTGAATGTGAATCTGTCGGAATTCTTTTTCAGCATAACCACAAGGAAGCGTCCACTCTCTGTTATTTCGTCCACCACACCCCTGAGTCTCAGCCTCTCTGATTCGAAGTAAACCTCCCATGCTTTGGGTCTTATCTTTTCAAGTTCCTCTGAATATCTGAACTTTGAGGCTGCGAGAGTAAAGGTCTCCTTCGAATCGGGGTACAGTGTGGAGAACCTTTCGTATGCCCATTCATAATCATAGCCCTTTCTCAGACTGAGAAATATCTCTCTTACAGCGTGATACTCGTTTGCAATCCCCTTTTCGTGATGCATTCTGAAGTAGGCAAGTCTGGGGCATGATACAAAACTTGTTATGTCACCAATTTTTATCACGAATCAGGTTTATGACTTTCAGATAAATAAATTTCGTCATTTATCAGCATCAGAAGATGTAGTGAATTTTTTGAATTGAAACGACCAAAAATTGGAGCGGGGGTGAACTTGAACGTAATTGTTCTCGGTCCAGCGGGCAGTGGAAAGAGCGTTCTAACAGAACGTTTTCTCACATATCTGAGGGATCGGGGCTACAGTAGCGTTGCCGTGAACCTGGATCCTGCGTCCCCTCCAAGGTATGAGGCTTTTCGGGACATCCGGGATTTCGTGAAAACAGAGGAGGTTATGGATAGATTTCAGCTTGGGATAAATGGTGCCCTGCTTAAATCGGTGGAAATTGCAGGCAGTTATGTGGGCAGACTTACCGTTTCTGGATACGATTTCGTTCTTTATGACACTCCCGGACAGCTTGAACTTTTTCTGTTTTCGGACTTCGGAATTGATTTAATTGAAAGGCTTGAGGGATTTACAGCGGGACTGTTCATCGTGGACTCATCAAGAATTAAGGATGCCGCAAGGTTCTCGGCAATGGTCTCTCAGTCTGCAACCGTGTCTCTGATGCTGGAAATCCCCACCCTCACGGTTTTCAACAAAGTGGACCTCCACGTCCCAGGGAGTATTGAGGAATATAGAAGCGCCCTTGAGAGTGAAGGAGTTCTCGGGGAGTTTTTTGAAAGCCTGCTGAGGTTTGTTGAGGCGACGAGTATGGTCTACCGCCCTGTTCTCATTTCAGCCAGAAACGGATACCGCTTTGATGACCTCTTTTCAGCTTTGAATGAACTTTTCTGCACATGCGGAGATTTGAGCTGAAGGTAAATGTTTAAATAATTCCACAAGAACATTTTTTGATGAACATCATTCCGGGGACCAATGGGGAGCTGGCCTTGAAGATATCCAGGTTTTTTGATGTGTCTCCTTCTTACATTCAGGTTGAAAAGCTTCCCTACGGGGAGAAATATGTGCGAATCCCGTTTGAACCTGAGGGGAAGGTATATGTTGTTAATACCTTTTTTCCGTATCCCGATGAGATTTTGTTTGAGAGCCGGTTGATCGGAGATATTTTGAGAGAGAGGGGAGCTGAGGAGCTCATTCTGATCGCCCCATATTTATCCTATTCAAGAGGCATCGCTTCGATATTTGGTGAGGCGAAAACGTTTGAAACGCTCATGAACATTCTTGATGTCTATGACAGAATAATTGCTGTGGACTTTTACGGCAACACTGAAAAAGTCGAGAGCGTTTCAGCAATGCCACTCCTTGCAGAGTACATAAGTGAGGAGTGCGACCTTGTTGATCCTGTTGTTCTCGGTCCCGATGAGATTTCTAAGGAATGGATAAGGTATTTTGCAAACATTATTGAGTCAGATTACGGATTCATTTCCAAGATCAGGGTTGATGCTCAGAATGTTGTAGTCAGCAGGGTCAATGCAGATGTGAAGGACAGAGATGTGATAATAGCGGACGATATTGTTGCGACTGGCTCGACAGTTGTACAGTCTGCAAAGAAGCTTAAGAGCCTTGGCGCGAGAAAAATCTATGTTGCTGCAACACATGCACTTTTCAGCAGGCAGGTTTATGCAGATATACTGAAAGCAGGTGTTGAAGATGTCATATCCACAGATACGGTTCTCAACTTCACTTCGAGGGTATCTGTGTCAGAAATCATGGCAGACAGGGTGAAATTCTGACCCCTTTATTTCCACTGGAAATCATAAATAAAATTTTTTCAGGTCCTTTAGTCTGATTGGACGGATTATTTAAGTTTTTCCAGCACAATTGCTGGACAGACTCTTTTTACTCCCTCGATCTTCCCTATGACATCTGAAATTATTCTGGTAAGCTCGTCTCCATCTTTTGCCCATATCTCGACCATTATCATGTGATCTCCGGTGGTGATGAACACGTTCCTTGCAAAATCGTACTCCTTCATCTTACTTGCGACATCAAGGAGTTTTTCCGGCTCTGTATCTATTCCAGTTAGAGAAACGGTATTGTACCCGAGAGCGGAGGGGTTGACCAGAGCAGTATAACCGGTGATTATGTTTTTTTCCTCAAGATTTTTCAGCCTTTTTCTTACAGCTGCCTCAGTGATTCCTAGTTTTTTTGCAATCTTTGTGAGAGGGGTTCTGGCGTCTTTTGTGAGCATGTCGACTATTACTCTGTCCTTATCGTCCATACGTTTATTTTATTGGCTTAGTATAAAATCTTTTCCCGTAGATACATTGTGAGAAAAACATTTTTAACATCTTCGAACCAGTTCTGTATGGTGGTTTATGTGAGGGGAATGACAGAGAAATTCCTGAATGATGCCTTTGCAGGTGAAAGTCAGGCCCATATGAAATACCTGATTTTTGCAAACAGAGCAAGAAAAGAGGGTTTTGAAAATGTTGCAAGACTTTTTGAAGCAATAGCTTTTGCGGAGTTCGTGCATGCAAGGAACCATTTTGAAGCGCTTGGCAATGTAAAGGATACGGCAGAAAATCTGCAGGTTGCAGTGGATGGAGAGGACTGGGAGAGTGAGGAAATGTATCCTGCATACCGGGCCGTTGCAGAGCTTCAGAATGAAAGCAGGGCAATAAGAAGTATTGATTTCGCACTCCAGGCGGAAAAAATTCACTCGGAATTTTATGCACAGGCTAAGCGAGCAGTTGAGAGTGGCAGGGACATTGAGATCGGGGAAATATACATTTGCGAGATTTGCGGCTACACAGCAGATTCGAAGGTGGAGAGGTGTCCAATTTGCGGTGCAGGCTCTGAAAGGTTCAGGAGATTCTGACTCTGGTGGTCTCATCTGTCACTCGCTGAAAGGGTTTTTATTACGCATAACTGATTTAATCTCATGCAGGATGCTCTCTATCTCTCAATTGCCAGCACAATCCTTGTAAGTCTGCTTTCACTTGTGGGAATTTTCACACTGATTCTTAAGAGAGATTCATTCTGGAACCTTGTTTTTCTTCTTGTAAGTTTTGCAGCAGGAGTTCTGATCGGGGCATCCTTTCTCCATCTGCTGCCAGAGGCGATAGAGCTTTCTGGAGTGGAAAGTGCGATAGATTATTTCCTTGTCGGGTTTGTATCTTTTTATCTTCTTGAGAGGGTGCTTAGGTGGAGGCACTGTCATGAGGATGAATGCAATGTTCATCCCATGTCCCATCTTGCCCTTTTTGGAGACAGCATTCACAATTTTATTGATGGTGTTGTTATAGCTGTGGCCTATGTTACCGATATAAATCTCGGGATACTGACCACGATTGCAGTCATATCACACGAAATACCTCAGGAACTTGGGGATTTTGGAATACTCGTTTTTGGTGGATTTTCGGTAAGAAAAGCGCTTGTTTATAATTTTCTCACGGCTCTTACAGCGGTGCTGGGAGCCATATTTGGATACTTTGCTGTGGCGGAGAAATTTCTTCCGATTGTAGTAGCTTTCGCTGCCGGGAACTTCACATACATTGCAACAAGCGATCTGATTCCTGAACTGCACAAGGAAACTGACTCTGGAAAATCTCTGCTCAGCTTTGTTATATTCATCGCAGGACTTCTGCTCGTTTATGCCATGGGAAATCTCCATGCACACTGAAAACTTTTCTGAGATCTCTGCACACTTGCCCGAATTTTTCTTTTTAATCTTCCTGGCAATTCTGGTAAAGCGAGGGTGTTATTTTATTGCTTACAAGTCTGACTGAGCAGATGCTGTTTTAAAGCATAATTTTTCCAGCAGAAGCGAGCATGTTGGAGTCCACGAGTTTTCCACTGTTCTTTAGATTTTCAGCAACTCTGATCGCTCTTTCAAGCATTTTCAGAATCCTTTCCCTGTCCTCTGGCAGTCTTCCTGAAACACCTGTGTAAAAGGGTGGTCCGTTTTCACTCCAGAGATAGTTTGATACGTGGTCTGAGAACAGCAGTGTCTCACACTCAATATTCTCGATCAGGAGCTTCACCTCTTTCAGCCTCAGTACTGGATCAAGAGGCTCGTAAATTCCTTTTTTCATTCTGTTCCAGAGGATCGTGTTGGGTATGACTGTGATGCTTCTCAATCTGACGAAATCCGGGCCTATTTTGTTGATCGCTTTGGCACTGTTCAGTGCATGCTGTTCCCATTTCCCAGTTATGCCGGACAGAATATAGAGAGATATCTCAAATCCAGCCTTTTTTGCCTTCTTTCCTCCCTCTATAGCTTCTTTCGAGCTAATGCCTTTCTTTATCATCTCGAGAGTCCCATCATCTCCGGATTCAAGGCCGAAATGGAGTCTTGTCAAACCAGAGTCCCTTATTTCTCTGAGATCCTTCAGGCTCATCGAGTTTGCCGTTTTCAGCCTTGCGTAGCTTGTAATTCTTTCCGGATTCAGCTTTTCAACAGCGAATTTTGTGATTTCAATGAGGTCGGGATGAACAAGGTTATCGGAATCCCCAAAAAATACTGTTCTCGACTTTGAAAACTCTGAAGCTACGGTTATGTCTCTTTTTATCTCCTCTGTGTCTCTTATAATGAATCTCTCGGTTTTGTACATCCCGCAGAATGCACACCTGTTCCAGGGACAGCCACGGGTAACCCTTATGAGTGTGCTGTTCGCCTCGCTGGGCGGCCTGTATGGTGGAAAGTCTATCATTGGTTGTAAGTTTTGTAATGGGAGTATTTTAATCTAAGGTGGTTTACTGTACGGGATTATCGGTCAGTTGGAAAATGAATGAGTCCCTTTATGAATCACCTTAAAACAGAAGGCTTGTTTGTTCAGTGCAAAAACAAAATTACTCAGTGCGCGGGCCGGGATTTGAACCCGGGCTAACGCCTCGGAAGGGCGTTGTCCTACCACTAGACTACCCGCGCAGCAGCAAAATCCCTTTCAGCGATTTGCTTAAAAAAAGTTTCGGTCTCAGAGTCCTGTTGTCTTTTCCCGAAATTATTTCCCACTTCAACAAACCCCCATGTGAAACTTGACGAGAAAGCGATAAAATGGATTATCAGAGAGAAAGAGAAGGGTACACCGACAAAGGAGATAGCAGAGATCGAAAACATAACACCAAGAAGAGTAAATCAGATCTACAAGCAATACAAAGATACTGGAGAAATACCAAAGCCAAAGAAACCAGGTAGACCTAAAAAAGAACTATCAGAAGAAGAAATAGAAGCCATAAAAGAAGCCTATGAAGAGTACAGGTGTAATGCAGTAGTTCTCCAAACAATCTTAAAGGAAAGAGGTTACAGAATAAGCAAGAACAAAATACACGAAGTGTTGAGAATGAACGGCTATGCTAAGGAGGAGAAGAACAAGAAAAAGCGTAAAAAGTGGATAAGGTATGAGAGAAAGCACTCTATGGAATTATGGCATGCAGACTGGTTTTTCTATAACGGGAAGTGGATAATTGCTTATCTGGACGATGCTTCCCGTCTGATTACTGGTTACGGAGTATTTGATAAAGCAACATCTGAGAATGCCATAAAAGTGCTAAAAGAAGCCATGGATGATTATGGCAGGCCGGAATCAATCCTGACGGATAGAGGTACTCAGTTCTACGCATCTGCAGGGGAGAAGAAGGCTAAAGGAGTATCTAAATTTGAGAAATTCCTTGCAGAGAATGAAATTAAGCATATTGTGGGTAGGGTGAATCACCCACAAACGAATGGAAAGATAGAGAGGTTCTATGGAACGCTGGAAGCTAAAATCAAGTATTTCGATACAGTAGATGAATTCATGGAGTGGTACAATCACAAAAGACCCCACATGAGTCTCAACTTAGATGAACTGGAGACTCCCTATAAAGCATTTTTGAGAAAGTTGACTCCTGAGAGAATATTGAGTTATTCGTGGAGGTGGTTTGATGGTGGGAAATGATTTTAGGAAACTACAGTCTCAGAGTCCTGTCCTTTTTTGATCGCAGCTGTTAGCACATGGTCGAAAGCTGCTTTATATTTGGCACCAATTAATGATTAATAGTTGCAGAAACATAGTATACCTGAGAAAGTTTGTGGGGAAGGGAAAATGAATCTGAAGAAGGTAATCTTAAGGCTCTGGCATCCAGATTGCTGGTCAATTGAATCGACAAAAGATCATCCGGGAATATGTCTGGTAACAAAGGGCGTATTCAAGCTTGAGAGAGAGGTGAGGGCAAACTTTCACCTCAGTGCGGAGAGTTATGATGTTCTGAAAAGCTACATGAAGGATATGGAGAATTACAGAAAATACGCGAAGGAGATTTACGTTATAGGTAAAAGCGATCTGGAGGCCGACATACATGCCCGTTTTCCTGCACACACCACATTCTACGACAAGGTGTTCTCTCTCGAATTCATGCCAATGCGAGTTTCGATATCTGGCGGGTTTGAGTACTGGACGATACTCATAGACGAAGAAAGGTTGAGCGACACACTCAACCGACTTCTGGAGATTGAGGGAATTAAGGTGGATGTGCTGAGCATTTCGAATCTCAAATCCTTTGAAGATGAGGAGGAAGAGGACATTGTGGGGCAAATCTCGAGAAAGCTTTCAATGAAACAGAAAAGGGTGCTTGTTGAGGCTTTCAGAAAGGGATATTTTGAGTGGCCGAGAAAAACGAGTGTTGATGAGCTGGCCAAAAGCTTCGGAATAGCAAAATCCACATGTCTTCATCATCTCAGAATTGCGGAGTCCAAAATTGTGAAAAGATTTGTGGAGGAACTCAGAGACAGGGAACCGCATCTTGCTGACAGGGCTTCTGCAGCAAAACATCTTTTTTAATATTTTTTTAAAAATAAAACCGGATATTAAAAACTATCATGATTTATTGTTATGTTATATAGGTATGGGCACAGAGATAATAATGTGATGGGATATGCAGGAAGATGATGAGGTGGTGGAAGGAGTACGGTGGGAAATCCGTTTTCATGGAAGAGGTGGTCAGGGAGCAGTAACTGCATCTCTACTCCTTGCAGAAGCTGCATTTCGGTGCGGATACTATTCTCAATCCATTCCGTTTTTCGGGGCTGAGAGAAGGGGTGCTCCGGTGCTTGCCTTTACGAGGATATCTGAAGAAGAGGTACTTGAGAGGAGCCAGATATACTCTCCTGATTGCGTCATTGTACTTGATCCGGTACTGCCAGGTACTGTGGATGTTTTCAGCGGGTTGAAGAATGGAGGGATTGCAGTAATTAACACCGCAGATGCCCCGGAGAAGTTTGAATTCCATCAAAATGCTCTGACGATATGCACCGTTGATGCCGTGGATATTGCAATTCGAAATAATCTGGTGGTTTCAGGCACGCCTGTTGTTAACATACCTCTGCTCGGCGCTTTTTTGAGGGTGTTTTCCCGGATTCCACCAGAGATTACCGAGGATGTGGTAAGAGAAAGGTTCAGAAGAAACTGGAAGGCCAATGTCAGGGCCATGTGGGAGGGATACGAAAATGCTGTAGTCAGGAAGGTGAGAGGGTCTGGAAAAATGATGGACCGGGAGAGTAAAGGCAGTATTGCAGTTCGGATTCCTGTTTCAAAACCGGTAAAAGGTGTGGCAGGCAGGACATTGATATGGAGAGATTTTGTGCCTGAGATCGACTTCAGCAGATGTACTGGTTGCCTGAACTGCTGGCTTCACTGTCCGGAAAGCGCAATTCTGAGGGATGGGAGGGAAGTGAGGATAGACTATGATTTCTGCAAAGGGTGTCTTGTGTGCAGTTCAGTCTGCCCGAAGACTGCAATAAGCGTTGCAAGGGAGGTGATAAGGTGATGGAAAGGAAACTGATTACCGGGAACCAGGCTGCAGCACTCGCTGCAAGAGATTCCGGTGTTGAGGTTGTGGCCGCATACCCAATCACTCCCTCAACACCGGTTGTGGAGGAGATTGCCAGGATGGTGGAGTCAGGGGAGATGGATGCAAGGCTGATCCTGGTTGAATCGGAACATTCGGCAATGGCAGCCTGTATAGGCGCTTCCGCTTCAGGTTCACGTGTATTCACAGCCACCTCAAGTCATGGGCTGGCATACATGCACGAACTTCTGCATTATGCAGCAAATGCCAGAACTCCCGTTGTTATGGCTGTTGCAAATCGAGCCATTGGGCCGGGATGGAATATATGGGCGGATCTTGGTGATACAATGTCCCAGAGAGATACGGGCTGGATTCAGTTCTATTGCAGTAACAACCAGGAGATATATGATACAGTAGTTATGGCCTACCGGGTGGCAGAGGACAGGCGAGTCCTTCTCCCGGCCATGGTGTGCTATGATGGCTTCGTCCTGTCCCACACCGCAATGCCTGTGGTAACGGGAATAGGCAAATTTCTGGAAGAATACAGAGCGCCCTGGAAGATGGATTTCGATGAGCCTGAAACATTCGGAAACATACTTTCTTCAGATTACTACATGGAACTCAGAAAGGACATCTTTGAATCGCACATAAGGGCGATCAAGGTCATTAAAAAAACCGAAGAGGCGTTCGAGTCTCTTACAGGGAGACACACACCTCTTCTGCTGGAAAAGTACATGCTTGATGATGCTGAGGTGGCAATAGTGGCCATCGGAGCAATAGCTTCAGAGTCAAAAATTGCGGTTAAACGATTGAGACGGGAGGGTAAGAAGGTTGGGCTGCTCAGAATCAGGTGTTTCAGGCCTTTTCCCTCGACTGATGTTGTTGAAGCCCTTGAGGGTGTTGATACAGCGGTGGTTGTTGACAGGTCAATAAGCCCGGGACATGAAGGACAGCTTTTTTCTGAAATAAAGTCTGCCCTGTACAATTCCAGGAAGCGCCCGGAGATTCTTGGAAAGGTTGCTGGCCTGGGAGGGAGAGATGTAACATTTCGGGCTATTGAAAAGGCTGTGTGTGGGGGATTCCGTGATGGGTGGATTACCGAGGTGGTGGTATGAAGATATCCGATATTCCCGAGAGAGAATATCTTCTCCCTGGAAATGCTGCGTGTCATGGATGTGCTTCCTCGATGTGCCTTCGTACGGTCTTGAAGGCTGTTGGAAAAAGAACCGTGCTTGTTGTTCCAGCAAGCTGCACATCAGTCTATCAGGGCATGTTTCCCGGGTCTGCAATTGACGTTCCTGTATTTAACACAGTCTTCGCCGCCTCAGCGTCAACCGCTTCTGGAATTAAAGCTTCTCTTGAGAAAAAAGGCGTTGATGCTACAGTGGTTGTCTGGGCTGGCGATGGCGGAACGTATGATATCGGTCTCCAGGCTCTATCTGCTGCTGCGGAGAGAAATGAGGACATCCTGTATGTGTGTTACAACAATGAGATGTATTCCAACACTGGAGTTCAGAGGAGCGGTGCCACACCTTACGGAGCCTGGACGACCACAACATGGAGCGGAAAAAGGGAGCATAGAAAAGATGTTGCCGAAATGATGGTCGCACATGATATACCCTACGTCGCAACCGCATCTGCAGGATATCTTACAGACCTCTACAAAAAAGTCAGAAAGGCAAAGAATGTGGAAGGTTTCAGGTATATTGAAATCCTGGCCCCCTGCCCTCCGGGGTGGAAATATCCGATGGACAGGACTGTCGAGATTGGTAGAATGGCTGTCGAAACGGGCATGTGGATTCTTTACGAGTACGAAAACGGGGAATTCAGGTTAACGGGATTGAGCAAAGCAATTGCAGAGGGTAAAAGGGAGCTGAGGGATGTGGAGGAATATCTGTCCGCTCAGGGCAGGTTTGCCCATCTAAGCCGGAAGGATATCGAGGCAATTAGAGAATATGTGGAAAGAAAGTGGACCAGCCTTGCAAAACTGGCAGGTGGTGTGCATGCAGCTTCAGCAGAATTCTATGTTTGAGATGATGGAGAGGGAAGATTTTGAGCAGATAGTATTTTTCCAGGACTCACATTCGGGGCTAAAGGCAATCGTCGTCATTCATGACACAACTCTCGGTCCCGCTCTCGGAGGGACGAGAATGTGGAACTACAGAAATGAGATCGAGGCGCTGAGGGATGTTATGAGACTTGCAAGAGCAATGACGTTCAAGGCTGCTGCAGCCGGACTGAATTTTGGAGGAGGAAAGGGAGTCATAATAGGCGATCCCAAACGAGACAAAAATGAAGTTCTACTGCGAAGTTACGGCAGGTTTGTGCAGTCTCTCGGGGGAAGGTACATAACAGCGGAAGATGCTGGAACGACTCTGGAAGATATGCGGGTTCTGATGAGTGAGACAGAGTATGTTACCGGTGTTAACCTGGACCCGTCTCCATTTACTGCGTATGGGGTTTACTGTGGAATTAAAGCCTGCCTGGAATATGTCTTTGGAGATGGGAATGTTGAGGGTGTTCACGTTGCAGTTCAGGGAGTGGGCAAGGTTGGCAGCGAGCTGGTCAAACTCCTGCTTGAGAACGGAGCCAAGGTAACGGTAACCGATGTGGATACTGAGAGGGTAAAGGAGGCAGTTAATCAGGGTGCAGAGTATGTAGATCCGGGGAAAATATACTCTGTAGAGTGCGATGTTTTCTCTCCCTGTGCGCTTGGAGGGATTATAAATGACAGCACAATCCGAAGGTTAAGGTGCAGCATTGTTGCCGGGGCCGCAAACAATCAGCTTGAGAACGAGAGTATGGGTGAGATGCTTTCGAGTCTCGGAATTCTATACGCTCCCGATTACATCATAAATGCAGGAGGTCTTATAACTGTGGCCCGTGAATATGAGTGTGCCAGGAGGTGTGAAACACTTAAAGAGCATGAGATATACAGGGAGGTCAGGAAAATAGGTGAACGGCTGAGAGAAATATTCAGGCTCAGCGAAGAAATCATTAACAGCTCGGGAAAGAGGGTCTCAACTGTGAAAGCAGCGGATATTTTTGCTATGCGCAGGATAGACGGGATAAGGTGTCTGAGAAGAATATATCTGCCACATTGATCGGTTCTTTTTATTTTTATCCTTAATCAATATTGTCAGAACCTCTCGAAAGCGTCGGGCATACTTTTTTAAACTTTGCCAGAATAAAAAAGAGTGGGAGGTGATGAGATGGACAGGGAGCAGCTTGAAAATCTTATAAGGTTTGATTATGAGGTTGTGAATGCTGATGACACAATATCAAAAGTATTCCCACTTCTCGATAAGCTTGACCCCGACAAGGCCAGTGCGCTTGTCGTAAAGGAAGGTGATAAGATAATCGGCGTCATAAGAGAGAGGGATCTTATCAGGGGAAGCGCAATGACCAATCCACACGAAACAAAGGTTAAGAACTTTGTCATAAGAACAGGAATAGTTAATTTTTCTGATCTGAGTGTGGAGAGGGTTGTGAGGAGATTTATCGAAGATTCCACCCCATTCGTGATAGTCCGGAAGGATGGAGATTATGGGGTGATATACATCCACGACTTTCTGATTTCCCTGAAAGATGAACTCTCCGGCGTGAAAGTGAGGGGTGTCATGAATCCGGATGTTGTTACAATTAATGCCCACGATTCTGCTGGAAAAGCACTTTCTCTGATGAGGACTCACGGCGTTGACAGGCTTATTGTGGTTGACGACAGGCACAGGGTTGTGGGTGTTGTTACCGGCAAGGACATTGTCGACAGGATAATAGCTCCCAGAAAGAGAGCCAGAATGGGGGATGCAAAGGGAGAGAAGGATAAAACTCTGGCAATAATGGTCGAAAGCATCATGAGCTATCCGCCTGTGACGTGTTTCGAAAATGATAGTGTTGCTGAGGTCATTGAACAGATGATTGAGCACAAGGTTTCGAGTGTCGTTGTTGTTGACGATGATCAGACACCCGAGGGAATCGTAACAAAGAAGGATCTGCTTGAGAAACTGTATTCTGAGGTTAAACCGAAAGGAGAATTGAGAATAGAACTGATTCTGAGAGGGATTGAGCCCGATGAGTTTGATATGACAGCTCTTCAGAAGGATATCGAGAAATTCATGAGAAAGTTCGAGAACTTCATAAGCGATGCCGTGCTGTTTGTCTATATCAAGCAGCATAAGGAGAGGTTCAGAGGGTTGCCACTGATTCATGTCAGATTGAAGATGTCAAGTGACAGAGGCACGTTCTTTGCAACCGGTGAAGGATGGGGCATAGAATTCGCAATCCACGCAACACTGAAGAAACTCGAAAGGGAAATTCTCAAGGAAAAAGAACTTCTGATGGATTCAAAGATGGTCAGGAGGTTCTATGAGGAAGTATTTGAATTTTAATTCTTTTTGAGGTGAACTTTATGGAATACAGGATTGGTGAAGCTCTGGTCGGGACGGGAAATGAGGTGGCACACATAGACCTCATGATAGGGACGAAGGACAGCCCTGTTGGTGAGGCTTTTGCAAATGCTCTGTCTCAGCTCTCAGCCGGTCACACTCCGCTGCTTGCAGTATTGAGGCCCAACCTAATAACCAAGCCACCGGCCGTAATCATACCCAAGGTTACGGTAAAGGACATGTTTCAGGCAGAACTGATTTTCGGGCCAGCGCAAATGGCTGTTGCAAAGGCCATATCCGATGCGGTTGAGGAGGGAATAATTCCGAAAGATATGGTAGAGGATTATCTTGTCATTGTGAGCGTGTTCATCCATCCGAAGGCCAGGAACAAGGAGAAGGTGTTTTACTACAATTACAGCGCAACCAAGCTTGCAATAAAAAGGGCCATGTCCAGCTTCCCTGACGTGGACACCGTGCTTTATGAAAAGGACAGGAGCTTCCACCCCTTTGCGGGAAGGAAGCTTACAAAGCTCTGGGACCCACCATATCTCCAGATTGCAATCGACATCCCAGACCTGAACGAGGTGCAGAGGGTGCTCAGGTACATTCCGGACAGCGACCACATAATCTTCGAGGTTGGAACTCCGCTGGCCAAGAGACATGGAGCCGAGGTCATCCTCAAGCTGAGGGAAGAGAGACCTGATGCGTTCTTCGTCCTTGATCTCAAGACCCTTGACACCGGCAACCTCGAGGCGAGGATGGCTGTCGATGCCACAGCAAATGCTGTTGTAATCTCAGGCCTTGCCCCAATAAACACGATAAAGAAGGCGATAAATGAAGCCCAGAAGCTCGGAATCTACTGTGTTGTGGACATGCTGAACGTGGAAGACCCCGTCAGCAGGCTTGACAGGATTGTGGAGGCAGGCGTGAAGCCGGATGTTGTTGAACTGCACAGGGCAATCGATTCAGAACATGAAGAACCACCATGGAAATTTGCTAAGCCCATAAAAGAGAGGCACAACGTGCTTGTTGCTGTCGCGGGTGGTATAAGGCCTGAGAATGTTGAAGCTGCCATAAGCGGTGGTGCTGACATACTTGTCGTGGGTAGAGCCATAACGAGAGCGAGAGATATAGAGGGGGCAGCAAGGAGATTCCTTGCAAGCATGAAGCCCGATACTGACCAGTTCAGAGTCATGACTGACTTCTGAGGGTCGGGCCATGGCGACGATAATCATCAACTTCAAGGCGTACAGAGAAGGGAGTGGTGAGAGGGCAGTAGCCCTCGCAAAAGCCGTCAGAGAGGTCGCAGAAAAGGTAGACTTTTACATGGCCATCGCCCCGAACTTTCTTGACGTCTCGAGCATTCTCAGGAATGTGGAAATTGATGTGTTCGCTCAGCACGCAGATGCTGTTGGTTATGGAAGCAACACCGGAAGGATTCCTCCAGAAATGCTGAAGGAGATTGGCGTTAGAGGCAGTCTGATTAACCACAGTGAGAGAAGATTGAAACTTGCGGACATAGAATTTCTTGTTTCAAGATTCAGAGAGCTCGGGCTTACATCGGTTGTATGCACGAACAACGTGGCAACGACACAGGCTGCAGCAGCCCTTTCTCCAGATTATGTAGCAATTGAACCCCCTGAGCTGATAGGGAGTGGAATACCTGTAAGCAAAGCTGAGCCTGAGGTCGTTGAAAACTCTGTCAAAGCAGCAAAGAAAATGGACTCCGGGATACGTGTACTTTGTGGTGCAGGAATAGCAACCTATGAGGATGTTGTGGCTGCTATGGACCTCGGAGCGGATGGGGTCCTTCTTGCAAGTGGCGTTGTTAAGGCAAAGGATCAGAAAAAGGCTTTGGAGGAGCTTGTAGGCCTGAGATGAAAATTCAGTAAACTTTATATTTTATCAAATTTACTTGATTTATGGGATGTGTGGAATGCAAGTTTTACGAGTACGATGGCAGGTACTCATGCAGGTGGTTTGAGGCGAGGATCTCGAGGATTTTTCCAAGATGGGCTGATGATTTCAGGAAAGGAGAGCTGAGGTTCAAGAAGTGCGGCTATTTCAGGAGCAAAAAGTGACTACAGGTTATTGTTTGTTAACTGTTTTTCCAGCCTACTCCCTTTTTTGGCTTTCAAACTATGAAACGTGTAAAAAACCGTAATGACTTTGGAGTTGGATAGCTTGAAGACCTCAAAAACTATTGTTAATTTCTCCGCCAAAAGGTTGATATTCTTATTTTAGAGACCTATCGTGAAACTCAGTTCGTGAATGCACAGCAAAGTAGAATAACTTCTGACGCTAATGGGGGTAATGGATGATGAAATATCAAAAACTCTGGGATAAGGATGAAGAGATGAGGTTCTTCGAAAAAGCTCTTGAGATTGCCACTCCAGAGCAGCTCTTTTACGTTACCGATGATGGCAGATATCTTGCATACTGGCCCAAGAACTATAAGGGTAGAAAAACAACACTTCAGAGCAGAAACACCTTTGTGGGCAGTTATACTGAGAAGTGGGTGACAGAACTTGTCAAACCAATTGCAGAAAAGTTTGATGCATATTCGGTGCATAAGATTGTCTGTGAGGAGATCGGGATTGGTGAGCGTTCTCCGGCAGACGTGGCCATTGTAAAGACCCCTGAGAGATATCAAAAGCCGGAAAACATCCTAATGCTTATCGAGGTCAAGATGTCTGTTGTCTGGAACTGGGAATATGACCCTGAAACCGGGGAGCTAAAATGCATTGGAGATTACAGAACTCACCAGGGCAATCCAGGACTTCTTAGGTCAGATACTATGCTTAAAGCAATTGGCAAAAGTATAAACATAAGGGTTTCAAGAAACATGGCCTCGAAAATACCCATCATCGTTATTGGCAATACACCGATAACAAAAACATACTATGAAAAGGTTGATCATCTTAAAACTGCCGGGATAGTTCAGGGATTCTATTCGGTCAACCCGGACCCATTGGATGGTGACAGCGATGAAAATATAAAAAACACTCCTGAAAGAGGATTTTTGAGGATAGACGATTTTTCAGAACTGGAGGGAATGTTGTCGGAGTTAGTTGAGGATGAAAGGGAATTTTTCTCCTCAATGCTTCCAAAAGAGAAGCTTGGAAGAATCATTGAAATTGCGAGCAGAGAGCCAACATACGTCAAAAAAGCTGAAAAATTCCTTGAGCTGCTGAGGGGTGTTTGAGGTGAGCAAAAAAAGAAGAAATGGAACAAAAACCAGTAAATTTGGTGTGCCTGGAAGAATCAGCCATGACTCAACTGAGTTTTACTCCAGCAGACTCTATGATGAGTTTCCAAAAGAAAAGAAGGTTGAGTATGTCGAAAACAGAATCACTGAAAACCATCTTGATAGAATATTCTGCAAGTCCAGCGAATGCATGGAGGAGCTCCCGGACTGCAGTGTTCATCTCATGGTGACCTCTCCCCCCTACAATGTTGGCAAGGAATATGACAGAGATATGACGTTTTCAGAATATCGGGAGTTCCTGAAACGCGTGTGGAAGGAGACGTACAGAGTACTTGTTCCAGGGGGAAGAGTGTGCATAAATATTGCAAATCTCGGAAGAAAGCCTTACATCCCTCTTCATGCATTTATCATTCAGGACATGCTCGAAATAGGATTTTTGATGAGAGGCGAAATTATATGGAACAAGGACTCCAGTGCAAGTCCATCAACTGCCTGGGGAAGCTGGCTTTCTGCCAAAAACCCAACGCTGAGGGACATTCATGAGTACATCCTGGTTTTCTCGAAAGATACCTTCAAAAGAGAGAACCCGGATAACAGAGAAAGTACAATAAAAAGGGAAGAGTTTCTTGAATTCACCAAAAGTGTATGGACGTTCCCGGCAGTTTCGGCCAGAAAAATAGGACATCCGGCACCGTTTCCGGTGGAGTTGCCGTACAGGTGCATTCAGCTTTACACGTTCAGGGGGGATGTCGTTCTTGATCCATTTATGGGGAGCGGGCAGACTGCAATTGCTGCCATAAAAACCGGGAGACATTATGTGGGATATGAGATAAGCGAAGAGTATGTTGAGCTTGCAAACAGGAGAATAAGGGAATTTATCTCAGAATTTAAGGCTCCGAAGCTTGCCGATTACTTTTGACCGAAACCTACTCCAGCACGAACCTCCTCATGTGTTCCGGCACAAAGCTTTCCGCATCTACTCCACAGGCTCTGCTGAACTGATAAACCATAACGTAGCCTGCAAGGTGGAAAGGAGCTTCTTTTATCTCAGCATCCCTTTCCATGCTCGCCAGGCAGGGGTAGGCACACTGATGCTGATGAATCTCCTTCCAGAATTCTCTCAGGTCTGATATCTCATATCCCTGCATTCTTCTGGCGACATAGTATGCATTACCGCATGGATCGCTTTTCACGACCTCCACCCTCTCGATGACATTGCCATTCATCTCAACTCTGAATTCCGGTTTTCCGAAACCCAGATTTGTCAGAGGGGTATTTGATGAACAAAAAGGTTTTGGGGTGTAAAACTTAATTCCAGCTTCCTCGCACTTTCTTCTGACCTGTTCCCTTAAGCCAACTGAAAGCCATGCTGGGTGCTCCACCGGGATGATTATTGATCGCACATCTGCAATTCCGGGAAGCTCGGCAATTATATCCGGGTGAAGGTTTATTGCTACGAGGATTTCACATTCGACTTTGCCAACGATCTCTTCCGGTTTTTCTATATAAATTCCGTAAGATGCGGGTTCATCTAATTCCCTGACAAGAACGATCCTGTCTGAAAAGTCGTAGGCCTTGCAATGGTCGCATTCATCTATTCCGCAGGCTCCAAAGTGGGGACAGCTGTCAGGATAGGCAAGGTTTGAAACAAAGCGTTTTCCGAACTCTCCAGAGTAAAGGACTCCAATCTCCATGCCATCTCAACCTTTGCTCTCAGGTTTATCTGCCATTCGTTTTCAGTTGAGTTTGCATTTATCACGATGAATGGCAAACATCCCCCCATGTCCGGAGATTATGTAGTCTGCAGCGGACTCGATCTTCCTGACACTCTCTATTGCCTCTTTCTCTGAGTAAAAGTCCTGATTGTGCCGCCACACCCTCCCAAGCAAATAGTAGCTTTCCGAAACCACTGCATCTCCAGCAATCGCAATTTTGACATTGCCTATACCCACGATCTGACCCCCGAAGCCGGCTTTTTCTGTATATCTCAATCTTTCAGTCTCGAGAATCAGTGATGCGTGATCTATGGTGTGTCCTGGTGTGTACATAACCCAAACCCCGTCAGCGATATGCTTTCCATCCCTCACTCCGGTGAGATCCAGTCCATGTCTTTCGACAGCCAGTTTTGACGTTATAATCTCGCTGCTCTCGAACAGCCTGAAGTTTCCGTAGTGATCCCGGTGCCAGTGCGTTATGAACACGATGTCTATGTCTTCTGGCTTCAAACCAAAATTTTCGAGTGCAAGAGACAGCATTTTTTCATTTTTCCTGATATTGTCTTTACTTGGATTCCACTCGCAGTCAAATCCGGTATCTACGAGAATTTTTGCATCGGATTCTATTAGTGTTACAGTCGAGCCCCCTCCAACGCCTGAAAGCTTTTTCAACGCCGGTGCTTTTTGCAGGTCTTCAAACGCCTCAACAATCACCGTTCCCTGTTTTATTATCTTCACGGTTTTTACAGCCATATATATCTCCCTCACCCGAAATACTTAAAAAACCACTTCACCGAACACGTGTTCGATGAGGGCTGTGGAATTTGCTGCAGTAATTCTGGCAATGCTGGTGCCATTTGTGGCTATAAAGAGCCACGACCTTGCAGCGTACATCTACTGGACTGCCGTCGTTTCGGTGTATCTTGCGTACATATCCTACAGGAGGTGGGAGGTTGAATAGCTTCATAGCACTTGTGCTTTTTTACGCAGCTACCGGAACAGCCATCGCCGTTTATGCAAGGAAGCGCGGATTTAAAGACGATGCTGACTACTACATAGCCGGCAGGAATGTTGGTGGAATTATATCAGCATTAACGTATGCGGCAACGACCTATTCGGCATTCATGATGGTTGGACTTGTCGGGCTGAGCTATGCGAGTGGTGTTGGAGCTTACGGTTTTGAGATGTTCTATCTCGTTGGCACCTTAATGCTTCTTTCATATTATGCTCCAAAAATATGGAGGATGTCGAGGGAATACAATGCAGTGTCACCTGCGGAACTTGTTGGAAAGAGATTCGGTGAGAAAACGGCCATGGCAATCGCCATAGTATCTCTAATCGCTCTCATCCCGTACACATCGTCTCAATTGATTGGTGTCTCCCTAATACTTGAAAAAATGGCCGGAATAAGCTTTTACACAGGTCTTGCCATCTCGGCGATATTGATTGCCCTCTGGGCATTCATAGGCGGCCTTAGAGGGGTGGCGTGGACCGACGCTCTTCAGGGGGTGATCATGCTCCTTGCGGCCTTCATGGCGATAGGTTATGTCTTTTCGCTCAATCCGGGATTTGCTGGAGAGGTGGCGGAGCTTGGCGACTTGATGCAGGTGCCGAACAAAATCTGGTCGCCCCAGCTCTTCATAAAGCTCACTGTTCCCTGGTTCTTCTTTGCCCTGACCAATCCACAGGTGTTTCAGAGGCTGTTCATACCGAAAGACGAGAGAGCTTTGAAAAGGATGGTTGTTTATTTCGGCGTCTTTGGATTGATTTACACAATTGTTGTTACGCTGATAGGCCTCAATCTGAGGGTTATGGCTGTAAAAGGCATGTTTCCGCTAATAAAAGACAGAGATATGGTGATGCCTGCCCTGCTTTCAATAATGCCTGAGTGGATGGCGCTCATAATAGCGCTGAGCATCCTTGCGGCAGCGATAACCACCGCAAACTCAATAATTCTGAGCCTCTCGTCAATGGTTTCGAGAGACATGTTCAAAAATCAATTTGCGGGCAGAGCATCAATCGTTGTGCTTACGATAGCTGTTGCCCTTTTTGCATCCACAAGGCCGAGCTACATTGTTGAGCTATCCGTGATGTCCTCCTCTCTGCTGCTGTCCACTCTCCCCCTCGTGATTGCCCTTGTGCACACAGAGTACAGGAGGGGGATTGAGGCACTGGTTGCAGGGTTCATTGTTGCAGTGGCTGCCAGCAAAGCGGGGCTGTGGTATGGTGGAGTTTTGACTCTGGTAACTGGATTTGCTGTGTTAATTGCGGTGAATAAACTAAAAAGAATTTAAACAATTTTTTCAACTTTTTTTAAGTCGTTGAGGAATGGGTACTGTTTTCTGCAATTTTCAACATCTTCAAGGTCGATTTTTGCGAAAATAAGCTCCTGCAGTTCACCGGCTTCATTCAGAACTCTCCCGTATGGATCAATTATTGCAGAATGCCCGTTGTAGTTCTTTTCGAAATCAACCGAGTTTGCTGCAAGCACGTACACCTGATTCTCTATAGCCCTTGCTCTTATGAGCGTTTTCCAGTGTTCTATTCTGGCTGAAGGAAACTCTGCGGGAACTGCAATGATTTCTGCACCCATTTTTGCGAGTTTTCTCGCAAGCTCTGGAAACCTTATCTCGTAGCACACAAGAATCCCTATTTTCCCGAAAGGCGTTTCAAAAACCTTTAGTTCTTTTCCGGGGGTGAAGTGGTCTTTCTCGTGCGTGAGGGGAAACGGGAGGATTTTTCTGTACTTTCCTGTGATCTCTCCCCTGTGTATCAGGCAGACCGAATTATAGAGCTTTCCGTTTTCCCTCTCAACCACTCCTGCTATTATCAGGATATCTTTTTTTTCTGAGAGTTTGAGAACTGTATCCAGCTCTTCCTCGGCGGTTTTGACGCCTTCGTAATTTTCCGGGAACAGTCCGGTGTTTGAAGCCTCTGGCAGCACAATGATTCTGGCGTTCACCTGCACGGCCCTCTTTATAAGGCTCAGTCCCTTTGATTTATTCGTCCTGATGTCTCTGATGATTCTTTGCTGTCCACATGCAGCTGTCAGCTCCATGGCATCACCTTTAAATGGACTTTCAGATACCTGATTATAAATCCTTTGAATTGCAGGGTGTTTAAGGTTCTGCTTCTAAAATTTAATAAATCCGGTACTAAAGACGTCGCTACTGATCAATGTACTCCACTACGCTTCCTTCTTTTGTGATCCTTATTTCTTGGGCATCTCTTTCGATGCAAAATCCCCACTCCAGAAGCTGGAGATGGTACTCGAAGTCCCTTTCATCGAGATTTAATTCAGTTCTTATTTCTTCCTGGCTTTTTCCATTATGCAACAGCTTGAGAATTTTTCTTCTCAGTGGATGGTTTACGGCTATCTGATATCGCCTGTGGAATTCTCTGCTTTTCTCGATTGAGCCGCTGTACTCACTCCAGCTTTCTTTCATAGCTCTATTGATTCGTATTCTCCGTTCTGGACTGCCAGTATCATCAGATACATGAGGTAGCTCAGCTTGTTGAGCCATTCCACGAGCAGATACTCCACCACTCCATTCCTGTAAAGCGTCACAGCTCTTCTCTCTGCCCTTCTGACAATGCTTCTTGCGATGCTCAGCAGGGCTGAAATCTCGTCTTTTTCGAGAATTATGAAGCTGTCAGGCATTTTGACGACTTTCTGGAGGTCATTTATGGTATCCAGCAGGTATTTGAGATCTCCCTCAGATATCTTAACGTCTCCTCCGACACACTGTGAACCTGCTTTGAACATCATTATCTGAACGTCCGTGAGAATTCCTCTGAGCTTTTTATCTTTGATTCTGGTCTTTGCAAGCCCGATAAACGCATTTGCCTCGTCTATGCTTCCAACCGTCTCTATTCTGAGGTCATCTTTTTCTACCAGCTCGAGATTAAAAAGATGAGTCTTGTTGGCCTTTTTCATCTGCATCCCAGCCTGAGAAGTTCCTCCACTATATCTTCTGCGGTGGAGTGTGGGTCTATTTCGCCCTTCACAACTCTTTCTATGTGGTTCCTGAAGTCGATTCTGTCATTTCCTGCCAGGATCTGTCTGATCTCGTCCATAATCAGATCAAAAACTTCTCTGCTGAGCCTCCTGACCCTTCTTTCCATGAGTTTGCCTGTGTTTTTGAGGTACTCGAAATGCCCCTCTATTGAACTGACAAGCTCCCCGATCCCCTCGCCTTTATCAGCCACCGTAACAACAACGGGCGGTATCCAGTCCTTTCCCTTTTTCATTCTCTCGAAGATTTCCCCGCTTTCCACTCTCACCTCGTCAGCATGGCTTGTTTTGCTGAGAATCTCCACTGCCTCCTGATCCATCATGATCATCGACTTCAGCCACTTCACTGTTTTCTCTGCACCGCCGAGGTCAGCTTTATTGACGACATATATGTCTCCAATCTCCAGTATTCCGGCCTTGTTGATCTGGATTTCGTCTCCCATTTCCGGCATCATTACCACGATGGTCGTATCCGCAACTTCAACAATGTCAACCTCACTCTGTCCCGCACCGACCGTCTCTACGATTATGACGTCAAAGCCAAAAGCGTCCAAAAGCCTGGTAACGTCTCCCGTTTTTGCTGCAAGTCCACCAGCCTTCCCCCTTGAACTCATGCTCCTGAAAAATACGCCCGGATCGACCCACAGGTTCTTGCTGACGTCATATCCCTCCATCCTCAGCCTGTCCCCCAGCAATGCACCGCCTGTGAATGGTGAACCAGGGTCTACAGCCACCACTCCGACTTTTTTACCCTTTTCTCTGAATTTCTGAATTAGCTTGCTCACTGTGGTTGATTTCCCCACTCCGGGGAAGCCGGTGATACCTATGACGTGTGCGTTCCCGGTTCTGTGGTAAATCTTTTTCATTATCTCTTTGCCTTCAGGGTATTCGTTTTCGACATAGGTTATCGCTCTTGCCAGTGCTCTCTTGTTCCCCTTCTCAATTCCCTTTACTATATCTTCCACGTTCATGATTATACCTTCTCTCCGGTTCTCTTCTTTTCGGGAACCTTCGCCTTGATGTAATCTATTATCTTCTCTATAGGCGTTCCCGGAATGAATACCTCATCCACTCCCATCTCCTTGAGTTTGTCAATATCGTCTGCCGGTACAATTCCTCCGACAATCACGACAAGTTCGTTCAGATCTCCGCCGAACTCCTCAATATACTTCATGACCTTGGGTACGAGGGTCAGGTGGGCGCCGCTGTGGAGTGAAATTCCCACGACATCAACGTCCTCCTGCACGGCAGCCATCGCAACCTCTTCAGGGGTTCTGTGCAGGCCGGTGTATATCACTTCAAAGCCCGCATCCCTCAGAAATCTTGCGACAACCTTTGCGCCTCTGTCATGACCGTCCAGCCCGACCTTCGCAACAAGAACCCTAATTTTTCTGTCCAAGGTTATCACCCCCGGAAAAAATTTAGATGATTATTGGCTTCCTGTAGGTTCCGTAAACCTCCTTCAGGACTCCCATTATCTCTCCCACAGATGCGTAAGCCTTCACAGCTTCAAGAATTGGCGGCATAACGTTTTCATTGTTCTCTGCAGCACTTCTCAGCCACTCAAGAGCTTCTCTGACTGCATCGTTATCTCTCTCTGCCTTTATCTTTCTCAGTCTCTCGACCTGTCTTCTTTGTGCCTCTTCATCAACCTTGAGGATCGGGATGTTGAGGTCCTCTTCTATTGCGAATTTATTAACGCCGACTATTGTCCTCCTACCTTCTTCAACGTCTCTCTGGTATTCTGCTGCTGCTCTGCTTATCTCTTTGACGAAGAATCCGTTTTCAATGCCCGTCAGTACGCCCCTCAGCATGCTACCTTCTCCCATCTTTCTTATCTGCTCAATGTATTTCCAGGCGAGTTTTTCCATCTTGTCTGTGAGCCATTCCACGTAGTATGATCCTGCGAGCGGATCAATCGTGTCCGGGATTCCGCTCTCGTATGCAATGATTTGCTGGGTTCTCAGGGCAACTCTAACAGCCTCTTCACTCGGCAGAGCCCATGCCTCGTCAAAGCTGTTGGTGTGCAGACTCTGTGTGCCTCCGAGCACTGCCGCCATTGCCTGGATGGTTGTCCTCACGATGTTGTTCAGGGGCTGCTGGGCGGTGAGGGAGCAGCCTGCCGTCTGCGTGTGGAACTTGAGCCACCAGGACCTTGGATTCTTGGCGTCATATTCTTCTCTCATTATTTTGGCCCACATTCTCCTTGCAGCCCTGAATTTGGCAATCTCCTCGAAGAAGTTGTTGTGTGAGTTGAAGAAGAAGCTGAGCTGTGGTGCGAGCCTGTCGATGTCGATTCCTCTTTCAATTGCAGCCTCAACGTAGGCCATTCCGTCTGCTATTGTAAACGCAAGCTCCTGAACGGCTGTTGAGCCAGCCTCTCTTATGTGGTATCCTGAAATACTGATCAGGTTGAATTTCGGGACGTTCTCTACACCCCACTCGAATATGTCTGTGATTACCTTGACTGACGGCTCAGGAGGAAGAACGAGTGTATTCTGGGCGTGAAATTCTTTGAGCATGTCATTTTGAATTGTTCCTCTGAGCTGTTCTCTCGGAACTCCCTGGAGATCTCCAATTGCAACGTACATCGCCAGAATTATTGCTGCAGGAGGGTTTATTGTGAATGATGTCGAAACCTTGTCAAGAGGGATGCCGTCAAACAGAACCTCAAAATCCTTGAGGGTGTCGATAGCAACACCCACCTTTCCAACCTCGCCATCAGCAAGGGGATCATCGCTGTCCACACCCATCAGCGTTGGGAAATCAAAGGCCGTGCTGAGTCCCGTCTGCCCCTCCCTCAGAAGCATCTTCCACCTTGCATTGGTGTCCTCTGCAGTCCCAAACCCTGAAAACTGCCTCATTGTCCACAGTCTCCCGCGGTACATTGTGGGATATACTCCTCTCGTATACGGATATTCGCCAGGATAGTTGAGGTCTTTCATGTAGTCCAAATGGGCAATATCTGTAGGATCATAAACTCTTTTCACTTTTATTCCCGAAAGAGTCTCGAACATTTCATCTCTTTCGCCATACTTCTCGAGGTAAGGGTTCAGGCAGGATTTCTCCCAGCCTTCTCGTTTTCTTTTCAACTCTTCAAGTTTTTTCTCGTCGAACATTCTGATCACCGTCCCTTCAGCAGGTAAAAATTTGATAAAACTGATTAGAACTTTCCTAAGAGGCCTTTGGCAACAGTATTGAGCTGAACCTCCTTTGTCCCCTCGTAGATCTCAGTAATCTTGGCATCCCTGTAATATCTCTCGACGTCGTTTTCCGCAACGTACCCATATCCTCCGTGCATCTGTATCGCTTCATCGCAGATCTGGACCGCAAGTTTGCCTGCGAGGTACTTTGCCATGCTGGTGAGTGTGGGGTCTATGCCGTTTTTGTCGTAATTCCAGGCTGCCTTGTAAATGAGAAGCCTTGTTGCTTCAAGCATGGTGCCAAGATGAGCTATTCTGTGCTGTAAAGCCTGAAAAGCACCTATTGCCTGACCAAACTGTTTTCTCTGCTTGACATAGTCGAGTGTTTTATCAAAAGCACCCTGAGCGATACCAAGAGCCTGAGCGGCAATCTCAATTCTGCTCTCGTCGAAGAACTCAAGGACCTGATAGAATCCTCTGTTGACCTGGCCGATAACATCCTCCTCGCTGACTCTGACATTCTTGAAAACGACCTCTGCGGTTGGAGATGACCTGATGCCCATCTTGCCATCTATCTTGTTTGTCTGCAACCCCTCTGCATCCTTTCTAACAAGAAACGTGCTGAATCCCCTGTATCTGGGCTGGGCGTCTGGATCTGTGACTGCAAGCACCACGTAGTAATCCGCAATGGTTCCATTCGTTATGAACGTCTTTGATCCGTTTATCACCCACTCGTTGCCATCCTTTTCGGCTCTGGTTTTTATCGCTGTGAGATCACTTCCCGCTTCAGGCTCCGTGTAGCATCCTGCGGTGATTGCCTTTCCTCCGGCCACCTTTGGAAGAACCTCTTCCTTCTGCGCCTCACTGCCGAACCTCATTATAACCTCAGATGAGAAGTCTGAAAGAATCAGGGCGCTTCCAATTGTGCTGTCTGCTCTGCAGAATTCCTCAACTATGAGAATATTTTCGAGGATTCCCAGCCCAGCTCCGCCGTATTCTTCGGGAAAATGGACACCTATAAATCCAAGTTCACATGCCTTTTTCCATAAATCAAATGGAAATTCTTCCTTCTGGTCGTAGTGTCTTCCTCTCTCAGCAGTGAACTCGTTCTGTGCGAACTCTCTCGCAGCCTTCTGAATATCCTTCTGATCCTGAGTCAGTTCAAAATTCATTTACCAACACCTCCAGTTAATGTTAAGTTTTCGAGTCATTAAGTTTAAATTGTTTTCGTAATTTATCAGAATTAATCGACTCTGCTTCAGAAAATTTTTAATTTAAGCCTGCTAAAATAAAAATTCAATGAAAGCAGTAATTCTTTCGGGTGGAAAAGGTACCAGGCTTTTTCCATTGAGCAGAGGAAAGTATCCCAAGCAGTACCTCAAAATCTTTGATTCAAGGTCTCTGTTTCAGATGACAGTTGAGAGGGCGGAGTCTTTTGCTGATGGTATTGTTGTGATTACGAATGAAGATCAGAAATTCATCGTAATGGACCAGCTTGATGAAATTGGGTGTGAAGCTGAAGTTATTGTAGAACCGGTTTCAAAAAACACTTTTGCTGCCGTGCTTATGGCGTCGGTTGTTGCTGATGGGGATTTTGTCGTGATGCCGTCAGATCACTTCATGAGGGGTGATTTTTCAAAATATGTCCGAATTGCCGAAAAATATGTTCGCGATTATGTGATTACGTTTGGCGTAAAGCCCTCAAAACCTCACACCGGCTATGGCTACATAAAACCCGGGGAACAGCATGGAGAGATTTTCAGGGTTGAGAAGTTCACGGAAAAACCCGATTACGACACAGCAAAGGAATACATCGCTCAGGGATATTTATGGAACAGCGGCATATTTGCAATGAGCAGCGAAGTCCTGAAAAGCGAGGTGGAGAGGCTGTATCCTGGCCTGTATGGGCTGTTTGAGAGTGATGCTGAAAAGGGATATGAAAAATGTCCTGAAACGAGCTTTGATTATGCGGTGATGGAGAAAACAGGTAAGGCTGGAGTTATTGAGCTTGACATCTTCTGGAACGATCTGGGAAGTTTTGACTCCATTTACGAAATTCTTGAGAAGGATGAAAATGGTAATGCTGTTAGAGGGGAGGTCTTCCAGATCGATTCAGGGAACAATCTGATAGTATCCGAAAGATTTGTGTCATCCATAGGGCTCAGGGACTACCTGGTTGTTGATACAAGGGATGCCCTGTTAATCTGCAAAAGGGGCGAGGCACAGAAGGTGAGGGACGTTGTGAAATATCTCAGGGAAAGGGGTGATGAGAGGGCAGATTTTCACACCACAGTTCACAGGCCCTGGGGTAGCTTCACTCTGCTTGAAAGAGGTGAGAATTACTGGATAAAGGTCATAACCGTTAAACCGGGAAGAAAACTCAGCTTTCAGAGGCACATGCACAGGAGTGAGCACTGGATTGTGGTGAGAGGTATGGCGAAGGTTATAAGAGACGGAGAAGAATACTTTTTAAGGCCGGGAGAAAGCACTTTCGTACCGGCTGGCGTGAAGCACAGGCTTGAAAATCCCGGTAAAATAGAGCTTGAAATGATCGAGGTTGCGATAGGAGATTATCTGGCAGAGGATGATATTGAGAGGTTTGATGATGAATACGGAAGAAATGGAGCTTAAATGTCCCGTTTGCAGAAAAACGCATGTGGTTGAGAAGAAGGTGGACGTTATTGTGTGCAGGAGTAGAATGGTTGCTGTCGTCAGGGACAGGCATGGGTGGAGGTTGATGGAAGTCAACACGATCTCGGAAAAACAGGATTCCGAGCTTGACAGGCAGTGGGGATACCATGAGGGGTGAAGTTGGCAAAATTTTTGGAGAAACCTCGGCTTACGAATTCGAATTCGTGATATTCAATCCGAGAGACGTGAGAAGGGGAGATTACATCAAGGTCTGGAATGACGTTGAGGGATGGGTTGTAGCTTACGTTACAGACATCAGGGCAAAATCCGATATGAGCGGGGAAGATGTCATCAAGGGCAGAAACGTCGATTCCGAAATTTATGTGGGGAAAGCAGTTGTCATCGGAAAGAGAGAGAACGGGGTGCTGAAAGCACCGAGAACTCCGTTTGTGCCGGGGGAGAAGGTATTTATTGCTGAGGAGGAGATTGTCTCTGAAGTTCTGGGAATGAGCAGCGATGGTGCATATCTCGGTCTTCTCGGAGATACATCAATAAAGGTAAAGCTGGACGTGAACAGTCTGGTTCAGAAACACGTATGCATTCTCGCTAAAACTGGGAGCGGGAAGAGCTACACTGCAGGAGTTATTATCGAGGAGCTTATTGAAAAGGGCGTCCCTCTGCTCATAATCGATCCCCATGGCGAGTATGCTTCGCTGAAACATCCGAATGATGTGAGGGACGAGATTGAAAAGATGGAAGAGTTCGGTATAAAACCGAAAGGTTACGGCAACATAAGGATTTACGTTCCACCGGGTTCACCCTTTGCAGACAGAGCTGATGGTATTTTCTATCTCGACGGCAGAAATCTTGAAGCGGAGGAAGTTATAGAGCTTGGCAACATAACAAGCCCTGCAGCTCAGGCTCTTCTCTACCAGGTTATACGGGAACTTGAGGGAGATTACACGATAGATGACATAATCTCCAAGGTGGAAGAGATTAAGAACAGCTCCAAACCCGTTCTGCTCGGAGCGCTCATAAAAATCCAGAAATCAGGTCTGTTTTCGGATAGCCCGACACCAATGCACATCCTTCTGCAGAAAGGCAGAGCGGTAATTCTCGACATGCGCGGCGTGGATCCGTCCTATCAGGACCTGATAGTGGCGAGAGTGTGCAGTGAGCTTTTCGAAATGAGGAAGAGGGAAGAAATCCCTCCGGGAATGATTGTTCTTGAAGAGGCGCACAACTTCATTCCTGAAAGAGGCTATGGCAAGGCAGTGTCAACCCAGGTTCTGAGAACAATAGCGAGTGAGGGCAGGAAGTTCGGTCTGGGATTGATGGTAATCAGCCAGAGACCTGCCAGAGTGGATAAGAACGTGATAAGCCAGTGCAACACCCAGATTATACTGCGGCTGACAAACCCGAACGACATCAATGCCATAAAGAAGGGTGTTGAGGGACTTACTGCAGAGATGGTAGAGGATGTTAAACGTCTCCCTCCCGGAAATGCTATTGTGGTCAGTCCGGAGCTGGAAAGACCTGTGATTGTGCGAGTAAGGGTTAGAAAAAGCAGACATGGCCATGCTGTTGAGATATTCGAGACAAAATCAGGAAAATCTGCAAAAAGGGGAAAAAAAAGAGATTCTGGTGAGAAAAAGAGCGATGGTGGTCTTTTGAAGAAAATATTTGGTGGTTGACATGCCGGACTATCTTGTTGTCCTTCAGGGCGCATGGGTTGTGAGAAAGGCGAAAAGCGTAACCGACGCCATGAACATTGCTGTTGCGGAGGCCGGAAAGAGGCTCACGCCAGATCTGGACTTTGTGGAGATTGATGTTGGGGATACCGAGTGTCCGCAGTGCAGCAGTCCGCTGAAAAGCGTTTTCATGGTGGCAGGAATGGCCCTCGTAGGGCTGATTTTTGAAATGAAGGTTTTCAATGCTCAGAGCGAAGAGCATGCTGCAAAGATTGCAAAATCCGAGATTGGAAAAAGGCTTCAGAGGGTTCCGCTGGAGGTGATTGAGGTCAGGAGGATTTAAATACTTATTTTTGAGGTCCTCCTTATTCATACATAGCATTTTACCAGATTCATGGTTTTTTCAATCAATGAAATGGCAACTCATCTCATATATCTGACAGAAACCTCAACTTTTATATATTTCTCAATTTAAATTCTGAAAAATATAGAAAAAATTCGTGAGTGCGGGGGAAACAAAATGTTTAGGAAATTTAAAAATACTATGTCAAAAAAGAAGAGTATCGATCTTGACAATCTGAAAAAATATTCAATAGCTACTGAAAAATGGCTTTACCACTATTTTAAAATCGGATTTACTATAAGCTCCAACATAAACGACGAGGAATTGCCCCAATATCTATCTAATTTGGAGAGAAAAGTGCTCGAGTTTTGTTTAGGTGTTTTGGTCTCAAAAGACGGCGCCGAAACGAAAGATGGTCTCTATTATTTTGGGAATTTAGGCAAAAATGTAAGTGTTGTTACCCGCGAATTGAACAAGAACGAATATGAAATTTTAGTAAGATTTCCCGATATGCTCGATGAAGACTATGAACGACCAAAAGGAGCTTTCGTTAGATATGCTTATCCAGACGAAAGAGAATACAAATTTTCTCCAATCCAAAGTCTAATAGCTGCAAGAATTTTACCTGAAATTGAGAAGTATTTGTGCATGCTTTTTAATGTCGAACCGCACCAAGTATACGACTATTACTATCTTGACGAGAGGGGTTTACCGTATGTAACACAATTCGATGGAGTGCAGTTTTTAGATTATTCCCTTGAAAAAAGGCTTAGATTGCACTTTGATCTTCCTGAACTCGAAAGACAAATATTTGGTTCATCATTCGAAAAATACGTTAAGCACATTTTAGACAAAAAAGAGGACGATGAGTATATGATGGAATACTGTTCAAAAGTAGAAAAACTTATCAGAAACTACATATAGCATCGTATTTATGTCCTAACGCAATCAATTATTAATTCAAAAATTTTTGATATTTTTAAGTATACTTTCTGACAACATAATGGGACTTAAAAATAAATTGAAAGTGGACTCGCCGGGATTTGAACCCGGGGCCTCCGCATTGCGAATGCGGCGCTCTGCCTCTGAGCTACGAGCCCCCCAAGAGTCTGGTATGGTTTCGGATTAATATATATTGCGGGTTTGATTTTGGTTGTGTGGAACATCTGTTATATCTGTTAGGGAGCTCATGCAAGAATCTTTACGATGATCAGGCTTATTTCGAAGAACAGGACCATTGGGACACCGACCATAAGCTGGGTAAACACATCAGGAGGCGTTATTATTGCAGCCAGCGTAAAGAAGATTACGTAGAAATGTCTTCTGTAGTACTTGAATGTGTCGAGTCTGGCAAGCCCGTTTTTAACAGTAACATACATGAAGAGGGGCATCTGAAATATCAATCCAAAGACGGCGAGCATCATGACAACAAAGCTGATAAATTCGGCAATAGAGTACATGGCAAGCACTCCCTGGCCCTGTGCACTCTCGTACAGAAACTGAAGAAAGAGCGGCAGCATCAGGACGTATCCGTAGGCGACACCTGATATGAACAGGATCACGGCAAGGGATGCGTAGATGATAACTCTTGTCCGCGAAAGCTCAATGTTTGATAAAATTTCAGTCCTCTCCTTCAGTGTCTGGTATGTCAGGTAAATTATGTAGGGCAGTGCAACCACAACGCCGAGGATTATTGAAATCTTCAGTCTGAGCATCATCACCTCAAGCGGAGCCTGATAAATCAGTTCGGCTCCTTCAGGGAGGAGGTCCATCTTTATTTTCTCTATTATCTCGTTTGAGAGTGTGGCGAAGGATATTCCCCAGACGACAGCGATGATTATGAAAATCCTCATCAGTTTTACTCTTAAATTTGCAAGAACCTCTGCAACTTCTGTTACGGTGATCTCTGACATCTGGTCTGACATCTGTCTGGCTGTTTCACTTCAGAGTATAAAAAGTGTTTGAACTGCAGTTAAAATTTAAGTATGATTAATTTCTTATCGATTATTCATGAAAGAACTTGAAGAACTTCTCTCGGAACTTGATGGTATGGACATAGACCCGCATTCGGGAAAGCTTTTCGCCTACATATATGAAACGGGTGATGAAAGACTGCGAGAACTGGCTCTTGAAGTTTTGAAAAGGTTCTACAACAAAAACATCCTCGACTTCACGGTATTCAGGAGCGCAATATTCTTTGAAAGAGAGGTGATAAACTTCTGCAAAACTCTTCTCAATGCGGATGAAAATGCGGTGGGAACGTTTACATATGGTGGAACTGAGAGCATAATGCTTGCTGTTCTCTCTGCAAGAAATTATTTCAGAAAGAGGAATGGTGACAAAACTCCCGAAATGGTTGTGCCGTTCACGATCCACCCCTCTTTTATCAAGTCTGCCCATTATTTTGGTCTGAAGGTCAGAATGGTTGACATTGATGAAAATTGCAAGGCAGACGTGGATGCTGTAAACTCTGCTGTGAATGAGAATACGGCCCTTATAGCTCTTTCAGCACCAAACTGGCCCTACGGGACTGTTGATCCGGTCAAGGCTGTGGCTGAAATTGCTGAAGATAGCAATGTGCTGCTTCATGTTGATGCCTGTCTGGGCGGATTCATACTGCCCTTCTTTGAAAAGCTTGGTGAACGGGTGGAAAAATTCGATTTCAGAGTTGAAGGGGTTACGTCGGTCTCGATAGACGCACACAAGTATGGGTACACACCCAAGGGGGCTTCGTCCGTAATTTTCAGAAATGCCGAGCTTAAAAAGCATGCCATCTTCGTCGATACCGCAAATCCCGGTTACGTTTTTGTCAACCCGGCGGTGCTGTCTTCAAGGTCTGTGGGTCCACTTGCATCTGCATTCGCCGTAATGGCGTATCTCGGGATGGAGGGCTATCTGAACCTCGCCAGAAAAATCCTTTCAGCACGGGATAAAATTTACAGGGGAATGAGAGACCTCGGTTTTGAAAGCGTTGGTCCAATCGAATCTCAGGTGCTCTCCCTTTACAGCGAGAGTGTGGACATTCTCGGTTTCATGGAGGGTATGAGAAAAAGAGGGTGGCACTTCCACCTTCAGAGGGGTGTGGAGAAATTCGGCATAAAGCCAAACATTCACCTGACAGTCTCACCCGTACACGATAGGACTGCGGAGGATTTCGTCAGAGATGCAGGGGAGGCTGTGAATGAAAGAGGTTCTATAAATGCTGAAGAGCTTTTCAAAAAGATTGCGGAAGGAAAGATTCAGGAACTTCTGAATGAGTTCCGGGAAGGAAAGATTGACTCAAGCATGGCACCGCTTCTTCTTGAGCAGTTAGACGAGGAAATGGCAAATGAAATCGTCAAGGAACTGGTGGTGGGATGGTATCGGTGAGAAAAACCTTGCTCCTTGCAGGCCTCGTGCTCATAACATTTGCCTCCCAGGCAATCTGGGTAACGTTCTCTCCGGTAACGACCCTGGTTGCCCGGAATCTCGGAGTTTCTGCTGAACTTGTTGGTTATCTGGCAGTAACATACCCTCTCTTCTTTCTGATTCTGACGGTTCCCTCGGGAATTCTCCTCGACAGAAACTTCAGGCTGTGGCTTCTGTTTGGCACAGTTATGACGTTCATCGGTGGTGCGGGAAGACTTCTGGATTACACAAATTATTTCTGGCTCCTTCTGTGCCAGCTTTTTTCTGCAACCGGCCAGCCATTCCTTCTGAATGCGTTCGTTCCCTTTGCATCCAGGATGTATGCTGAAAGGAGGTCTGTGGTTATATCAGTGCTGAGTCTTTCCATGTATCTCGGTACAGTTTTCTCTCTCCTGGTTGGATACGAGTTTTACGCAGATGGCGGTTTGTTTGCCCTTATTTCGCCTCCTGCTATGCTTTCAGCTATCGGCTTTGCATTATTTGTCTCTGGCTACAGGGTGCTTGATTCTGTCTCAGTTGATCAGCGTGCATTCAGGTTTTCTGACGTTGTCGGGAGAAAGGACCTGTGGATAATTGGAATAATCCTCGGACTTGGGGTTGCTGCATTTGACAACCTCGCAACATGGCTTCAGCCGGCTCTTGAATCCGTGAAGCTCGGTGAGATTGCAGGAGATGCCGTAGCAGTTTCGATCGTTCTCGGTCTTGTTGGTGTGGCTCTCATTCCAGGATTCATCTCCGCTAAAAATGCGAGAACCCGGTACATGAGATGTGTGGTTCCACTTATTGCCGGATTCTTTGTCATACTTGCCATCCTTCCATCGAAGCTGCTGGTCTTCGTCTTTCTGGGACTTGCAGGATTGCTTATGCTCCCGGCATATCCCCTTATAATGGACTGGATAGGTTACTTCCATGAAAAGAGAATACAGGGTAGTGCCACGGGGTTTGTAGGGCTTGTTAGCAGAGCAATATCGGTTATGCTGATGTTCATTGCTCCGTACTTTATTTACAGTGCAAGGGCTTACTTCACCTTCCTGGCTTCAGTCGTAACAATTGCTTTCGTCTTTACGATGATTCTCCCCGATGACAGAAAAATGGAAAAAAATCATTCATAAACTTTTTCAAATTCTTTATACCAGTCCATTGCGTCCTTTTCGTAGTCTCTGTCTTTTGATGGTATGTCGAGCATTTTGTATGCTTCATGCTGTATCAGGAGCTTCATGATTTCATTGCTTCCTGTCCAGATCGGGGCAAGACGCATGTCCCTGAGCATCCTCTCCACCGGATAGACCTGCGTGTATCCAATTCCTCCGAGAATCTGCATGGCGTTGTTTATGATCTCCCAGCCAAAGTCTGTTGCAATCATTTTTGCCTCACTCACAAGCCTTCTCGGATCCATGCTGCTCCTTCCAGCGTCGTATTCATCAACGGCCTTCGCTGCCGTGTAAACCAGCGATCTGGCAGAATCAAGCTTTGCCACGCTTTCAGCAACCTTGAAGCTCACACCCTGAAACTCTCTTATCTTTCTTCCGAATGCCTTTCTCTTGGCTGAATATCTCATGGCGATTTCGATACCCGCTCTCGCAAGCCCCAGAGCTCCGGCAGCAGATGTCAACCTTTCAGGAATCATCATTCTGTTGAATATCACCCTTGCGTTGTTGACCTCGCCGACCCGGTACTCATCCGGGACTTCCACATCGTTGAAGGCTATTCTTGCCGTACCCATGCCTCTGAACCCCATGAGGTTGTGCAGGTCTTCGATCTCCACGCCCATATCCCTCTCAACCAGAAAAGCGGTCATGGCCTTGTGTCCGGGGGCGTTTGGATCTGTTCTTGCGTATATGAGGTAGAAATCGGCGACCTTTCCACCGGCTATGAATCTCTTTGCTCCGTTCAGGATCCATTTGTTGCCCCTCTTTTCGGCTCTGGTTGTCGTGCCGAAGAAATCACTTCCGCCTCTCGGCTCTGTAAGTCCTTCTGCGGCGATCTTCTTCCCCTTTATGATTGGTTTGAGGAACTCCTCTTTCTGCCACTCCTGACCAAAGCGGTATATTGCCTCTCCCACAATGCTGATCATGGAGTAGGCACATCCAAGCCCCATACCGAGAACGCCAACCTCCTCGACAGCCACGCTTTCTGCAAGCCATGTCAATCCCCGTCCTCCGTACTCTTCCGGAAACCTCAATCCGAGAAGGCCTTTTTCTCCTGCATCTCTTATGAAGTCGAGGGGGTAATCCACCTCGTCCCTGTCCATCTTCCTGAGCAGTTCCGGATCAACAGAGCTTGCAAACCCCTTTACCTCCTCTCTCAGCTTTACAATCTCCTCGTCAAGGAAAAAGTTGTTCTCCAGCAACACTACCACCCCAGCCTGTTTTTAAGCTCAAGCTTGCTTATTTTACCCGTACTAGTAAGAGGCATTTCATCAACAAATACGATTTCGTCCGGAATCCACCATTTGGCTATTCTCCCCTCTTCAGCGGCCTTTTTGAGGTATTCTGTTACAGCACTTTTTTCAATTTCTTTGTAGGCTTTTATAACTGCTACTGGTCTTTCATCCCATTTTTCGTCCCTCTTACCGACAACGGCGACAAGCTCCACACCGTCAACCTCCGAAATCACGCTTTCGAGAATGCTCGTTGGAATCCACTCTCCACCACTTTTTATGGCGTCTTTAAACCTGTCGAGTATCTTGATACCACCATCCGGCATCTCAATACCTATGTCTCCGGTGATGAACCACCCGTCTTCCGTGTAGCTTTCCCTCGTCTTCTGCTCATCCCTGTAATATTCCATCGGAAGCCAGGGTGCCCTGAAGAGAATTTCCCCCATCTCTGAGTTTTCAAATTTCTTTATCTTAAACTCTGCAAATGGCACCGGGTGTGTAATCTCCCTCAGCATATCTTCGCTTTTGGTGTAGGATGTGTAAATCGAAATTGAGGCTGCAAGCATGTCTGTGGCCCCATATATCATCGAGAACCCTATGTTTCGCTCTTTCATTTTTTCTGCAAGCTTTTTCGTAACCGCACTCCCTCCGACAAGAGCCTTGATGTTGCCAAAATCCTGGCTGCTCTCAATGAGCATGTGCACCATCGTTGGAACGGCGTTTATCCATGTGGCTCCCTCGTTATTTATGGTCTCCACCACTGCACCTGGCTCAAATTTTCCTCCCAGAACCAGTTTCAGTCCCAGATATGGGGCTATGAAGACTGAACCCCATGAGACTATGTGGTACATCGGAATCTGTGGAAATATGACATCATTCCGGGTTAGCTTTGCAGGGGTTTCCTGGGTTGTAAGCTGAGTGGCGATGCTCAAAGCACCATCTATGAATTTCTCGTGGCTGTACTTTACTGCCTTGGGCAGACCGGTGGTACCGCTGGTAAACATTATAACCGCATCATCCTGCTGTTCTGTCGTATCCAGTATTTTCTCCCCTCTTCCAACCTCGTCAATGCTTATGGGTCTGCCATCAAATTTTTTGGTGAGCAATTCGAAATCCCTGGAGAATATCAGGGTCCTTGCATCTGACCTTTCAAGCGTGTACAGTATCTGTTCAGGAGGAAGCCTGATGTTTACGGGATAAACAATTCCACCTGCAATCGGGATGGCATACACAAGCTTCATGAATTCGAGGGTGTTCCAGTCCGCAACAGCAACAACTTCTCCTTTTTTCAAACCGAGTTCTTCCTTAAGCCAGCCAGCAAGTTTCAGAACATCCTCGAAAAGCTCTCTGTAATTCGTTCTGCCCTCAGGGCCTACAACCTCGACATCCGAAAAGAGTTTCGAGGCTCTTTCCAGCAGGTTACCAAAAGTTCTCATGGACGTAAAGTTATACTGCCAGTATTTAACATTTGTTATAATCAATAATTTACAACACGGAACATGCCGGAAAGCTTGGAAAATCAGCAGAATGTGCGGTCAGCCAGCCTCTTCAAGTATTTTCTCGACTATTCTCCTGCCAATGAGCTTTTCAGCAATACTTCTTTTTTCATGTAAGTCTTCTATGTTTTTAATCCCTGCATTGAGCAGTTTTCTTGCTCTCTTCCTTCCGACCCACTTCAGCCTTACAAGCTCGACGAGGTCTTCTTTCACCCCATGCTTTACCCTTTCTTCAAGCTTTGAGGTTCTTGCAGTCATCGGATTCTCCATGAATTCGAGCATTTTTGTCAGAGCGTGGAGGAGCCATTCGGCAGTCTCGACTATCCTTCTGACGTCTCCCGGAGCGATGCCGTATTTTCCGCAGATGACATCTTCATCTCTCTCGTTTATCCAGTCGTAGAGCATGAGCGCCGTTTTGAATTCTTTAAGGAACCAGTCATATTCTGAAGAGTAGTATGAGGGAAAGTATGTAAGCTCCTCCTTGAAAAATCCGGCTTCGTCTTCTATCCAGTCGTCGCTTTTTCTGAGGTAAAGCAGCTCCATATCCGGTGTTCTGCATATCAGATGAAGGATTGCCATGTCTGTGAGCTCGGAAAACCTTTTTCCAGCTTCTTTGAATATGAAGCCTGTTAATGGATCAATATACAGTCTGGATACGAGCTTTCCCATCTCTGTTGCGACAAGACTTCCATCGGCATTTACGAAGTCCCACTTAACGAGCTGGAGGATTATCCTCTTTATTTCCCACTTCATCGTGAACTCGTTTTGATGTGCAAAGAACGTTGAGGAAAAGAAACTCTCGATTTCATCCTCGCTGTTTGCAATCTCCTCTGCAATGATGCTGAGGGTGTGAAACCTAAGATGGTTTTCACTTCCAAGCTTGGAGGTGACCTTCTCAGGTTCGCCCATTACGAATCTTTTAATCAATTCAAGAGCTTCGTTTTTCGTTTTTGATATTATCAGCGCTTCACCATGGCTGTCAAGCCCCGGCCTTCCAGCTCTTCCTGCCATCTGCTTGTATTCGCTTACATTGATAAACACGTTTCCCATTCCCGATTCGTATCTTCTTATTCCCTTGATTATGACTCTCCTTGCAGGCAGATTCACTCCTGCAGCCAGTGTTGGCGTTGCGGTTACTACCTTTATCCTGCCTTTTTTGAAGCCCTCTTCAACGATCTCTCTCTGATATCCAAGCAGGCCAGCGTGGTGAAATGCAGTTCCAAATCTAACGCACCTGGCAAGCTTGTTGCTCATCTCTCCGTCATTTTCAAGCAGAATCTCCTCGGAAAGTTCAGGATTCTCGTCTGAATATTCTCTGACAACAGGGATGAGTTTTTCCGCAAGACTCTCTGCATACCTCCTCGTGGATTCGAATATGAGAACCTGACCGCCATCCGAAAGGGTTTCCTTAACAAGGCTTTCAAGGTTTTTTCCGGCCTTTATTTCTGTAACTCTACCGTCGTTTATCCTCAGAACTTTTCCGGGATAGAATACGCCCTCGTAAAGTGGAACAGGCCGCCATTCGCTGGTCAGAAGTTCGGCATCGAGCCACTCTGCGATCTCGTCAGCGTTGGGAATTGTCGCAGAAAGCGCGATGATTCTTGCAGACGGGTTAATTTTTCTCAGCTTTGCGACGAGAATCTCGATAACTGCCCCCCTTCTGGCGGAATCTATGAGGTGTGCCTCATCAATTACGAGCATGCTTATCTTTCTTATCCATCCTGCCTGGTTTCTGATGAGGGAATCTGCCTTTTCGCTCGTCGTCACAATTATGTCTGCTTCACCCAGCCAGTCGTCTTTGCTCTCGTAGTCTCCTGTGGATATTGCAACTCTGAGACCAATTTCCTCCCATTTTTTAAATTCCTTGAATTTTTCGCTTGCGAGAGCTTTCAGCGGTACGGTGTAGAGGCACTTTCCTCCTTTGATGGTTTCATGAACCATTGCAAGCTCAGCAATCAGAGTTTTACCACTCGCTGTGGGTATGGCGATGACGAAGTTTCTGTCTGAGAAAATTCCCTTCTCGACAGCTTCCTTCTGTGGAGGATACAGTTCGTTTATCCCCCTTTTCCTGAGCACATCGACTCCGAACTTCGAGATGAATGGTTCAAGCTCTTCAACGTCCATTTTCCAGCTGTTCGTTTTTTCATTTTATAGCAGTTTCGCAAAACTTTTTTAAAAATGTTAGATTAGGACTGGACATGAACAAAACCCTCTTATCCTCTGCACTCATAGTTGCAGGTCTGGCTCTCATAGCTTACGGAATTCTGCCGAATTCTGGCTCATTTGATGAGAGTGAATGGTACAGTCTCGGAAAAGCTCTGGAGCTTGCAAAAAAGGAGAATAAAATGGTCTTCGTCTTTGTAAGCTCCGACACCTGTGTTTACTGTGAAAAAATGAAGGTTGAGGTCTTCAGCGATAAGCAGCTAATGGATAAACTCAAATCCAAATACATCCCGGCAATAGTCAATGCTGAGAAAGATGTTGAGGATGTAAGGCAAATTGCAAAGCTTTTTGGAGGTGACTTTGGCTATCCTGCGTTTGTCATCTACTCTCCGGATGGTGTCCCTGTCAATGGCTGGTCAGGTTTCGTAACCAAAGAGGAGCTTGAGAAAATTCTTGACATCTGAAAAATTTTTATTTCATCGTTGCCTGATTTTATCTGGCGTTTCCGGTGACTCCTCATGAGGCTGACAAAAATTGCTGAAATACCGAGTTTTGTGGAAATCAGTGAAAGTGCGAGGAAAAAGGTCGCTCAGGTAATGGAGCTTTCAGGGCTGTCGAACACTGTATTGCTTAGCGGCAGGAGAAGCTATGAACTTGCGGGAAAGAAAATTAGGGAAAAAATAAGGGACAGTGTGCTGGATGTGTTTTTTGTTGAGACTGCGAGTATGGAGGAAGTGAGAAAGCTCGAATTCAGCATGGCTTACAGCGATATTGACTCCGTCATGGGCATAGGTGGGGGCAAGGTTCTTGACGTTGGTAAGGTTCTCGCGTCCGAATTAAATGTGCCTTTCATAAGCATCCCGACCGTTGCAAGCCATGACGGTGTGGCTTCACCGGTAGCAAGCTTTAAGGAAAAGAACAGGCCCGCATCACTCTCTGTAAACCCGCCGGCAATAATACTTGCGGATCTCACGATTCTGAGGAAAAGCCCGGTGAGGTATCTGAGGGCAGGCTTTGGTGATCTGATATCCAACATAACTGCTATCAGAGACTGGGAGCTTTCGAGGGATAAAACCGGAGAGGCATACAGCGAGGTTGCCGCATCGATGGCTGTTATGCCTGCCAGCCTGATGATAAAATCTGCCAGCTTAGACATTCAGAACCTGAAAACCCTTGAGATGCTTGTCAGGGGTCTCGTCCTCAGCGGAGTATCAATAAGCATTGCGGGGTCAAGCAGGCCGGCAAGCGGGGCGGAGCATAAATTCAGTCATGCCCTCGACTATCTCGGATACGGGCAGGGATTGCACGGAGAGCAGGTTGGTATTGGGGCAATAATCATGGAGTATCTGCATCAAAAATACTACGGGACGGGAGACTGGGAGGCCGTAAAAGATGCTCTCGAAAGCGTTCAGGCGCCAACAACTGCCAGAGAAATTGGCATAACGAAGGAACAGGTTGTCGAGGCGCTGCTATTTGCAAGACAGATACGCAAGAAGAGATACACAATTCTGGAAGACATCAACGCTGGAAAGGATGAGCTGGAGCTTGCCGTTGAAAAGACGGGGGTTGCTTAGGGATTAGAATACCTTCATATTGGCTGAGTTCTTCGCGTTTTCCCCTTTCTATCCTTTCTATTTCGAATCCCCTTAGCTTTATCAGATACCACTCTTCTGAGTTTTCGTCGTAGAGTGTTAACGCCTTTCCGGACTTCTTCCATCTCACCTCTCCGAAAAGGAGATTCTGCAGTATCTCGTTGTAGAAAAACCAGTCCTCCTCGGCAAGAATCTGGAATGGGTATGATAAAAGCTCGAGCTTTATTTCATCAGCAACTTCCTTTTTGTGGATGTAGTGGCAGTTGACACAGCTCCACACCCTATCGTCCTTGAATTCTCCTCCAGTCTCGTAAATCAGGCAGGGGTAGAACGGGCAGAAGCAGAAAGAACAGTCCTGTCCATCAAAGTGGCACGGATAGTACTCGCATTCTTTTTTCTCAATTCCCGATAGGGTCTGGAAAAGCTCCTTCAGCGTCCTCTCTCTGAGATTCATCTCAGCATCGCCACCATGTCTCCAACTTTCACGCCAATGCTCCTCGCAACGGGTTCGCACTTTGCCCTGAGCAGAAACGCCACATTGGTGTAATTGCCCTCTGAAAGACATTCGTAGTTCGCCATGCCCTTGGAAATTATTATGTCTGCATTTTCGAGCCTTTCTTTCGTATCTTCAGGCAGCTCTTCTTCTATTATGCCTATGGCACCCTTCCCGTTTGTCAGTATTTCATCGGCCACCTCACTGATTCCGGCAATCCTTGCATCCTCAATGGTTGCATCGCTCAAAATCGGTTTTCCTCTTACAACAAAGCTGACAAAGCCTCCAAGCCTTTTAACCTCCTCAACAAGCAACCTGTCGAGAATTATCTCTCCAGCATTGTCCGCAAGATACACCACATTTCCTCTCGCCAGATGTTTGATTTCATCTGTGTCGTCGATGGTAAGGCCCCGTTTAAACTCTCTTTTAAAGTACTGTTCGAATTCACCGTCATTGACCTCATGTCCGAGAACTCCGTAATCGAAGCTGTTTCCTATTATGCTCGCTATGACTGCATTCCTGAACCGGTCTCCATTCTCGATGTACTTTTTCGCTGTTGGCAGTGCCTTCATTGCCTGTTCGTTTGCTATCTTTTTCACGCCAGCATACGGGTCATGAGTGCCGAGCATTCTGTAAACTTCCCTGTGCACTCTTGTTGCGGATACTGCATTTACTCCCTTTTTTCTGTACTCCTCAAGAACGATTTCTATGGCTCTTTCCATTATTCTGCTGATCAGCTCTTCGTCATCTGTTATGTAGCGGCATTCCTGATAGACTCTGTTGAGCAGACAGCTCGGACACCTTGCGTGCATCCTCATGGTTACACATCCAGATTTCTCACTTCCTTTGAATGCTCCATGATGAACCTTCTCCTGTCCTCGACATCTTCTCCCATGAGGACTGTGATGAGTTCCTCGGCCATCGCAGCATCTTCAAGCGCAACCTTCACCAGCACTCTGTTCTGCGGATTCATTGTCGTTTCCCACAGCTGCTCCGGGTTCATCTCTCCAAGACCCTTGTATCTCTGCACCTCTGCGTTACCTATTCTCTTCATCAGGTCCTCAAGCTCGGCATCGGAATACACATAGTATGTCTTCTTGCCCTTCTTGACTCTGTAAAGCGGGGGCTGGGCAATATAGAGGTGTCCGTACTCAATCAGGGGTCGCATGTAACGGTAAAAGAACGTGAGAAGCAGGGTTCTTATGTGGGCGCCATCGACATCTGCATCCGTCATAATAATAATCTTGCCGTACCTTATCCTGTTTATGTCAAATTCATTTCCCATCCCCGCCCCTATGGCCGAAATTATTGCTTTCACTTCCTGATTTTTGAGGACCTTCACCATCCCTGCTTTTTCAACATTTATGATTTTACCCCTTATTGGCAGTATGGCCTGGAATCTCCTGTCTCTCGCCTGCTTTGCAGAACCTCCAGCAGATTCACCTTCGACGATAAATAACTCCCTCTCTTCCGGATTTCTTGATGAACAGTCTGCAAGCTTTCCCGGCAGTGTGGCCACGTCGCTCTTCCTTTTGACAAGCTCCCTTGCCCTTTTCGCAGCCTCTCTTGCCCTCCTCGTTGTCTGACACTTTTCAATTATTTTATTTGCATCGTCCGGATGTTCTTCGAGCCACTCGAGCACCCCTCTGTAGACAATACTTTCAACAATGCTCTTGACTTCACTGTTGCTGAGTTTTGTCTTTGTCTGACCTTCAAACTGTGGTTCGGGGAGCTTAACAGAGATTATTGTTGTGAGACCCTCTCTTATATCAAGCCCGGAAAGGGGAGTGTATTTTTTCACTTTCTTTTTGCCGTACTCGTTCAAAGCTCGGGTAAGTCCCGCTCGAAATCCGATTACGTGTGTTCCACCCTCGTCGTTGTGGATGTTGTTGGCGTAGGCAAGAACAACCTCATGGTCTGTATCTGTAAACTGGATGGCAATCTCAACATCTGTGCTGTTGGAACCTTCCTGAATGTAAATCGGTTCATGAAGTTTTGGTTTTGTCTTGTTCAGGACTTTGATGTAGTCAAGTATGCCGTTTTCCGAATAGAATATCTCCCGTTTGTTCTTTCTTTCATCTATAAATTCTATTCTGACACCCTTTGTCAGAAATGCAAGCTCTCTGAGTCTGTGGGCTACAATATCGTATCTGAATTCCGTTGTTTCAAAAATCTCCTCATCCGGTTTGAATCTTACAAGCGTTCCGGTTTCATCTGTCTCTCCAAGAATTTTAAGTTCTGTTACCGGTCTCCCCCTCTCGTAACGCTGAAAGTGTATTTTACCGTTTCTCTTCACGTAAACCTCAAGCCATTCTGAAAGAGCGTTGACGACAGAGATACCAACTCCGTGCAACCCTCCGGATACCTTGTAAGCCTTCTTGCTGAATTTCCCTCCAGCATGCAGCTTGGTAAGCACGATCTCCAGAGCTGACTTGCCCAGAGGGTGCATTTCTGTTGGAATTCCTCTACCATTATCCTCAACACTTGCACTCCCGTCCTCGTGCAGGACGACCTTTATGCGGTTACAGTGGCCTGCAAGCGCTTCATCTATTGAGTTGTCCACCACTTCCCACAGCAGGTGGTGGAGCCCTCTAATCCCAATGCCCCCAATATACATTCCGGGTCTTTTCCTAACAGCCTCAAGGTCGCTTAGAACCTCTATGTGCTCGGCAGAATACTCCATACGTTCACCTCGTGAGTGAGAATTATCACTGAGAAAACTGGATGGGAGTGTTTAAAAATTTATTTTGTTCAAATCTCAACTGCAGTTCTCACTGCTCTGACCGGGGTTTGTTTATGGCCGGTTTTAACATATGGCTGCTTAACTTTTGTCAGATATAAAATGTGCAATATTCTGGATGAACTTTCTGTTGTCCGAGCTGTTAATGTGCTGGTCAGTGAATGCAGCGTCATCTCCTGCGACTATGATGAATCCTTCTCCGTATTTTGCGAATCCTACGATCCCCATATCTTTCTCTGACGAGAAGCTCATGGTTTCTTTTTTCTCACCTATGATCGGGTTGCTGACTCTGAAGCACCCGTACATGGTAATTTCTTCTATTCCGGACGTGAGGGGGTGCTCGACAAGCGGGATACCCGTAACGATCTGTCTCTTTATCGGCTCCTTCTCGACATAAAATCCAAACTCTTCAAGTAGATTTTCCAGATTGGATGGCGGTATGTGTATGGCGATGAAAAGGATGCCACCGTTTTCGACGAATTTGGCGATTTCCTGTTCATCTACCTTGTGTGCCGGACCCATGAGAAGGTATGCAGAGGCACCGTCGAGGTTTTCGACGCCTCCATCGACGACATTGAAGCCACTTTCCCGAAATATCTTCTTTAGTTCAGAGTACTGGCTGAAAATGGGTCTGTGAGCAGTATCGAAAATGATGACTTTATCTCTTGGCCTATCATCCGCACAGCCGGTGAGAACGAGCGATGAAGTAATCAGAATGACGATCACAACAGTTCTGATGTGGCTCATGGACGATTTTTGATTCGGCAGGTTAAAGATTTTTTAGGTCTCTGCATCTCCAGTATCATGGTTATGTGTCAGGCTCTCAGGGGTTTTATGGGAATGCACTCTCTGCCGGATGGGGCCACACGAAGTCTGACATCGAAATTGGAAACAGATATATTTGAAGTAGTATAGATAGCATTCAGTGGTGGTATTCAGATACGTTGAGGATGGCAGGGAAATAAAGCTGGATGGTGCGGATGCTGTTGAATATGCAAGAAAACTTTATGAAAAAGGAATGGTCTTGCTTTATGATAACTCTGCGGTGAAGCCTGAAGAGGTTGAGGATAAAGGTGTTGTGGAAGTTATGGGTTTTGTATGTGACTGAGGTGAAAAAATGAAGATTGCGGTGTTGGGGGCCGGAAATCTGGGAAGTGCGATTATTAAAAACGCGTCCAGGAATGCGGAAGTTATTGCTGTTAGAAGAAGGAAGGAACTCCTGCCCGATATAGAAAACGTTACGGCTGTTTCTGAATTTGAGGAAACAAGGGAAGCGAACATCTTTCTGGTTACTCTGAAACCTGACGTTTTCAGGAAAAATCTCGAAAGAATAGGTGAAATTGTCAAGGGAAAACCTCTGATAAGCTTTGTTCCAGGCATAAAGCTTGAGGAAATGCTGAAATACATCGATAATCCGTTCAGGGCGATGACAAACATTGGAATTGAGGATGGGGGAGTAATCGCATGCTATCCTCCTGAAACTGCAGAACATCTCAGGTTTCTCGAGTCGGATTTCATTCTGTGCCGGAGTGAGGAAGAACTTGAAGCTATGACTTCCTTCATTGGCAGCGCTCCTGCGATAATAGCGAAACTGATCAATGCCTTTGTGATCTCTGCCGTTAGAGAGGGAGTGAGTTATGAACACGCTCTGAAAGCGTCAGTGAATGTTTTCGGCACTGCAGGAAGGCTCTACGAGAAATACGGATTTGACGGGATGTTGAGAAGGATTGCCACTCCCGGCGGTACGACTGCTGAGGGCCTGAGAAACGTCGTTATGGCTGAGAAATACCTCATGGATGCACTCATCTCAGCAAGCAGGAGGGTGGATGAGCTTTGAAGGAGCTTGAAGTTCTGAGAAAATATGTGAGTGATGAGAAACTTGTGAAGCACTGTCTTGCGGTCTCAGCAGTAATGAGAGGACTTGCGAGGGAGCTTGGAGAAGATGAAAACCTGTGGGCCAGAATTGGGCTTTTGCATGACATTGATTATGAAATTGTTGGGGAGGACATGGATAAACATGGTGAGATCGGTGCAGAAATCCTTGAGAGAGAGGGCTATGGGGACATTGCCGAGGTTGTCAGGAGGCACAACCACATGAGATACGGGGATTATCGAGAGCCTGTGGAAATCGCATTGCAGGCTGCAGACAGTGTTTCAGGGCTTATAATTGCATGTGCGCTTGTTAAGGGCGGCAAAATCAGTGAGGTTACACCAAAAACGGTCAAAAAGAAATTCAAGGAAAAGAGCTTTGCTGCCGGATGCGACAGGAACAGGATACGCCTTATAGAATGTTTAATGCCTCTCGATAAGCTCTATGAGGTGAGCATAGGGAGCCTAAAAGAAATAAAAGATGAGCTGGGCCTGAGCTAATTTCTGAACTCGTAGGTCAGGCCGTTTGCTTCAATGCTGTACACTGTTTCATTTTTTTCCTCGGCTTTAAGTATGGGACTATCTGTGAGCTGAAACACTTTTTTAAGGTCTTCAAGACTATCCACAATAACCTTGTTGCCTGTTTTTCTGCCACTTACCATGTATGCATTACTTTCCATCCTTTTCGCTCTGATTCTCTGGAAATAGTCTCTGTTCAGGATTGCTGCGGGTATGAGTGCTGAGAAAGTCAGCGTAGCATATATTACCCTGGCATCCTGGATCTCCATTCCGGTAAGATAGTTTTGTTTTACGTTTCTGATATTTTCAGTAATCTGTTCTGTTTTTTCAGTATCCGAGAATCTGTAAAGCTCTGATTTTTTGACCAGAGATACTGAGTGCTGGAAAACACCATTCTCATCACTTGCCCTGAAGTTAATCCTGACGTCCTGTTGCATTCTTGAGACTCCTGTTCCTTCCTTCACTCTCTCAAGGTCGCTTCTGAGTTCTGATGGGTTTATTGTGAAGTTTATTGATGCAGAATTCTTATACTCTCCGCTCTGGTAAAATTTGGTTTCGTTCCACATCTCAATTCTGTTTTTACCATCCTGGATGTAGTATGATGTATCTATTGTGAACACATAACTTCCTGTCTTTTCGGTGGTTGTGGTGAAGATGTAGTTGCCCAGGAAACTCTCCGTCATTTCTGCGGGGTAGTACTCCCTTGACACTTCATTTCCGTAAATGGACTGATTCGAAAGGATTGCGCTGTGGGTGAGCTTACCCTTCATGGCTGAAATCTGAACTGTTTTCTCCTCAACATTTTCTGGCTGAATTGTGTATGCGTAGGCTGCGATTCCTGCAGAAAGGACTGAAATGATGATAAGCGAAGCAGTAAGGATCCTTTTAATGTTTTCATTCATTTTAATCACTTCTCTCCTCGGCAATGACTGTCAGTGCATTGCTTTTAATGCCGTATTCAACAATCTCTGCACCGTTATTCATGCAATATTCTCCTGAACTCATGAATTCCTGCTTTCCTGCAGGATTCATTTTCGTCGAAATTTCAACATCTAAATATTCCACGTCTCCCGCATTTACGTTCCACAGAATTTTTGATGCGCCCATCATTCCGTGTCCATTCTGGGTTACCGTAACATTACCTGATGACTGGTTGAATCCGATAACTTCAAACTCGGCTGGAACGACATCCTTCACTGTCAGCAATTCATCACTGCCGTAATTTTTCAGGACAATTCTGTACGTCCAGTATTCCTTCTCTCCCATCCTGACACTTTTATTCCCGCTCAGAAGAACTTTTTCAATTTCAAGTGTTGGATCGGTGATGTTTATCGCGCAGGTCTCAATTCTTGCTGATCCGTTTGCCCAGACAGCATCTACTGTCAGCAGCACGGTGTATTCACCTTCTCCACCAACGTATGTCGCCTGAATGTCTGCAGAATCTCCCGCATCAATAGCCACAGGGTTGCTGAACTCAAGGACGTTCACATCTGGTGTGATGTAGAACTCTGCATTTTCATTCAGGTTGTTTGTGAGAGTCAGGACTGTTACAACGTCTCCGTTGGTGACCTTAACGGATGCTATGGGACATGAAAAGGCAATGAACGAGCTGCTGTTGTCTGTTATCTGGTAGACGGCGGTTCTCTCTCCACCGTATTCTCTAAAGTTCCCGCTTGAACCCAGCAAAACTGTCAGGCTGAAGACAAGCAGGATAATTCCATATACTATTCTCATATTCTTAACCTCCTTTTTTTCAAAACTATGAAATCTTCTCCAAATCCGGTGAGCCTGTAAACCGCTATGAGGATCGCAGACAGTGCTGAGACCTGTACTATCAGTGGCAGAAGAGGGCTGGTCTTGTAAAGACTCTCCGTTACAGAAACCGGTAACAGGGGAAGATATGCGTAAACCTCAACACCTTCTGAATAGATTCTCGTATCTTCAGGCACAGATACAGTCAGTGTGATGTCTCTGGCATCTCGTGGATTCAGGTATGCTGGACTGCTGCCAATCAGCTCTCCATCTTTTTCGAAGAAAAAGATCATTGGGTAATATGCTCTGTTCTCGAAATTCAGTGTTTTTTCAAATTCGGAACCGGGCAGATACCACCCCTCGTTCTGCCCTCCTGCTGAAGTAGAGGCATAGCTGAAGGAAAGTGTCCCCCATGAAAGCATCGTGGATGCTATGAGCGAGAGTATAAGGGCTGACGAGGCGATACCATAGAACAGCCCTGCAGAGATTTTGATTCTCTTTCTGTTCCTTTTTTGTTTTTTTATTTTTACCGAGAGACAGAAAACCGAGGCTTATGAGCAGAGCGGCCAGAAACAGGCTGTTTGAATGCAGTGCCTCAACGAGTTTGCCTGCACCGGGAACGAGAATCGGCCTTCCTCCAAAGCTTACGACCTCTCCTACCACCTTATCTGTGCTGATGGGGGGATTTTTTCCGTTTTGCTGGTCTGTGGCTATGTTGTTGTCACCTTTTGTAATGTATGCATCACCTTCTATGGCATACACTCTGTGGACGACATACATATCGCCCATCTGGAAGACTATTATGCTTCCTGCGTCTCCTTTTGACAGGGGATTGATCAGAAAGAGATCACCGACGCCTATTGTGGGTTCCATGCTCTCTGAAATTGCGTAGGAGAACAAAACTGGCTGGTTCAAAACCAGGCCAAAGATTGATGATATGAGGAATATGAATGAAATCGCAATAAAGACATTGCTAAGAACCTGAAAAATTCGCATTTAGACTCAACTCAAAAAATTAAAAATTATGTCTGGCATGTGCCAGCATCTGCGCTCAGGCTCATCTGTGCAGTGTGTGTTCCAAGACCCAGGCCATAGTTGTCGAATATCATTCCGATTTTAACCGGGCTTCCGTGTTCAACTGTGAACTCAAGCTGCGTGCCGTATGCAGCCGATTCGTTATAGTCTCCGGTAAAGAGCATTAGGTTACCGTCGTTGCTCGATATTTTCACACATATTGGATATGCGGTTTCGTTGTTTTCCCAGAGCTCGTTGCTCACTTCAAACACTTCTTCAAACACGTATGTTGTGTTTGGACTCAAACCCGTACCGAAGCCAAGACTTTCATTGTAGTTCTGGTTGTTTGTGCTGATTTCAACCGTTAGCTTACCGTTGTTCAGGTATGCGTAGGGCTGAAGAGGTGTGAGGTCAATGAATTCATTGTCGTCTGCAACTATTGCGACTGACATGCTCCTGTCTGCTTCATAATACTTGAAGTTTGCTCCGGCACTGATTGCCAGGATCAAACCTGCAAGAAGAAGCGCTATTCCGAATAATTTTTTCATTTCCATTCACCTCCATTATGTCTGCCCGCAATTGGCAAGCTCTGCAGGCTCTGTCCCAGCTCTGTATGCTTTAACTGTCATCGTCTCATCCCATACATCTCCCGGACTATCGCCGTTTGCACTCAGATCAATTCCTATCTTAACTGAATCTCCTGGCTGAACCACAAAGCACACGTCTTCTCTTGCGCTATCCGATGCTGTTGCAAGCTGTCCACCATCGACTGCGTAAACTCTACCTGGTATTTCATGTCCGTAAAACTCAATATTTGCATTTGACGAAGTAACTCTAACAACTATCGGGAACTGCTCCCACAAATCGTTACTAACTGCAAAAACCTCATCAAAATTGTATTCGCTTGACGGACTGATTCCATCACCATACCCTGGATAATTCGGGTTATTTGCCGAAAAATCGATTGCAAGCATACCATCCTCACCTATGTATGCGTAAGGCTGAATAGGCTCCAAATCTATAAGCTCTGTATCATCTGTTACTATTGTCCAGTGGGCACTTCTGTCAGCGTTGTAATCGCTGAAGTTTGCACCCACACCGAGAATGATCGCCAGGGTAGCGAAAATTCCCAGCAAGCCAATTCCTGTTTTTCTCATTTTTTCAACTCCTTTTTTATTTCTAAACTGTAGTATGGAGAAAGGTTATTCTGTTAATGGCGAGTTACTTTTCGAAAAAAAGCGGCTTAAAAGCCTGAAGAAGAGAAACAAAGTCGGAAAATAGCTTGGAATTCTCGATAATCACTCTGTCTCTCTCCATCCTCAGAAAACCCTCTCTTTCCAGCATTGGAATGTGTGTCTGCTTCAGACTGACGTAAACGCTTTTCCGGAATTTGTGCCCATCCTTTTTGTTTTTCTCCACAATGTAGTTTGTTATCTCCCTCACCGTCGCGTTTCCATCGTTTTCGAGAAGAAAGATTATCATGAGCATTCTCCGCTCATTTCCGATTATCTCCGATAAATTTGCCATTACCTTTATTCTTAAGGTCATTATATATAGTTAATTGTATTGAATTAATTGTATAGTTATTGTTATGAGATTTGAACAGCAATTTTTTATTCCATCCGTGGAAAACTACGCAGAGTGATTGCAGGAGTTGTTCTTGCTCTGATTTCGGCTGTATGCTGGGGAATCGGGGGGATAGTGTTCAAAATCGGTCTAAGAGGTGAGAGTGAACTTTCGGGGAATTTGATAAGGAGTATCTTTTCAGTACTTTTCCTCTTACCCCTCGTATTTGCATTTGGCATGCAACCTCTGAATGCCGAACTTGCAGCCCTTATTGTGCTCTCAACGATATTCTCTTTCTTTATCGGAGATATTCTTTATTTCAATGCCCTGAAAAACTCTCCGGTGAGCTATGCACTGCCTCTCGCCTCAACATATCCGGTTTTCGTTGCGATTCTTGATCTGGCAGTTTATGGTTATCCCATAACACTCAATGTTCTGCTGGCGTCTCTGCTCACGATATCTGCCATAATCGCCATACCAAAGGAGACAGGAAAATTTACTGCCAAAAGCTTCACAGCCGTTCTGGCGGCGATTTCCTGGTCGGTTTCCATTGTAACTCTCGACTATCTCACCGACTACCTGTCTCCGGTAACTCTGGCATTTCTGCGTCTAAGCCTGAATTCAGTTTTGCTCTTTGGATTTGTCAGAAAAATACCTTTGGGCAGAAATCTTTTGATCTTCATGGGATTTGCAGGCGGTCTCATATCGGTGGCAGGGATTCTGTCTTTTGTAACCTCCGTAAGTCTTATTGGCAGCAACCTTGTCACGCCTCTCTCTGCCACCTCTCCTGTCATCGGGAGCATAGCCGGCAAAATATTTTTGAAGGAGAAAATTGGAATCAGGCACGTAATCGCACTCATGCTTGTGTTTCTCTCAGTCATAACGATCTCTCAGCCCCCTGTGATGATTACTCCCGCCACTGATGGGTGATGAAAAGTCGCCAAACTGAGGGGGCTAAATTTATAAATCTGACAGATTTTTGGGGTTTATGGAATGGTTTGAGGAATATTATGGTGATGTGGCCTTAAAAATTAAGATTAAAAAGATCATTGCAGATTTTCACAGCAAATATCAGCATATTCAGCTTTTCGACACGTTTGAATTTGGCAAGATGCTTGTCCTTGACGGGAAAATACAGCTTACAGAGAAGGATGAAGCATTCTATCACGAGATGCTCGTTCATGTTCCCATGTTCACTCACAGAAATCCGGAAAAGGTTCTCATCATCGGTGGGGGTGATGGAGGTAGCTTGAGAGAGGTTTTGAAACACGATGTGAGTGAGGCTGTGCTGGTTGAGCTTGACGGGGATGTTGTGGAGCTTTCAAAGAAACACCTCGGTATAGACAATGGAGCTTTTGAAGACCCCAGAGCGACGGTTCTGATAGAAGATGGTATAGAATTCGTGAAAAACCTGGGGGAAAGGTTTGATGTGATTATTGTGGATGGCACTGACCCGAATCCTTACAGCGAACACATAATGAGCCGGGAGTTCTATGAAGCGTGTTCAAAAATAGCCGATGTTTTCGCAACACAGAGCCAGTCTCCCTTCGTTCAGCCTGATTATTTCAAAAAGATGTTCCTGAACATCTCCGGTGTGATGGATGTAAGAGTTTATCTCAACTTCGTTCCGACGTATCCTCTTGGGCTGTGGAGTTATCTCATTCACGCTGATGAATATCCCTCTCTGGAAGACATTGAAAAAAGATTTTCAGACAGAGGAATCCGAACCGAACATTATAATCCCGAAGTGCATGCTGCAAGTTTTGCACTGCCCGAATGGGTCAGAAGGATTGTGGTGGATGGTTAGATCTCACACTTTTCTGCCCATCACTATATATCCTGTGTGGAATATGTTTACAAAGGGACGGGTTCCAACTCTTTTAAACTCAAGATTTACTTTAATCGCTTCAAACGCCTCGACATCTTTAAAACCTGCATCAAGCATTTTTTCATATACTGCTCTTGTCTGCTCGATGTATGGATTGTAGATGGCGAGAAATCCTGCCTGTTTGAGCATGCTGTATGCCTTTGGCACCATTTCCACGTCGTTTTTCATGTCCAGGAAGACCAGGTCAAATTCCTTTTTGAAACCGTCTGCAATGCTGACTGCATCGCCAACAATCTGATGTATGTTTTTCAATCCGGCCATTCTGAAATTCTCTCTTGCAACTTTTGCGAATTCAGGTCTTCTCTCTACAGTCACAACTTCTCCGTATTTGTTGAAATATGCGAAATATGCGGCAGTAACACCGCTTCCCGTCCCGGCGTCAAAAATCAGCGAGTCTGGCTGAAGTCCAGCATGAGCGATGACCATGCCTATATCCTTGGGCATTACTGGAGTCGGTGCTTTTTTGAAGAGTCTGAAGAAATCCGAGGCCTTGAACGGAAGAATTCTGAACTCCACTCCGAGGTGTGTTCTGATGGTGTCTCCAAAACTCTTTTCTTTTAGCTCTTCGAGCCTGATTATTCCCTTATGAGTGTGAAGCTCACCGCTGAACTCGCTAACCAGATAGAAGTTCTTTCCGGATTTTAACACTACTGGTGCCTTCATTCTTCTGTCAGTTTCAGTAAAGCTTCGGCAATATCTCCTTTTGCCTCTTCAAGAGCTTTTCTCGCCTCTTCCTCGCTCACACCGGCCTGTTCCATGATGAGTTTTATGTCGTCTTCACTTATAACGATCCTCTCTCTGACCTCGTAATTCCCTGAAATCTGGAACGTTTCGACGCCTTTTGCAGTAATCCTGACAACGGATGGGTTTTTGAATATCCATTCCTCTCCCTTGGTTACTATGATGACTTCTTCAGCCTCAATCTCGTCCATTTCAATTCCCATCTGCTTCATCATCTTTTTCATCTGTTTGGGGTTCATGGGCATCATTGGAGACACTTTTCATGTTGTTGTATAAAAATTGTTCAGTATGCCTTCCAGGTTTTGGGAAGTTTTAAATATATGTTATTTAATAATTCAGAAACTAACCCTATCAAGTGAACCAACTTGAATGGAGAGGTGGAACGCATGAAAAAAGCTGGGTTTATAGTGTTGTTGGCGGCGTTGTTGTTAGCGACAATTCTTCCGGCTGTCGCAGAGGTACTGCCAAACGATGGATACGCAAATGATATTCAGGTATATGCAATGTCCAACGAGGAGACTGCCATAGTATCTGTAGCTAATGGAGAGTACGACATCTTCCTGTTTTCAAGGCCTTCAGGTGCTTACAAAGACCTCGATCCATCGATACTTGACAATCTTGAGCTGATAAGGTCTGCATCGGTTTACGCTGAACTTACACTCAACCCTGTGCACGATGAGGGGGACCTTCCTATAATTACAGTTGGAGACAAGGTGTATCTGAACCCATTTGCTATCAGAGAGGTACGATATGCGGTCAACTGGCTCATAAGCAGGGAACACATCGTCCAGAACATTTATCAGGGATCTGGAGCAGTTCAGTATGGTGCATTCAACACATTCTACCCGTTCAACGAGAAGATGAAGGATCTCTACAACGCACTTGGTCTCACACCTGAAGGCAATGAGGAGCTTGCAATTCAGATGATTGATGATGCAATGAACAAGGCAGCACAGAAGCTTGCTGAGGCAGGATACACACTTGAAAAGAAGGATGGAAAGTGGTACTTCAATGGCGAGCCTGTGGTCATAAAGGGTATCTCGAGAGTTGAGGATGAGAGAAAGGATGTTGGAACCTACTTTGCATCAGTCCTTGAGAAGGCAGGATTCACCGTCCAGAATAACATCTGGGACAGAAAGAAAGCCATTCAGGCCGTGTATCTGACCGATCCAAAGAACTATGAGTGGAACTACTACACGGGTGGTTGGGTTGCTGAGGCCGCAGAAGCATGGCCGGAAACCGAACTGCCGCAGTTCTATTCATCTTGGTACTGGGGCCTTCCGGGTATCGTCGGATGGCAGCACACGCCAACAGTTACAGTCAAAGACCTGATTGATACAATTGGTGGTGCTGATAAGATTCAGCTTAACTACTACAAGGGCGATAAGCTCAACGAAATCCTGGACTTCACAGTGGATGACATAACTATGCTGCTCGTGAATGGTAAACTGGAGAAGGACAACAAGACCTACACTCTCGAGAATGTTGATCAGTACTGGGATCTGCAGAAACTCGGGCTGGGACTCGGTATAATGGATTCCGTCAGGGTTTTCACGATCTCTCAGACAGAGTACTTCCCCGTGAACAAGGACAGAGTTAATGTCAACGCAATGATGGTCGATCCCGTCAGCGGCCTCTATACGAGAAACGCTCTGCTCACCGCACAGACATCCGATAGAATTCTCAAGGTCATCGAGTACTCCTCGACCGGTGCGCTCTTCATGAGCGCATTCAACCCGATTGGAAGCGACGACATCTATGCGATGCTCATCTGGAGGCTTATAACATCTCCTGCACTCTGGCTCGACCAGAACGGTGTCTATCAGCCTGTCAAGCTGGAGTACAAGGTTGAGAAAGGCGAGTTCCAGGTGCCAGCAGATGCTGTTGTTTACAACTCGACAACCGATCAGTGGGAACCTGCCAAGGGTGGCACTGCGAAGGTTAGAGTCACCTACAAGGTCCTCGACTGGGGCAAGTGGCACAATGGTGAGCCTGTAACGCCAGCAGATCTGAAGTACTACATAGCATTCATGAAGGAGTGGAGCACACAGGACGGCGAGAACGATACATATTATGATGAGAGCCTTGAGGCAAATGCAGAAGTCTTCAACAACATAGAGGGTATCGTCTTCACGGATGATGGCTACGTGGTCTACGGCAACTACGCGCATGTTGTTGCCGACGACCTCACGGCAAGCTACTATGCATTCTTCCCAGACCTGCCATGGGAACTCTGGTACGTCATGGGCGAGATGGTAGCAAACGGATATGCTGACCAGAAATGGTCATTCAGTGAAGCATCCGAGGGAGTTAACCAGATAGACATGCTGCTCAAAGACCATGTTGATCAGATAAAGAGCGCACTTGAGGAAATGAAGGGCAAGATTCCATCCGCACTTCAGGGAGTGGTTTCAGCAGACGAGGCGGCAAAGAGATATGATGCTGACATCAAGTTCATTGACACCTACGGACATGCGGTTATAAGCAACGGTCCGTACTTCATTGCAAAGTATGATCCAGAGTCCCTGTACATTGAGCTGAAGAGCATGAATCCAAAGCCTGTGGAGACACCGACTCCTGTTTCAACCCCAACAGAACAGCCAGCAAAGACTGAAACTCCTGCAACAACACCAACCAAGGAAGAAAAGTCAACACCAGGCTTTGAGGCAGTATTCGCACTGGCAGGGCTTCTGGCCGTAGCATACGTCGCCAGAAGAAGGGCCAGGTGATTAAAGAATTTTCAAAATTTTTTATTTTTATTAATAAATTTTTGCGAATGTCCGTACCGTCAAAAATTTTAAAAACAATCTACAAAAAAAGGTGGGGCAATGAGCTTTGCCAGATATCTTGGAATCAGAATTTTTAATGCTTTATTAGTGCTAATATTTGTCACATTTGTTGTATCGATTCTGTTTGTCAAAGTTGCAGAGGATGATGCGAAAACGAGGATTGCTGAAGTAATAAACAATGAGGCAAGGAACCCGGCAATTTTAAGGCTTAAGGCAAGTGATCCAGAGGCATTTGAAAAATGGAAAAGCAATAGAGAAGAACAGCTGAGGAGGGAATTTGAGCTGGATAAACCCTTCTGGGAGAGGGTGATATCCAAAACGAAAAATACTCTGCTGCTTAAGTTTGGAAACGCAAGAAGCCCGGTATTTGGTGAGATAAAGGTTTCAAAAATTATTGAAAAAGCAATTCCAAGAACGGTTCTACTTTTCACAACTGCCCAGATAATTATAACTTTTATTGGTCTGCTTCTTGGAATAAAGGCAGCTCAAAAGGCTGGCAAGTTTGTGGACAAGCTTTTATCGGTTCTTGCCATGCTCACCGCAAGCCTCCCGATGTGGTGGGTGGGTATGGTCTTCATTCTTGCATTTTCATTCCAGCTTGGGATATTCCCTGCTTCCAGCCTTCCAAATCCCAATTTGGAGGGCTTTGCATACTATAAAGATCTGCTATGGAGAATGGTTCTTCCTCTGATAACCGTTGTATTTGTCAGTTTTGGAGGATGGGCATATACAACGAGGAATATAATGATCAGCACCATGCATGAGGATTTTATAACTGTTGCAAGGGCCAAAGGTGTTCCGGAAAACAGAGTTATATACGGACATGCTCTCAAGGCGGCATCACCACCCATCGTTACCAACGTTATTATCGGTCTTCTCGGATCATTGGGTGGAGCCATAATCACCGAGGCAGTGTTCAACTGGCCCGGTATGGGAAGGCTGTACTGGGTGGCTTTGCAGCAGAGCGAGGTCAATCTGCTCATGGGCGTAACTTACGTCACGGTTGCGCTCTTCCTGGCTTCCATGATAATTGCCGATGTGATTTACGGCTATCTGGACCCGAGAGTGAGGGTTGGTAGGTGATCAGGCAATGAGGCTCGAAGACGTCGTTGACAGCGCAAAAGATTTCCTGCATGAATTCAGGTATCAAAAGGGAGGAATTCTGGGGTTTATTTTGCTTCTTCTCCTTATTCTGGCTGCGGTTTTTGCTCCAAACATCACTTCGCCTGATGTACCTGAGAGATGGTCAAAAGAGTTCTGGGTTGAAAACCCTCCGAATGTTCCGCCTACCTGGATAAACTATTTTTCGTCGAAGAAACTGGCCCCCCATGAGATTCTCTCTCTGGATGACATGCAGGTGGAGAAGCTTGATGGTGGGGGAGTGCTGCTCAGGATTGTGTACACAAACACGTATGATGTCCCTCCAAAGGACATAATTCTGCAGGGTTTTAATGTGTCCTCTTCCGATGCGAGAAATAAACCGCTGATGACGATCACTCTGAAAAGGCCGGATGGTAGCGAGGTCGTCCTCCTTGAAGACAGAAGGGTCTCCTCCAATACAGTGATTCAGATAGCGACGAATACCGAGGTGAGAAAAAACGTATTTGAGTGGGCAAAAAAAGTTTCTGGAGCAAAACTGTCTCCTTCGGAAGAAATAAAGCTTCAGGCATTGATGGACACAATGAAAATTCTGTTTGGTAAAGCGGATGAAAATATATTCGAAGGAACGTCTCCCCTGCACGGAGATTACGTATTTGAGGTGAAAATAACGTATCAGGATGGAGACAACTCTCTTGATCTCTCCAACTTAACAGCAATCTTTTCTGGAAGGACCTATGGGTTGATGGGGACTGATAGCAAGGGTAGAGATATCTGGGCCGGACTTGTGTGGGGTACGAGAGTGTCTCTGTCGGTTGGCATTGCGGTCGCTGTGCTGAGCGTCCTTATCGGGATTGTTTACGGTGTTGCAAGTGCATACTTCGGAGGGTGGAAAGACGAGGTCCTGCAGAGATTTAACGAGTTCATGTTCTCCATGCCGGTACTGCCAATACTGATTTTGCTGGGAGCCTATCTGGGCCATGTGGCTCTCTCCCAGATCGTTCTGCTTCTGGTGCTTTTTGGATGGGTCGGTGTTGCAAAGGTTGCGAGGAGTATGGCACTTCAGATAAAGGAACAGACCTTCGTTGAAGCTGCAAGGGCCTTGGGTGCTGGCTCAGGAAGAGTTGTCTTCAAGCACATAATGCCGCAGATAATGCCCTATGCGTTCTCTCAGATGGCTCTTTCTGTTCCGTATGCAGTTATGACTGAAGCTGCCCTGAGCTTCCTTGGCATTGGTGATCCGACGGCAGTAACTTGGGGACAGATGCTTTACGATGCTCAGAACGCTGGAGCCACAATAAATGGATACTGGTGGTGGGTGATTCCTCCGGGCCTGGCGATTGCACTGGTTGGACTGGCTTTCGTGCTGATTGGCGTTGCGCTGGACAGGATACTGAATCCGAGGATGAGGACACTGTGAGGTGTTGAAGATGCTGCTTGAGGTTAACAATCTACGAACTCACTTCTTCACAACGCGAGGTGTTGTCAGAGGAGTGGACGGTGTGAGTTTTACCCTTGAAAAGGGAAATGTTCTGGGTCTTGCCGGTGAAAGTGGGTGTGGAAAATCGACTCTCGGTTATTCGCTCATAAGGCTTGTTCCGCCTCCCGGAAAAATTGTGGGGGGAGAATTGAACTTGATGGTATTGAACTGGCTTCGATGAACGAAAATGAATTCAGGAAGGAGATCAGGTGGAAAAGGATATCCATGGTGTTTCAGGGAGCCATGAACGCTCTGAATCCCGTTTACACTATTGGTTATCAGATGATGGAACCTTTCAGGTATCACACCGATACTCCTGAAAACGAAGCCAAAGAAATCATTGCGAAATATCTCGAGTATGTTGGCCTTGACCCTGAAATCGTGAATAGATATCCCCATGAGCTTAGTGGCGGGATGAAGCAGAGAGTGATGATTGCAATGGCTCTCCTCCTCGAGCCCGATCTGGTCATCGCAGATGAACCCACAACGGCTCTCGACGTCATTGTTCAGGCTCAGATAATCAATCTTCTGAAGAAACTGAAAAAGGACCTTGGGATATCGCTCATTTTCATCACACATGATCTGAGCATTCTGGCAGAGGTTTCTGACAGAATTGCAATAATGTATGCCGGAAAGATTGTGGAGATTGGAGACAGTGACCGAATTTACAAGGATCCAAAACACCCTTACACTCAGAAACTGCTCGCAGCCATTCCGAGAGTCCACGAGAAAGTTGAAAAGCTGGAGTTCATTCCGGGTGCCCCGCCAAATCTGGCAAACCCTCCCTCTGGATGCCGGTTCCATCCCAGATGCCCATATGCGAGCAGGATATGCAGGGAAAAGGAACCGGAGAGGACGATTCTCAGTGATGGGCGGGAGGTTTACTGTCATAATGTTTCAGGGTGATCATTATGGGACAGAATGTGGAGCTGAAGGTCGAGGGACTGAAAAAGTACTTCCCTGTTAAAAGGGGGATAAAAAGTGTACTGAAAAGAGAACCTCCCAGATTTGTCAGGGCTGTGGATGGGATTTCGTTTGAAATAAGAAAGCAGCAAATTTTTGCCCTTGTTGGCGAATCGGGCTGCGGAAAAACAACAACAGGAAAGCTGATAATGAAACTTATCGAACCGACAGAAGGAAGGATTTTTCTCAGAGGGAAGGATGTATCTCATCTCAAATCGAAAGATGAGGTACTGAAATACAGAAAGACGGTTCAGATGATATATCAGGATCCTTTTTCATCCATCAATCCGAGATTCAGGGTATATGATGTTCTGGAAGAGCCCCTTATAATCCACGGAGTGGGCGGTAGCAGGTCAGAAAGGGAGGAACTCATACACAGAGCGCTTGAGCTGGTGAGGCTGACACCTCCAGATGAGTTCGTGAGCAGATTTCCTCACATGCTCAGCGGAGGACAGAGACAGAGAGTTGCGATTGCGAGAGCGATAATTCTGAATCCCGAGTTTGTGGTTGCAGATGAGCCGGTTTCCATGCTTGACGTTTCAATCAGGGCTGAAATTCTTGAGCTTATGAGGAAGCTGAGAAACGATCTCGGTCTGACCTATCTCTACATCACTCACGACCTCTCAACGGCAAGATACTTCTCAGACTGGATTGGGGTGATGTATCTCGGCAGGATAATCGAGATGGGAGAGGTTGACAGGGTGATAGACAATCCGCTACATCCGTATACAAAGGCGCTGCTTGAAGCAGTTCCGGAGCCTGACCCCGGAAGGAAGGATATTATCAAAATGCTCCCCATAAAGGGTGAGGTTCCAAGTGCCATCAATATTCCTCCAGGATGCAGATTCCACCCCAGGTGCATCCATGCAAAAGAAGGTCTGTGTGATGTTAAACACCCAGAAACTATTGAATTTGAGAAGAATCATTACGTTGAGTGCCATCTTGCCGGGAGCGTATGAGCCTCAAAACCGACATCAGGAAATTTTTGAAACTTTTAAGATTTAGAGAGGTAAAAGTCGGATTGCTGATGCTTGTCTTTGCTGCGGTACTGGCACTGATTTCGATGTATCCATCTTACGTGGGTTTTTCTCTTTCCGGGAGCCTGGAAAAGCATGATGTGATGAGTGTAAATGAAATGCTACCTTCTGGAGATCTGAGGAGTGGTAAGGTTGTGCTGAGGTCAAATTACTCAAAGATTGTTATCTCCTCCACCAATGCCACTATTGAAGAAACTTTTACCGGGGAAAAGATACTGGATCTCACCCAGTCCCGGCTCAAAATCTCTGTTGTTGAGGGTGCTGTAGACTATACCCTCACAGGAAGTGTTGTTAGGTATCCATATTCTCTCCTGGGATATCTGGCTTTAGTTCTGATGGTTTCAGGCTCGATAATCGCCAACATCGGGCTGATGAAAATATTTTCAGAGCTTTAATCTGGTATTTGGGCTAAATTACTGACTTTTAGCATGGTTTCCGACCACAGGTCTCGTCCAGTTGCCAAAAAGTATCCACCAGAGTGCTACTGCTCCAGTTATGTAATTGCTTATGGCCATTCCAATCCACAAACCCTTAACGCCCAATCCTGCTGTAATCGCAAACAGATATGCCAGACTGTTCCTCAGAACCCAGAGCCTCAACAGCCCGAACAGCATAACTGGCTTGGTATGTCCCGAGCCCCTCGCGATGGCTCTTGATGTGAGGTAAACTGTGAAGAAGATGACTGACGGACCCATTATCAATATAAAATCTGCAACCTGGTTTATAAGCTCCTCATCTCCCGGCGAAAATAGGGTTGCAACCTGATATCTGAACGGTATCAGCACGAGTATGCCGACAGCCATTATGGCTGAACCGTAAACAGAAGTTCTCTTTGCGATGCTCCTGGCTCTCGTGTACATTCCGGCTCCGAGACTCTGCCCTATCATTGTGGATGTTGCTCCAAGCATTCCCGCTATGAATACATGGAACAGGCTCAGTAACCTGTCCGCAATTCCCCATGCTGCGAGAGGTGCGGATCCGAGGATGCTTATGATGTGAACAAGAATGACAAAACCACTCGCCTCTCCTGCGGTCAGAGCAGAGATGGGATATCCTATTCTGGCAATCTGAACGATGAAGTCCCTGTCCGGTATGAGTGCACTGAGGGTCAGGTAATGGCCCTCAACGCCTTTCAGTGCAATATATGATATCGATACGGCGGCCACAATCAACTCACTGATCACAGTTGCTATTGCAGCACCCACTACCCCGAGAGCCTCAATCCCAAAATATCCGAATATGAATACCGGATCCAGTACGACGTTGATAATAACTCCAAGACTTCTGATCTTCAGTGGAGTCATCGTGTTTCCCGCGGCGGCATAAATTGCAGAAAAGCTCTCATAAATTGCGATGAAAGGTATGCCAAGCGAGATTATTCTGGCATAACCCGCAGCGTATTCGAGTGTGGTTTCCGGTACACCCACAACCGACAGAAATGTCCTAACAGCGAGGAAACTCACGGCAGCTATTGGTATGCCAAACATTATGGAGAGTGTAAGCACCTGACCTCCTGCCTTGGTTGCTCTGCTGTAATCGCCCATGCCCCAGTACTGCGATACAAGTGCAAGCCCCGCAGAGAACACACCTGCTGCAACAGAGACTATCAGCCAGATAACTGGCCAGGATGCACTTACAGATGCCAGAGCGTCTCTACCCACTCTTCCAAGCCAGTATATGTCTGCCATTGAATACATTATGTTCAGCGCTTCACTCACTGCTATTGGCATTCCGAGCTTCACCATCACTTTCAGAATGCTGTCCTCGAGAACCCAGTTGTTTTTGCGTTCGCCGTCCGGTACGAATTCTCCCACGAAAATTGAAAGTTGTCTGGTTAATAAATATAATTGTTCTTCTATAATCAATTGAATTTTTGCAAACTGGCATATATCAAAATCTTCTCTTCTGTGCTGCATGCCGGGGTGTCGTTTCACGCCGGATGGTTGGGATAATCATTCTGACGAAACACTTTTCAAACTCTCGCGTGATTTCACTTCAGCCCCCGTAGGGTAGTGGATATCCTGAGGGTCTCCGGAACCCTCGACCCGGGTTCAATTCCCGGCGGGGGCGTTGCTCAATAAATTATGGGTGCTCCTGACTACTTTGTTGGTTTGTGGAGCATCATCTCCGCCATTGTTCTGAAATTCATCCAGCCTTTTAGCTGATGGTTTGTTTTTTTTTGGTTTGATTCCCGAGCTGGTGTTCAAATTCCTCTTTAGTTACGGCTGTCCAAGCAATGTAATCCGAGGTTTGTTTTTTCGATTTGTTGTACGCATATTTTTCCCGCAGAAAATGAATAATGATTGCTTTGGCCAGGTGTGTGCTGGACATCTGGCAACTGTTTATTTTGAACCAGTTGGGTAGCATGTTTGAATTTTCTGGTTTTTTGTTATGCCATTATAATTATAATTTTATTCCCGTTAATTTTTTAACAAGTATTTATTTTATTAAATTCTCCAACCATATTCTTCACCATATCGAACTAATTAGAAACGTTTAAATATGATGAATTTCACACTTTGAAAAATCGGGTGAAGATGATGCGAAAATCGATACTTTCTGGCATTCTGGTATTTTTTATTTTCAGCCTTACGGGTGTTGTCAGTGCAGAATACGATCCTCCGGGGCCTCCAGCAGTTGAAGTGAGGGTGTTGCTGCTCAGCTTCACCCCGCTCGACAACTTCGACGACGGGTGGAATGGGAAGTCTGACATTCGTTTCGAAGCCTCCGGCAGCGCGAGGGATGGGAAAGGATACAGCACCTACTTTGAGTACGATCACGACTCAGTGAAAGGAAAAGTCGTTCCCAAGAACAAGGAAGGTAAGAATGTGATGTACGTTCTGTATACGGTGAGGGAGTGCTGGCCTGTGGATCTTGAAGTGGAGATTAAGGCCACTGACATAGACAACCCACCAGTTGATCCTGACGATGTTCTTGGCAGTGCCAAGTTCACAGTTGACAAGATGGTTAAAAAGAAGTACTATAACGTCGTAATTCCTGGAAAGTTCGTTGTCAATGTTTATGTTGAGGCAGTTCCGGTTAAGGAGGATTCTGATAAATGTGCTTATTTCTTCGACCAGCCTGAAGCGAAGTCGAGCAGCATAGTCACGAAGAGCGGAGCAAACATTTACGATTTTGAGTTTGCCAACATGCTCAAGATGTGGATAGCTGACAGGGGCTTTGCGAACATGCTCATTTTCTTCCAGCAATGCTTCGGAGGTGGGATGACGGACGACATCCTGAGGAAGATTGATGGCGATATTGCGATTACTTCGGCTGCGAAACACGATGAGGTGGCTTATGGCTACAATGAAACAAGTGTCGGGGTGAAGGTCGATCCGTTTTCGAGGGAGGTAATGGAGGGACTCAAGAGCGGAAAATCTGCCAAAGAGATTGGCAGAGATGTTGAGAGGAATGACGATTATGGTGTGTATGCCAAGGGGAGATACAGCGGAGATGTGCAGAAAAGCAGAGAGCATGTTCAATACGCTTCCGAGGGCGATGGGGACAAAGTTAGGCTTGGAAAGAAGGCTGACGGGAGCGATGTGAGAAGCAAGCATGCGATAGTGTTTGCTGGCGATCCTGACGACACCTACGACTGGACTGAGGTAAAGGGATTTGTGGACATGCTCAAAAGCAAAGGCTTTTCTGACGAAGATATTGTGGTGCTGGCAGGTTCCGGAAGAAGCTCTGTAAATTCTTATGTGGATGGACCGGGAACAAAGCAGGCTTTATGGAATGCGATAAGGGAACTTTCGGGAAAAATGAATAAAGATGAACAGCTCGTAATATTCGTCACAGATCATGGAAATCTTGAAACAACAGATAGGGCTCTGGATAGGCTCATAAATGACCCGGTTAAACAGCCGATCCCTCCAAGGAATGAGGAGCTGGGTGACGGAAGATGGGTTCTTGACGAGGAATTTCTTGAAATCCTTAATGAAACCGACGGCAACATCCCGTACATCAGCCTTATGGTCACTCCCCTTCCGGAAGTTGTTGCAGAGAATCTGACTTCTGAATTTCTTGGACATCTGACTCTATACCTGAACGGATTCGAGCTTGAACCCGAAATAATTGAGCCAGTGTATGCACTTGACGAAATTCCAGATCTTGATGCATTTGAGGTTGTTTTTCCAGTTTACGATGAAGAGCTTTTGGGCAGTGAGAACATCATAGAACTGTCTTTCGATAATTCTGATCTGTTTCAGCCTTTTACGGTGGAAATGCTCATAATATCCACCGGGGGCATTCCAAGGGTCATCGATGTTGAAGAGATACCGGCCGAAAAGACGCCACCAGCCCTGATGCTCGAACTCACCCCGGTTTTTGATGTGGTAAATGAAACTCTGATTCTCTCTGACAGCTCCATCCTGACTGAAGATGAGATTTCCGGGTTGATCTCCCGAGATAGTCTCTTCGCCCTGATGGTGGAGAAGAAAGACTGGTACAACAACAACACGCATCTGGCTCCGGGGTTCATAAAGGACTGGCTCGGCAACACGAGGGTGAATGTGGAGATTCTGATGGATGACGGCAGCGTGATGGACATTTACGTGGTTACAGAAAATGCCTACATAAATGAGTTCGAGAGGGGGAAGCTTGACGACGCGAATGCAAAAGCGAGCCTGAGTGAAGAGACGGTCAGAAGGGTGATAAGTTCAGACGACCCTGTGGCTGAGGTTCAGAAAGCTTACAGAGGTGGTGATATTCAGTATTCGGGAGTGGGTTTTGTCGAAAGCGTGAAGGTTGAGGTGGTGAAGATAATCGTGAAAATTTACTTTGCCATAAGTGACATACTGGGATGATCTGGATGAACATAACAGCTGCCCTCCTTATTTTCGCGCTCCTGCCTCTAAGCTTCTTCATCTCCGGGTGCAGCGAGGATGGAACTGGCCAGGAAAAAATTCAGGATAGTGCTGACAAGATTTCCGGGATGATAAATGCTGCAGATGCAAGTGTTGAGGAAAGCATGGAGGCTATTGTAAATGGCGCCTACGATGAAGCGAGAGTTTCTGCAATTAAAGCAAAAGAGTATGTTGGGGAAGCGAGGAAGATTTACGGAGACGTAAAGCCTTATCTGAGCAAAGAAAATTCGAAGCTCTTCGAAACGCTCATCGAGTACGAGGACAGGTGGGCGACACTCACATATAAAACCGCAAACGTCAGGGAGCTTGGCAGCACACTCTCTAACCAGCTGCTTGAGGAAAATGTTGAGCTTGCCCTTCCAAAGGTCGAGCTTCTTGAAAGGGCTTACAGGGAGAATGCGGATGACTGGAAAGAACTTGCCGACTTTCTTAACGCCAACATCAATACTCTGCAGAATGTTGGCATAGACAAAGGTGAGGTGGAGGCGATTTATGCACTGTCCACATCGACCTATGAGCTTGCCGACTCTCTTTCCGAGTACAAAATCTTGCTGAAGGCTCAGGTGGAGAGTTACACGCCTGTTGCGGAGAGGGAGATTCTGGGGAAGGAGAATACGGGCTTTGAGCTTATCCCTGTGGGTGTTGCAAGCTTTTTCGAGAGTTTTGATTCTGACAAAAATGGGAAGCTTAGCATCGGAGAGGCTCAGGAGTTCTTTTACTGGGTGGAAAACAATGTGGCTTACAGATATGACGATGAAGATGCTGGGAACACGGTTGTTGGTTTTGAGGTGGGTGATGGCAGGGAAGGTGGAGACTACCGGCAGACCCCTGCTGAAACCCTCACCGAAAAAGCTGGAGACTGTGAGGACATGGCGACGCTTGAGGTAGCGTTTTACAGATACTTCGGCATAGATGCATATGTGGTTGGAGTAGATGCATCCACTCCGGGTTGGGTGGATCACGCAGCAGCAATCGTCAGGATAGGAGATAATGCTGAAAGCTTTGAGGAGACACTTGGAAACCTGCTCTACTACAAGCTTGAAAACGTCAAGGACGTTTACGGGAATGAGGTCTCTCCGGGAGTATACATGATAGTGGACAACTCCTATTCCGGGGCTTTCGGATACATAAGTGGTGGAGTTGAGGAAGGGACCTTCACCTTGTACTGCGTCATACCTCTTGACAGGGGTTATGGAGATGAGTGGAACGGGATAGTTGAGAAGTGCGTGAGCATGGATTAGTATCGCAATTGAAATTTAATACAAAATTTAAGCTTCTTCCCAAATCGCACCTCCGCCAATCAAAAGTACATTAACAGCTACGAATTTGTAAACAGACCTCCTCGTATAGCGATGCGAATTCCTCAATCCGAGTGATTTGGCAATCTTGACAGATACCCTCACGAGCTTAGCGGAGGAGAGCTGCAGAGAGCTGCCATTGCGAGAGCTATATCTCTGAAGCCGGAATTTATTGTATGCGACGAACCAACCTCAATGCTCGATGTATCCACGCAGGCCTCAATAATCCACCTTCTAATGGAACTGCAGAGGAAATTCAAAGTGGCGTATCTTTTCATAACTCATGATGTCGAGCTTGCAAAGTTAATTGCGGACAGAATAGCGATTATGCATGACGGCAGGGTGGTGAAGGTAGTTGAGAATAATGGGGGCATTAAAAACGCTGACCTGCTTTCGGAAACACATACTCTTTCGACTTTTTAGATTTATGGGTCTCTGAGCCTGTGTTTGCTTGCCTTTAACCACAGGCAGGGATTGGCTAATCAATCCTGCCCTTCGTGCTCCTTACGTCTTCAGCTTCCTTCAAAGCCTGTCTTAACGCCAGAGCGAGAGCCTTGAATGCGCTCTCCATCTTGTGGTGTTCGTTCCTGCCCTTCACCTGAATGTAAACATTAACGCCGGCATTCCTGCAGAATGTGTCGAGGAAATGAACGGCGTTCTCTCCCCTTATTCCAGCATCTCCAAACTCTCCTTCAAGGACGAAATAGCCCCTCCCGCTTATATCAACTCCGCAAATGGCCACGCTTTCGTCCATCGGCACGATTGCCGAGCCGAACCTGGATAACCTCTTCCCCTCGATTGCCTTTTTGAATGCCCTTCCGAGGGTTATTGCGACATCCTCCACCGTGTGGTGCTCGTCAACGTGCAGATCCCCTCTGGCTTTGATCTCAAGCCCGATTCCCGAGTGAAAGGCGAAGCTTGTGAGCATGTGGTCAAGGAAGCCTATTCCCGTATCTATTTCAATCTCCCCACCTTCGAGAGACAGCTTCACGACAACTTCAACCTCTCTCGTCTTCCTCTCAACCCTGGTCATTTCAATCCTCCTCCAGGGGCAGCACATCTTCCAGCCTGAGTTTCCCGGTGTACAAAGCGCTGCCGATAACCACTCCGGCCGCACCGGCATTTTTAACCTTTTTGACGTCCTCTATGCCTGTTATCCCTCCTGACACTATTACTGGCCTGTTTGCAGCATCTACGACCAGCTTTATGGCATTCTCATCTATCCCCTTCATCAGACCCTCAACGTCCACATTGGTGAAGAGGAAGCTGACGTCAAAGTCTGAGTACATCCTCATGACCTCTAAAGGGCTCAGGCAGGTATTTTCCTTCCAGCCTTTCACGACAACCTTTCCATTCCTTGAATCTATCGCCACCATAACTCTTTCCGGATATTCGTCCGCAAGACTTTTCACGTCGTCCGACATCTCTATTGCCATTGTTCCAACGATAACTCTCTCAACTCCGAGGTCGAGCAGTCTTTTTGCCACTTCAATGCTTCTAATTCCTCCCCCGACCTGAACCTCTGCGAGCTCCGAAATTTTCAGTATCAGGTCTTCGTGAACGAGCCTCCCCTTAAAGCTTCCGCTCAAGTCCACCACATGGAGGATTTTCGCCCCTCTTTCAACCCAGGCTTCCGCGACATTTACCGGATCATCGCTTTCGAAAATAATGTCGTCCTCTTTTCCCTGTCTGAGCTGAACGCACTTTCCATCTTTGATATCTACGGCCGGAATGATTCTGAACATTCTTTCAACTAAGTGCTATAATAAAATAAAAAAGTTTCGAGGAAAAACCTTAGTATTTTATTTTTGGCTTTCTGTAATTTTTTCTGGGAGTGTCCAGCAATTCTTCGAACTCCTCATCGCTTAAAGGCCTGAAATCGTCAAATCCATTGTACCTTTTCCTGCCTTTCAAGCCCGATCTGCCCCTCGTTCAGTTTTTACTGAGCTATTGGCAAACAACACATATATATTTCTTTTGCTGATTTGGACATCTATGCAATCTCTTTTAAAGTAGCTAAAAATTATAAAATATTAGTATACTATATTTCTTATTTTAGTTTTATCTTGTGTTTCTTCTTGAATTCGAGTTTTATCTTGAGTTTTTTGCTGCTCTCATGTTCGACCTCCACCTCTACAGGGAAACCATAGTCGAACTTCACTTCAATGTTGTCAACAAGCATGTGTATTGCATTTTCCTTTTCGATCTGTTCTGCGAGCGATTTCAGGAAGGACAGGAGTTCCTCCTTTGACATGTGTGTTTCGAATTCAACTTCTGCAGTATCGGCCTCTCTCTTTGCGTCTTTACCGCTTATTTCGATCATGCTGTCACCCGTACTGAATTACGATACGAAAGATATAAATTTTCTTAGGAATTTTATACTTAATATGAGTGATTTGCTGGATGCCCTTGGTTCCAAAAAGAGATTGATGATTCTTAGGAGTCTTAGCAGAGGGAATAGGTGTGTTAGCGAACTTATGGATGAGCTGAAAATGGATGGAAAGACAGCAAAATATCATCTGGACAAACTTGAAAGACTGGGAATTGTGTCGAGCTATTTTGAAGGTAAGAGAAGGTATTACCAGCTTGTGAAAGAGGTTGTTATCATGATTTCGCCGCCACCGAACAGGAAATTCGTTGTTGCAGCTTTGGAAAAACACTCATCAGAAATAAGTTTATAATTCCAGAACATTACTTGTCTGGGATGGAAATAGCGATACCCTCAAGTTCTTTAATAAATGAAAGGGATGAAAAAATAAAAATCTACAAAATCGGGCAGATTGCGAGAGCCTGCTCGATCTTCCATGTTAAAAGAATTTATATCTATCCTGATCCCGACTTTGATGAATCTGGTCTCATTAAGGAGGTTCTGGAATACCTTGAAACTCCTCAATATCTTCGGAAATACCTTTTCCCTTTAAAAAAAGAACTCAAATTTGTTGGAACACTACCTCCTTTAAAAATACCATCTCATAAGCCAAAAGATTTAAAAATCGGTGAGGTGAGGGAAGGCATAATCGTCAGGGTTGCTCCTGACGGCACTGCGTGGGCTGATATAGGTACAAAAGCCCTGGCCCTCTACCAAGGAAATGCAGAAAAGGGGGCCCGCGTGACCGTCAGGATCTGTTCGAAGAAGCCGTTGGTGGTAGAAGAGGCGAAGCCGGAAGAGTACTGGGGATATGAGGTTAGGAAAATTCGGCTTGAAAAGCTGGTGAGAAGGGAGGATGCAGTAATCACCTCCCGCAAAGGTATGCTTCCTCGGCCTGAGGAAGTAAAGACCAAAAGGCTCCTGATTTTCGGGAGCCCGGCAGAGGGAGTACACGAAATAGCCGAAAAACTCGGAATACTCCTGGAAAATGTGGATGTGTGGAATATGTTTCCAAATCAGGCTACGCAAACTGTAAGATTGGAAGAGGCAATATTGGGAAGCCTTGCGATTGCAAACTATCTGAAGTGGGTGGTATGAAATGAAGGAACACAGGCCAAGAAGAGGTTCGCTGGGATTTTCTCCCAGAAAGAGAGCGTCCAGTATCATTCCAAGGATAAGGGCTTGGCCCGTAACCAATGATGTCAAACCGCTTGGTTTTGCCGGATATAAGGCCGGAATGACTCATGTTGTGATGGTAGATGATAGAAAGAACTCCCCAACCTATGGAGAGGAAATAGTGGTGCCTGTAACTGTGATAGAGGCTCCACCCATGAAAGTGATGGGTGTGAGGGTGTACAGAGAGACGCAGTACGGCCTGCAAATAGCCGGAGAGGTGTGGGCCACCAACCTCGACGAGCACCTTGCAAGAAGGCTCAACCTTCCAAAGAACGGTAAAAGTGCAGAAGAGCTGAAGAACATCGAAGACATTGCAGAAGTCAGGCTCATAACTTACACCCAGCCGTACAAGGTTACGGGAGTACCCAAGAAAGTTCCGGATGTGATGGAGCAGAAGGTTGGGGGAGATGTGAACTCTGCTCTCGATTATGCAGTTTCAAAACTTGGGAGCGAGATTAGGGTCTCTGAGGTGTTTGGTGAGGGTGCGTTCATAGATGTTCTCAGCATAACCAAGGGCAAGGGCTTTCAGGGTCCAGTTAAGAGATGGGGCGTCATAACTCTCAATGCGAAGCATGCAAGAAGCAGCAAGCACAGGAGGGTCGGAACCCTTGGTCCATGGAACCCGCATCACGTCAGGTGGACGGTTCCACAGGCCGGACAGATGGGTTTCCATCAGAGAACCGAGTACAACAAGAGAGTGCTGAAGATTGGCGAAAATGGTGATGAAGTCACACCTGCTGGAGGATTCCCCCACTACGGTGTGGTTAAGAATGACTATGTGCTTGTTTCGGGCAGTGTACCGGGACCTGTCAAGAGACTCGTCAGGATGAGAGATGCAATAAGACCTCCGCGCAATGTGTATGAGGGTATAAACCTGGTTTACGTAAGCACGTCATCCAAACAGGGTAGGTGAAGAGCATGAAGGCCAAGGTTTTTGATCTTAATGGAGAAGTGGTTGAGGAAATCGAACTGCCGTCAGCATTCAATGAGGACTTCAGACCGGATCTAATCAGAAAGGCAGTTCATGCAATTCAGAGTCATAGAAGGCAGCCTTATGGTCCAAATCCGCTTTCAGGTACAAACTATGCTGCTGAAAACTGGGGCCCAGGCCATGGATATGCAAGGGTGCCAAGATGGAAAAATGGTAGCAGGGCTGTGAAGGTCCCGCAGGCTGTTGGTGGTAGAAGGGCGCATCCACCGAAAGTGCAGAAGAAATGGGATGAAAAGATTAACAGGAAGGAAATGAGGAAAGCCCTGAAATCTGCACTATCTGCGACACTTGATCCAGAAATCGTCAGTGCGAGGAATCACGTTTTTGAAGGTGACCTGCCAAAAATCGTTGTTGATGATTTTGAAACTCTTGAGAAGACCAAGGATGTTGCGAACGCTCTCAAAGCTCTTGGAGTATTCGGAGATGTGGAGAGGGCAAGAGCAACAAAGAGAGTCAGGGCTGGAAAAGGCAAGATGAGAGGCAGGAGATACAAGATGAAGAAGAGCGTGCTCATTGTAACTGGAAATAACTCCAAGGTTCTGAGGGCAGCGAGAAACCTCCCGGGTGTTGATGCTGTTGAGGTCAGAAACCTCAACGTTGAACTCCTGGCTCCGGGTGGACATGCCGGGAGGCTGGTTGTTTATACGAAATCTGCTGTAAACTATCTGGGGGAGTGGTTATGATACTCAAGGCATTCCTGATTACGGAAAAGACGACAATGCTCCTCGAGAAAAACGTTCTTACTGCGATAGTGGACATCAGAGCCGGCAAAAAGGAGATTGCGAAAGAAGTGGAAAGAAGATTTGAGGTTGAAGTAGAGAAGGTCAACACCCTTATAACGCCCAAGGGTGAGAAGAAGGCATACATAAAACTGAAACCCGAGTATTCTGCTGAAGAGCTGCTTTCAAAACTGGGTGTATTCTGAGGTGATATAAATGGGTAAGCGTATAATATCACAGAATAGGGGAAAAGGAACTCCCACTTACAGGGCTCCATCTCACAGATACAAGGCTGATGTAAGGCATCTCAAATTCACGGGGGACGTTGTTGAGGCAAAAATAGAAGACGTTGTCCATGACTCAGCCAGAAACGGTCCTCTGTTCCTTGTAAGGCTTCCGGATGGAAGAAAGGAATACGTTCTTGCTGTGGAAGGCAAGGGTGTTGGGGACAGAATTCAGGCCGGAGAAAAGGCTGAGATTGATCTTGGCAATGTTACCTATCTCAAAAACATCCCCGAGGGAACACCGATATGCAACATTGAGCACATTCCGGGTGATGGTGGCAAATTTGCAAGGGCAAGCGGAACGTATGCATTCGTTGTGGCTCATGAGGAAGACAGAGTGCTGGTTCAGCTTCCGTCAGGCACGATGAAGTGGTTCAACCCGATGTGCAGGGCAATGGTCGGTGTGGTGGCTGGAGCAGGAAGAGCAGACAAACCGTTTGTCAAGGCAGGAAAGAAGTATCACAAGATGAAGAGCAAGGCAGCAAAATGGCCTCGTGTGAGAGGTGTGGCAATGAATGCTGTGGATCACCCATTTGGTGGTGGTAAGCATCAGCATGTTGGTAAGCCCAAGACAATCAGCAGAAACGCTCCTCCAGGAAGGAAGGTAGGTAGTATTGCTGCAAGAAGAACGGGTGTGAGGCGATAATTATGGCGCTGAAGAGTAAGGTAGTCAGGCCGAAGGAATTCAGATATCGCGGTTACACGCTTGAAGAGCTGCAGAAGATGTCACTTGAGCAGATTGCTGAGCTTCTACCAGCGAGAGAGAGGAGAAAAATAAAGAGAGGCTTCACGGAACAGGAAGAAAAATTCCTGAGGAGGCTCAGGAAGAAAGGAACGGCAAGGACACACTGCAGGGATATGATTGTGTTGCCCGAAATGGTTGGCAAGGTCATTTTCGTCTATAATGGCAAGGAGTTCGTCAGGGTTGAGGTGAAACCAGAGATGATCGGACACAGACTCGGTGAGTTCGCGCACACAAGGAGATTCGAGAAGCATTCTGGACCTGGTGTTGGTGCTACCAGAAGCAGTAAATTTGTGCCACTGAAGTGATGACCTATGGCGAGGGTTAATTACGCTTACAGGCCAAAGGATGAGCTGAACGCAGCAAAAGCGATGGGCTACGAGATGCCAATATGCTTCAAACATGCTGTGGAAATCTGCAGAGCAATTAAAGGAAAGAAAATAGACGACGCAATCGAATACCTTGAGGACGTTGTTGCAATGGAGAGAGCAGTTCCCTTCAAGAATCACAAGAAAAAGGTAGCTCACAAGAAAGGCCTTGAGAAGTGGTATGCTGGCAGATATCCTGTCAAAGCATCCACCTACATTCTCAAGGTTCTTGAGAACCTGAAAGCGAATGCTGAATACAAGGGACTTGAACTTAACAGGCTTGTTATAACGCATGCACAGGCTAAGAAAGGCAGAGTGATCAAGAGGTACATGCCGAGAGCGTATGGTAGGGCTACTCCGAAGTTTAAGATTCTCACGACAGTAGAAATTGTGGCCGAGGTGCGATAATGGCGGTGGAAAGAAAATTTGTTGAGGAAAGGGTTAGGAAGCTCAGGGTCAAGGAATGGATAGTCGATGAGGTCAGGAACGCAGGGTTTGGTGGAATAGATATTGTTAGAACACCACTTGGAACTCAGGTAACCCTCTTCGTCGAGAGACCAGGTCTCGTGATTGGCAGGGGTGGAAGAAGAATAAAGAAGCTCACTGACAGACTCAAGGATTTCGGCCTCGACAATCCTCAGGTTGCGGTTGATGAGATTAAGAAGCCAGAGTTTAATGCCCAGCTCATGGCATCTCTCCTTGCAAGAGCTCTTGAGAGAGGATGGTATTTCAGGAAGGCAGGATACAGGTTCCTTTACAGAATAATGGACGCCGGTGCAAAAGGGTGCGAGATCGAGATAAGCGGAAAGCTCACGAGTGAGAGAGCAAGAACTGAGAAGTTTGTGGCAGGGACGGTCATTCATACCGGTGAACCGGCTGAGAGCATGGTTGACGAGGGCTTCGATATTGCGATCAAAAAACTGGGTGTTTATGGCATCAGAGTCAGAATAATCCCGCCAGATGTTGAACTGCCGGACGAAATCTATGTCAGGGATGTAGAGGTACAGGAAGAAGAGCCGGAACCTGTTTCTGAGCAGAAGGAAGAGGTGAGTGCGAATGAGGATGCAGGAGATCAGGGAAATGAGTAAAGAGGAAAAACTAAAAAAATTGAACGAACTGGAGAACGAACTTTTGAGGCTGAGGACTCTCGTAAGGAGCGGTGGAGCGCTGGAGAATCCGGGTCAGCTAAGGGCTGTAAGAAAAGACATCGCAAGAGTAAAGCTCGCTCTGAGAGAAGAAGGCTACAGGGTATAAAGGTGCTGGCGAGGGACTGGATTGGACTGAGTGTTGAGGTGATGGAGAGTCCTAACAAATTTGAAACGGGTCTGAAGGGCATGGTGGTTGATGAGACGATGAAGACGTTGAAGCTGAAGACTGAAAATGGCCTCAAGGTTGTTGCCAAGGAAGGGCGGAAGTTTGCAGTAACGGTTGAAGGACGCAGATATCTTGTCGATGGCAGTCTGATCACCTTCAGACCCGAAGAAAGAATAATGAGAGGTATGATGCTCGTAAGCAGAATGAAAGGGTGATGGTGGATGAGAGATATTGGAATTAATGTTAATCCTCCTGAAAAGGAATGTAACGACAAAAACTGTCCGTTTCACGGGAGTCTTTCTGTGAGGGGTCAGATATTCAGAGGACGGGTTGTAAAGACCTACGAGAAATCTGCCGTGATTGAAAGGGAGCTGATCAGGTACGTGCCAAAATATGAAAGATACCTGAAAAAGAGGAGCAAAATGCATGCGCACAACCCTCCATGCATAGATGCCAAGCCAGGAGATATTGTAACGATTGCTGAATGCAGGCCGATAAGCAAGACAAAAAGCTTTGTGATAGTTGAGAGGGTGGTGGAGGAATGAAGGCGAAGAAAGCGGTCGTTCCAAGGGCGTTACCAACAGGGGCAAGACTGGTCTGTGCAGACAATACAGGTGCAAGGGAGCTTGAGATAATTGCTGTTAAGACTTACAAGGGTGTGAGGAGGAGATATCCTGCTGCAGGGGTTGGTGACATCGTTGTTGTCAGTGTTAAGAAGGGCAGTCCCGACATCCGAAAGCAGGTTCACTACGCGGTTATTGTTAGACAGAGGAAGGAATATCGCAGGCCTGATGGAACAAGGGTCAAGTTTGAAGATAATGCTGCGGTGATCACAGATCCAAGTGGCAATCCCAAGGGTACTGAGATAAGAGGGCCTGTTGCAAGAGAAGCAGCTGAAAGATTCAGCAAAATTGGCTCAATAGCCACGATAATTGTGTGAGGTGGTACCATGTCAAAACAGCCCAGAAAGCAGAGAAAGAAGATATATGAGGCAAAACTCCATCAGAGGCACAGATTCCTTCATGCGACCCTCTCCAAGGAATTGAGGCAGAAATATGGCAAGAGGGCTATCAGGATAAGGAAAGGGGACAAGGTTAAGGTGATGAGAGGCAACTTTGCGGGACATACCGGCAAGGTTCTCGAAGTTGACATGAAAAGACTCAGGATTCTCATCGAGGGTGTTGTGGTCAAGAAAGCGAACGGAGAGGAGGTTTCCCTGCCTGTCCATCCATCCAACGTTATGATTGTCGAGCTTGGAGAGGGAGATGAGGTTAGAGAAAAAATCCTTAAGAGGTGATTTTCATGCATCAGAAAAGATTAAGCGCACCGAAGACCTATAAAGTTCCAAGAAAGGTTAAAAAATGGTTGGTGAGACCGTCACCGGGTCCTCATGATAGGAATGCTCTTCCGCTCTTAGTGGTCGTGAGGGATTTCCTCGAACTTGCCGATACGGCAAGAGAAGCGAGGAGAGTGATTGCCAGTGGCGAGATTCTGGTTGACGGCATTCCCCGGAGGGACTACAAATTCCCGGTAGGCCTTTTCGATATAGTTTCTGTTCCAAAAATGGACGTAAATTACAGGATCGTCTTTGATGAAAAGGGCAGGTATGTTCCAATAGTAGTGGATGACCACGATAAGAAACTTTACAGAATCAGCAATAAAACCACGCTTAAGGGTGGAGTGGTCCAGCTTAACCTCTTTGATGGGACGAACATAATCGGTTCAAACGAATTTAAAACAAAAGACAGTGTTCTGGTTAAGATTCCCGAAAAGGAAATCCTGCAGCATCTCAAATTCGAAGAGGGCGCTCTTGTAGTTGTTACCGGAGGCACACATGCTGGTGAACTTGCAAGGCTCAAGTCTTACAAGGTGGTCAGAGGTTCTGCACCAAATCTCGTGACAATTGAGATCGGGGGCAGTGAGTACACAACGGTTGAACAGTATATCTTCGTTGTTGGTTCAAAGGATGATGAAAAACCAGTGATCGATCTGGGGGTGTAGCTGAATGAATCCGATGAGAGAAGTGATAATTGACAAGGTCGTTATAAATATCGGAGTTGGAGAGAGCGGAGAAAGACAGAAGAGGGCTCTTCAGCTCCTTGAGGAACTCACCGGAAAGCAGCCAACCTCAACATATTCAAAGAAGACGATCAGAAACTTTGGAATCCGAAAAGGTGAAGCAATAGGTGCTAAAGTAACGCTTAGAGGCGAAGATGCTCTTGAATTCCTGAAGAGGGCTCTGACTGTAAAGGAGTTCAGGCTGAGCAGAAGACAGATTAGCGATGGAAACTTTTCATTCGGCATTCAGGAACATATTGACCTTCCAGGTGTGGATTACGATCCGGATATGGGTATATATGGAATGGATGTTGTGGTGTCTCTCAAGAGAAGAGGCTACAGGGTTGCGAGAAGAAAAATTGCGAAGAGCAAGATTGGTAAGTCTCATAGGGTAACTAAGGAAGATACGATAGAATTTCTCAAATCACTCGGTGTGGAGGTTGAATGATTATGGCGAAGGAAAGAACCAAGAGGTTTGGTAGAAACGCTAATCCCTGCAGAAGATGTGGGAGAAAAAGAGGCGTAGTGAGGAAATATGGACTTTACCTCTGCAGGCAGTGCTTCAGAGAGGTTGCTAAGGAGCTTGGTTTTAAGAAATACTGGTGAGGTGATATAATGCAGCTTGATGCAGTATCAAACGCAATGTCTGCAATAAAAAATGCAGAGGTCATCGGAAAATCAAAGGTGGAAATAAGGCCAGCTTCAAAGCTTGTCGGTAAGATACTTGCGGTCATGAAGGATTATGGATACATTAATGGCTTTGAAGTCAAAGATGACCCCAAAGGTGGTGCAATTGTGGTTGAACTCAGTGGGAGAATCAATGACTGTGGAGCAGTGCGGCCGAGGTTTTCGGTAAAGAGAACGGAATACGAGAAGTTCGAAAAGAGATATCTGCCTGCGAGAGATTTTGGAATCCTCATTGTCTCGACGACCGAAGGTGTGATGTCCCAGAAAGATGCCATAGAAAGAGGACTGGGCGGGGTTTTGCTTGCTTACGTCTACTGAGGTGGTTGCAATGGAAGAAAGGTTTGTAGAGGTACCAGAAAATGTCACCCTCGAAATTCAGGGAGATGGAATTAATGGATATACTATCAAGGTTAGCGGACCAAAGGGGAGCAATGAGCGATTTCTGAAGTACAGGGGCATTTTCATTGAAAAACTCGACGGAAAGGTCAGAGTGTACACCGAGGATAGAAAGTCGAAGGTCAAGGCAATGGTGGGTACTTTTGCGGCTCACATCAATAATCTGATCAGAGGCGTTACGGAAGGATTTGAATACAGGCTCAGAATACTCTATTCTCACTTCCCCATGAAGGTGAGGGTTGAGGGCAGGGAAGTAATTATCGAGAACTTTCTTGGGGAAAAACATCCAAGAAGGGCAAGAATATTTGGCAGAGCTGAGGTAAAGGTGCAGGGTAATGAAATTATCGTAACCGGTGTGGACAAGGAGGAATGCGGTCAGACAGCAGCAAACATTGAGCAGGCTACAAAGAAAAAGAATCTGGATATTAGAGTGTTCCAGGATGGAATTTACATTGTTGAAAAGCCGTGAGGTGGTTTGAATGAATCCAAATCTGCCAAAGGAAAAAGTTAAGCTTCTAAGGCTCAGGAGAAGGATGAAATCGAGAAAGCCCGAATTCAGACACTTTGAGGCTCATAAAAAACTCAAGCTTAGGGATCTTGGATGGAGGAGGCCGAGGGGCAGACACAGCAAGTGGAGAGAAAGATATGGTGGGAAGTGGAGTGGCAGAGTACTCCCGAATCCGGGTTTTTCATCACCTGCTGGAGTAAGAGGGTTGCATCCCTCGGGATATGAGGAGGTATTGGTTCACAACCCCAAGGAGCTTGAGAATGTAAACCCTGAGTTTCAGGCCGTGAGGATTGCATCAAGGGTTGGGCTTAAAAAGAGGCTGTTGATTGAAGAAAAGGCCAAGGAATTGGGGATAAAGGTGCTCAATCCGGTTAAGGGTGATTGAAATGAATCTGAAATTCCAGAGGAAGTTGGCAGCGGAGATACTTGATTGTGGCGTTCACAGGGTCTGGATGGATCCCGATGCTCTTGACGAGATTGCGGGCGCAGCAACAAAAGAGGACGTGAGAGAATTAATTGAGAGAGGTCTGATAAAGAGAAAGCCAGTTAACGGTATAAGCAGGGCGAGAATAAACAAGAGAAAAGCCCAGAGGAAGAAAGGAAGACGGAGAGGTCATGGAAGGAGGAAGGGAAGAGCCACTGCAAGAATGCCCAGGAAGAGGGCATGGATCATCAGGATCAGAGCGCTGAGAAAGAGGCTCAGGCAGCTTAAAAAGGAGGGGGCTCTTGATGCTAAGACTTACCGGATGCTTTACAGGAAGGCAAAGGGTGGCGAGTTCAGGAGCATAGCACACCTTAATCAGTATCTTGAAACACATGGTTTGCTGAGGTGATTTAAATGGCAAAAGGTCCAGCATATAAGGTTCCGTACAGGAGAAGGAGAGAGGGCAAAACAAATTATCGAAAGAGGTTGAAACTCCTCCTTTCAAGAAAACCAAGACTGGTTGTCAGAATTACGAATAAGAGAGTCATTGCTCAGATTGTGGATTACCATCCAGATGGAGACCGGACTCTCGTTTATGCGGATTCAAAGGAGCTCGAAAAATATGGATGGAAAGGGGATCTGAATAACACTCCTGCTGCGTATCTCACCGGCTTGCTCATTGGTAAGAAGGCGCTTGATGCGGGGATCGAGGAAGCAATCCTTGATATTGGTCTGAAGACTCCATCAAAAGGCGCGAGAATCTTCGCTGTGCTTAAGGGTGCAGTTGAAGCAGGCCTCGATGTTCCGCATAGCGACGGGATACTGCCTGATGATTCCAGGACCAGGGGTGAGCACATTGCGCAGTATTACGAACAGAACCCAGAGAAATTCTCAGAATACGAAAAGAGAGGGTTGAAGCCTACAGAACTTCCCGGACATGTTGATGATGTAAAATCAAAGATTATGGGGTGATTGAATGGAATGGAAACCAAGAACCAGACTGGGGAGGCTTGTAGCAGAAGGAAAGATAAAAACGATTGATGAAGCAATAGCCAGCGGTCTTCCATTAAAAGAGCCGGAAATAGTTGATGTTCTCCTTCCCGACCTTGAGGATGAAGTTCTCGAGATCAATCTCGTTCAGAGAATGACTGACAGCGGCAGGAGGCTGAAGTTCAGAGTTACTGCTGTTGTGGGTAACAAGAACGGTTACGTTGGCATTGGTGTGGGGAAAGCATCTCAGGTAGCTCCCGCAATTCAGAAGGCAATCAGAAATGCAAAAATAAATCTTTTCAGGGTCCAGCTTGGATGCGGTTCCTGGGAATGTGGCTGCGGGGGAGAACACAGTGTTCCTGCGAAGGTCAGAGGCACGGCAGGAAGTGTTGAGGTTACGCTCATTCCCGGGCCAAAAGGACTTGGACTTGTTGCAGGAGATGTTGCAAAGAAGGTGCTTGAGCTTGCGGGTGTCAAGGATGTCTGGACTTTCACAAGGGGTCAGACCAAAACAACAATAAACTTTGCAAAAGCTACTTTTGAAGCGCTCAGGCAGACGGTATATCTCAAGAGGTGATTGTGATGCTGGCAGTAATCAGACTCAGAGGTCAGATAGATGTCCACAGGAAAATTAAGGACACCCTCAGGTTGTTGAGGCTCCATAAGAGGTATCACTGCGTTATTGTGCCGGACACTCCATCCTATCGTGGGATGCTTCAGATCGTGAAGGATTATGTGGCTTATGGTGAAATAGATGCAGAAACACTTGCATTGCTCTTGAGGAATAGGGGTAGGCTTGTTGGCAACAGAAGACTCACGGATGAATACGTTAAGGAAAAAACGGGATACGAGAACATCGATGAGTTTGCAAAAGCTGTCGTTGAGGGCAAAGCAAGTCTGAAGGATTTGCCAGAGCTTAAGCCTGTGTTCAGATTGCACCCTCCCAGAGGTGGACTGAAGAGCATCAAGTGGCATTACGGATACGGCGGGGATCTGGGATACCACGGCGAGGATATCTCCAAACTGATTTACAGGATGAGGTGAGCACGATGGCAAAAAAGAAGGTCAAGAAGTTTAGAGGATCGAGAACGTGTGGCAAAGGCAGGGAGAACAGGAACAGGGGCGGAGGAAATAGAGGCGGAAGAGGTAACGCGGGTGCTTTGAAGCATAAATACATAAGAACAGTCAAGCTTGCAAAGGCAGGCCTTTATGAAATTGGCAAAAGCGGGTTCACAAGACCAAAGGTCGTAAGAAGGGAGTATGTCCTTCAGAAGGAGCTTAAGGAACGGCTTATGGAACTTAAAGCAGTCGGCGCAATCGATGACTATCTTTATGCTTACCTGAAGTCAAGGCCGGATCTGAACGTGGGCGATCTGGACGCAATTGCCGACAGGCTTGTCGAGAACGGGCTTGCGGAGAAGGATGGAGATGTCTACAGGATCAATCTTGCGGATCTCGGATACTACAGACTGCTCGGTTCAGGGAGAGTCAGTAAAAAGCTTGTAATCTCTGTTGAGTATGCCACACCGAAGGCCATTGAGAAGGTTGAAAGCGCAGGAGGAAAGATTGAGACTGAGTCCTAATCTTTATTTTTATCGGGGGGTTTAGATGGTCGACTACGTTCTTAGGGCCTTACAGCCTTATTTTGAGAGGATTCCAAGTGTTGCGAGACCTACAGAGCACGTTCCATTTAACCAGAAGTTGATGTGGACGCTTACGATACTCTTGCTGTATTTCGTTCTATCGAATGTACCGGTTTTTGGACTGGATCCAAGCTCCATTGATATTTTTGAGCAGTACAGAGCATTATTTGCTGGTGCCACTGGGTCCATAATCGCTCTCGGTATTGGGCCTATCGTTACTGCCAGCATCATACTGCAGCTCCTTGTTGGTGCAGGCATAATCAAGCTCGATTTAACAAATCCCGATGACAGGGCAGCATATCAGGATTTTCAGCGATTTCTTGTATTTGTCATGATCGCTGTCGAGGCACTGCCTCAGATTCTGGGTGGCTTTCTCAAACCCAACCCTCTAATTGCCCAGCAGCTTGGCGTCTCTCTTGGTGTAGTTTCGCTTCTCATATTCATTCAGCTCTTCATAGGTGGCACTCTAATTGTTTACATGGATGAAGTGGTCTCTAAGTGGGGCATCGGAAGCGGTGTCTCGCTGTTCATTCTCGCTGGTGTTGCCCAGAGCATAATCACGGGACTTTTCAACTGGGTGGTACCACCGAATTCAGCAATGCCTGCAGGTATTATTCCGAGATGGTTCTGGATAGCGCAGAACTATGGTGGCGAGACCTTGCTGACTGCAGATGGCCTCAGATTTCTGCTTGTAGATGGCGGGATTCTCGCGCTGATAACAACCGCAATCATCATAATCTTGGTAGTTTATGCGGAGGGAACCAGGGTTGAGATACCTCTTGCTCATGCGGCTGTAAGGGGTGCAAGGGGCAGATTTCCGATAAAGCTGATTTATGCCAGTGTTCTGCCAATGATTTTCGTGAGAGCCTTGCAGGCCAACATACAGATCTTCGGAATGCTTATGTACAACAGAGGGATAACCATCTTTGGCGAATATGTCGGCAGTAAGCCAATAAGCGGTTTAATGTATGTGATATCTCCCGTAAGAGGTCCGCAGGACTGGATTCCATCTCTCGTTAAGGCAAGTCCGTACTTTGCAGATCTGCCTGAATGGATGATCATCCTCAGACTTCTGGTTGACGCTTCGATACTTGTTGCTGGAGGCATTCTCTTCGCCATCTTCTGGGTTGAGACGAGCGGTATGGATGCCAGAACAGTGGCAAATCAGATTGCAAGGAGCGGAATGCAGGTACCTGGGTTCAGAAGAACACCACAATCGCTTGAAAGGCTTCTTGAGAGATATATCCCCAAGGTAACAGTGCTCGGTGGTGCGGCAATTGGTCTGCTCACGCTTGTTGCCAACATGCTCGGAACAATTGGTGGTGTTGGTGGAACAAGCCTGCTCCTTGCAGTGAGCATTGCGTACAAGCTCTATCAGGACCTTGCAAAAGAACAGCTGACTGAGATGCATCCACTCGTTAGAAGAATGCTTGGTGAAGAGATATGAAGGATATCCTCAAAAATTTTTTACGAGCCCTCGGCATAACAATTTTTATTGGAATATTTATCAGCCATGACTTTCGAGTAGCTCTTGGCAGTGTTCTTGCTCCGTTTCTTGACCCCATGTACGAACAGCTTGGGGTTCTTTATACTGTGATGATTCTTGCAGTGTTTACTGCGTTTTACAGCACGCTGATTCAAAAGCTTACTGTGGATTACAGCAAGATGAAAGAAATTCAGCAGAAAGTGATGGAGTTTCAGAAGGAGTACAGTGAGGCAGTAAAGAAAAACAATCAGGAGAAGCTCAAAAGGCTTGAAAAAGATAGGGACGAGGTTATGAGACTGCAGTCCCAGCTGATGAGCATGCAATTTGACCCCATGTTCTATACTGTGATTGTTACGATACCGATTTTCATGTGGATGTACAAGATATCCACTCTGAACCCGATTGTCAATGTACCCTTTGCAGGAGAAATCCATGTGGGGCAGTTCTATCTGATATTCCCGTGGTGGATCTGGTGGTACATGTTCAACTCAATCGTCTTTGGCCAGGTGGTAAGAAAGGTTCTTAAAGTGGGAGTGTAAATTCAGGGGAAATGAGGATAACTATTTCAGGCCCTCCCGGAAGTGGAACGACCACCGTGGCAAGGAAGCTTTCAGAGAAACTCGGTTATCCTGTCATATCTGCCGGAGAGGTCTTCAGAAAGCTTGCCAGAGAACACGGGATGAGTCTTGAGGAATTCAGCAAGTATGCTGAAAACAATCCGGATATCGACAATTTGATCGATAAACGCCAGAGAGAAGAGGCTCTCAGGTATGAAAATGTTGTTGTAGAGGGAAGGCTGTCTGGCTGGATGGTGCCTGCAGATTTGAAGGTCTGGATTTACTGTGACAAGGAAATAAGGATTCAGAGGATCGCAAGGAGGGAAAAAAAGCCTGTGGAGGTTGTCAGGAATGAAACTGAAATCAGGGAAGAGCTTGAGAAACGGAGATATCTGAAAATCTACGGGATTGACATTGAAGACCGAAGTCTGTATCATATCATGATTAACTCGGCAAGGTTTACGGCAGACCAGATAGCTGAAATGATTTTCAGGGCGGTGGAGCTGATATATGATGAAAAGAATGGTTCCTGATTTTGAAGATAGATTTTACATCAGGGAAGAGGGAGAACCGGGAGAGCATGGGACTTATCCTTATAACCGGCCAATGAGGGAATACATAACGAAGGGACTCGTCTGTATTGACAAGCCAATGGGTCCGAGCAGCCACGAAGTAGTAGTCTGGATAAGGAAAATACTTGATGTTGAGAAAACGGGGCATACGGGTACACTGGATCCAAGGGTTACGGGAGTTCTGCCAGTACTGATTGAAAACGGTACGAAGCTCGTCAAATACCTGCAGGAATCTGATAAAGAATATATCACCCTGATGCATTTGCATGCTGATGCAAGAAAAGAAGACATTGAGAGGGTAATGAAGCTTTTTGTCGGAAAAATCTATCAGAGACCTCCTCTGAAATCTGCTGTTAAAAAAAGGTTGAGGATTAGAGAAATTAAAGATATTGAAATTCTCGAAATTGATGGGAGGGATGTACTTTTCAGGGTGTTGTGTGAGGCGGGGACGTATATTAGAAAGCTCTGTATCGATATTGGTGAGGTTCTCGGAACCGGGGCGCACATGCAGGAATTGAGAAGAACCAGGACAGGGATATTTGATGAAAGCAGGGCATACACTCTTCATGATCTGCTTGACGCATACATGTTCTGGAAAGAGGACGGCGAGGAGAAATACCTCCGGGAAATCATAATGCCCATGGAAGAGGCAGCAAAAACAATGAAGAAGGTTGTGATAAAGGATACTGCTGTGGATGCGGTCTGCCATGGAGCAGATCTGACTGCGAGAGGTATACACTACATCGAGAAGTCAATCAAGGCAGGCGATGTTGTCGCCCTCTTCACCCTGAAAAATGAGCTTGTGTCAATAGCAAAAGCAATCGTTTCAGCTGAAGAAATGTTCAGGATGAAAAAAGGTGTGGTGGCGAAAACGCTCAGAGTAATCATGGAACGGGGTACGTATCCCCCATACTGGAAAGGAAAGGGAGCAGGAGAAATTTAAAGTAAAATATAAATAATATTCGACTAAATCGTAAAGAGAAGGTGGTAACGATGATTGATGTAATTATGGACGGTGAAGTTCTCAGGGCTGTTACAAGGGCAATGGTGGCTCTTGTCAGTGAGGCGAGATTCCACTTTCAGGAGCAGGGGCTGCATTCACGGGCTGTAGACCCGGCAAACGTTGCGATGGTGATTGTGGACGTTTCAAGGGACAATCTTGAGGCATATTCAATCGACGAAGAAAAGACAGTTGGTGTTGATGTTAACAGGATATATGACATTGCAAAGGGCATAAAGAAGAATGAACTGGTTGAGCTCAAGGTGGAGGATGAGGCAACACTAAAGGTCAAGTTCGGAAGTGTTGTTTACAGCGTGGCACTCATTGATCCATCGGCAATAAGAAAAGAACCCAAGATACCAAATCTCGATCTGCCGGCCAAGATCGTACTTGATGCCGGAGAGTTCAAAAAAGCGATTGCGTCAGCTGACAAGATAAGCGACCACGTGGTTTTCAGGAGCGACTCCACGGGCTTTTACATTGAGGCTGAAGGCGATGTGGACAGGATTGTCTTCCACATGAGTGAAGCTGAGCTCATCGAGTTCAACAGGGCTGAGGCAAGGAGCATGTTCAGTGTGGAATATCTTAAGGAATTCATAAAAGTTGCTGGCACGGGAGATTTGCTTACGGTCCACCTTGGAACGAACTATCCAGTCAGACTCGTCTTTGAGGTTGCTGGAGGAAAGGCGAAGGTCGAGTACATACTCGCACCGAGAATAGAGGCAGAATGAAGCTGCTTCCGATTTTACCCTATATTTCTGACTATCCTTTTTTAAAGCCGTCTAAGTTTCTGGTTGAAGAGATCAGAAAAGGTGTTCTTTTTGACTATGCTCTTGAACAGGCAGAGGAAATGCTTGCTGAACTTTTAAACTCGGGAAAGTATGATTTCTCTCCTGAAGAGAAGTCCTTTTCGTGTCTTACCTGCGAAAAACCGTGCAGAGATGTGTGTACTAAAGAAGCCTTGGGTGAAGGGATAAAGTGGAATAGGTGTGACTTATGTGGTGAGTGCTTCAGGAAATGTGCTTTTTCATCAGATCCTCAGATTTACAGAGAATATGAAGCAAAAGCCAAGTTGTCTGTACTTTCATATCTCATGATGCGGTCTGCAGTATCGGGATTCGGTGAAGCAACGAGGAGAAGGTTTTCCACGTCTCTTGCGAGGGCTTTCAGAAATGCCATGGAACAGGACGTAAGCGAAGTCCTGCCGGAGATGGTTGCCTCGAATTTTGGCATAAAAATGAAACGGGACAACAGTTTTCTTGTTCATGTATCTGATTTTTTAAAAGCGAGTTCGAGAATTAAAAGCCTTGAGTGGAAACTCATTTCGAGAAACCTCTCTTCTGGGTATGTGGATGTAAAGAAAAGTGAACTCTACAGAATAGTGGAAGAGCATCTCAGAGATTTGCTTTTTGAGCCGTTTCCTTATGATATTGAAGGTATCGAGTCCCTGAAAAGAATTGTTAGTGAATATGAGCTGAGCAGAAAGGGAGATGACATAAAGGGTGTGCGAGACTTTGAAAGCTTTCCACCATGCATGAAGAAAATTCTCGCCGATCTCAAGGCTTCAGCCAACGTTGCGCATACAGCGAGGTTTGCTCTAACCACATTTATGCTTCAGGTCGGGTTTTCGGTGGACGAGATACTTGAAATATTTAAAAACGCTCCTGACTTTGATGAAGAAAAGGCGCGGTATCAGATCGAGCATATCGCCGGAGTGAGGGGGGCAGGAAAGTCATATGATGTGCCTTCCTGCTCGACGATGAAGACTTACCTGAACTGCGTTGCCGAATGCAGGGTGAACCATCCCGTGGAGTATTACAGGAGGCGTATCTATGAAGGTCGTGGAAGAAAGTCTGAAGGGCGATCAGGGAGAAATAAAACTAATTCCTGAATCTGTTGAGGATCTCTGGCATCTGAAATACATAATTGAACCTGGAGATGTGGTTTTTTCTCTCACCAAACGTGCGAGTGAAAGTTCAGACAAGCTAAGGAGCGATAAGCAGATGGTTACAGTGAGGCTGGGTATAAGAGTGGAAAAGGTGGAATTTCACAAGTTCGCCAACAGGCTGAGAATTTCTGGCGTGATAGTAGCGGGAATTGATGAATCGGGACATCACACCCTGAATATAGTTCCGGGCAAGGAGCTGAGCATAATTAAGGAGAGATGGAAAGATGAACAGATTGAGAGAATAAAAGCAGCTGTTGAAAGCTCGAACAGGCCGGATATTGCCATACTGACAATAGAAGAAGGGGATGCTGTACTGGGTGTCTTGAGGCAGTGGGGCGTCGAGGAGGTTGCGGGTATTTCAAGGAGCTATGGCAAGGACAGGGGAGATTCCAGAAAGGAGTTTTTTGGAGATGTGCATGCCATGCTTAAAAACGTTGATTTCAACTACCTGGTTATTGCGGGGCCGGGATTTGCCAAGGAGGACTTCTACAGGTTTTTGAAGGATAGAGATCCAACAATGGCTGAAAAAGCGATACTCTCAGATGCTTCGGCCATAGGAATGAGGGGCTTTGTTGAGGTTATCAGGAGAGGAGTTGTGGAGAGAATTGCTGGAGAACTCAGAATTGCAAGAGATGCAGAATATCTGGAAAAGCTGCTTGAGGAAATTTCAAAGGATGGAAAGGCCGTGTACGGTATTGAAGACGTCAGGAAGGCATACGAATATGGAGCGCTGGAAATTCTGCTTGTTGCGGACGAGTACCTCAGAAAGGAAAGGGAAAAGTGGGACATTGACAGCTTTCTGAGAGGTGTGGAGAACATGAACGGAAGGGTTGTTATAATGAGCAGCGAATTTGAGCCGGGGAAGCAGCTGATGGCGCTGGGCGGGATCGCCGGGCTGCTGAGGTTCAAAATTTAGCATTTCTGTCGCCTAACTCCTAATTTGTACGGCACTGCTTCCAGTATTTATCAGCTTGGAGGAAATTCCATCTGACCATCCTTCATTTATCAGGTCTTCACACCTTTACGAGGTCATCACCTATGAATCTCCGGTAGAACTCCCACTGTCTTTTCGTCAGAATGTGGAACTCGAAGGGTGTGTGGAAGTATTTCTCAAAAAGCAGGTCGTAGACTTGGAGCTTTTTGTCTCTATCCTTGAACTCATCAGAAACGATTGCTACATCTATGTCACTCAGTCCCGGCGAATAGTCACCCCTTACAGCGGAACCAAATATGTAAATTTCGAACTCCTTAACTACTTTGTATATGTGTTCCTTCATCTCCCTTACAAACCTTTCGGGGCTTTTGAAATATGCTATTCTCTCCACAGGATCTCCTCCAGCTCGCTTAATGCTTTGAAAGCCTCTTCTACTTCATCTTCGAAGAACTCTTCAAAATAGTATCTGGATGTTATGTACGCTCTTTCCAGATTTCTCAGGACAACTCTGTACTTTTTCATAAAGTCATTCACACCTTCAACGTCTTCAAGCTCAGAGAGCAGTTTTCTGAGACTGTACGTTTTCTCGAAGTATCCCTTGAGGTGGAGCAGCTTTGCTTTAATCAGGAGTTGCATGGCCATTTCTATGTGAAACATCGCCAGATCATAGTCGTTGTTCCTGAAATTAAACTCAGCATTTCTCCTGAACTTTTTTGCCCTGTCAAGGTACAGCAGTATCTCCTCTCTCATTTGAGTCATTGTAATTTCTGAACCCTTAATAATGTTACTCTTCTTTTCTTCAAAGGATGTGTTAACACAGGAATCTGAGCAATTCGTAGCTCAGCGCTGCTGAGAGAGGTATCGTGAGGTTATCCTCCCATTTCCTTCCATCAAGAAATGATGAAATGATTGCTGAAATGATGGCATATACTGGATTCACAGGCAGGAGAGGGATGAGGACAAGGCATGGCAGGATGAATGCCGGAAGTGCAAGCTCAGGCTTTACCCTTTTCACGATTCCGGCAGTTCCATCTCCTGCAAACGCTGTAACTGCTGAAATTATGCATGCTCCCGTGCTGAAAAATGGGGTTATGGTTGAAAAGGCAACACCCGTGTATATGTAGCCCGGGACCCTTTTCCTTTCGTAGTCCCTCAGCAGAACTTCAACGACCGTTCTCTTTCTCTTTCTCGCGATCTCGAAGATGATTGCAGCAACGGTGATGGCTGCAACGAGAAGGGCCGTGATGTCCTTCCCGAGGTAGATGATGGATGGTATGTACAGCAGGCCGGAAATGTGGATGGACTTTCTCAGCAGTTCGTTTCTGAGCTTTTCGTCCATCTGAAATCACCACTGTAGTGGCCTCCCGCACACTGCTCTGTTTCGCCCTGCATTTCAGAGTTGCTGGCTGACAGCCCTTGCGTTCTGAGTGATTTAGAGCACTCTTTTCAGGTTTTCTGAGCGCCCAAGTGATGTTCTCGACTTTGAGTTTTTCTTTCAGGTAGGTGCTATTTTTCGTGACTCACGAATTTACTGACGGTACTTGGTAAAAGTAGTTGTTGCTATTGGTCTTCGAGACTTTTCTTTTAAACAATCAAATATCTATCTGGGGATTAAGCTCTGCTATCTGCATCATAAAAATTGGAAAAAAGTTTGTAATTTGGGGGGTTCCGTTTCGGCAAATTTCCAAATTCCTGACGTTTTCTGGGTGTCTCAAACAGCTAATCATCCCTTTCATGGCCTTTATTTTTGAACACGAAATTGATGGTGTAATCAGTTGTGCTTCCATCTGGAAACGTCAGCCGTATGTTTGCGATTGTATTGGAGTTGGCTTCATGCGCTGTTGGTGGCACGATAGGAAGCTGGAACACTCCGTTTGAATCGGAATACCATGTGAAGCTCTGGCTTATTGTTCCTTCACCGGTGTCATATGTGATGTTCACTTTTATTGCTGCGTTCGGTACTGTGGTCCCGGTTATGTAAAACGATGGCGAAGACTTCAGGTCTCCTGTTGAAGTAAGATCTACAGTTACTGCGGATCCGTCTGAAAGTGTGGTAGACGACCCGTCGGAATCTGTGAGGTTAAAACTGCCGAGTGTATACTTTACTGGAGCCGGTTCATTACTGTTGTTCAGCTCACTTCCGGCAAAGTACATCAGAATCTCTGTGTCAGGGCTTACTGTGAAATTTATCCATTTATCGCCAACTGTGGGAGATAATCCCTTCTCAGATAGAACACTGGCGAGATGTTCTATGTACCATTCGTATCCTTCCTTCACCGAGATGTTGAACCATGCATCACTTTTAACCCTGTACTCTCCAAATCCGTCGAGGACAAGTTTGGCGTTTCCGGATATTGTTTTCTCGTCACTCTCAAAAATGAGTAGTGTCATCTTGCCGTTCTGGTAAAGGTCCATTCCACCGATGTCGCTACCTCCGGAGAAATATTCTCCGAGAATCATTGTCTCTGGAGGAACATTCATGTAGTGGTAGCGAGGTTCAAGGACAAACGCCGTTATATTGATCTTTCTGGACAGGAGGGACGATTCCATTTCTCCGATTCTCTCAATCTTTATGCTTGAAGATGCCTTGCTTGGCGTAATCAGGAAGGGGTATTTCGGGTAGTTGGTATCGAGATACACGTTCAGAACTGAGGAGCCATAATTTGCAGCCTCAATTATTTTTTCGTCCAGCTTTTCGAATTCTTTCTTTACTTCGAAGTAGTGCATGCTCTCTTCATTCTTAAGCCACACAGGAACGAAAAACTGCTGCACCACGCCGATACCACCAACGATAATCGCGAAGGCCAGCACTAACCCGAGGACAGGTGAAACCGCATGGTTGTTGATACTCCTAATTATTCTCATCAAATAGATATTTTAAAAGTCAAAATTAAAAAACTTACCGCATCTCATAATGAGTTTCTGTCCGGGATGGAGATTCGGGAAAAAGAAAAATGAGTTTTGCTATTCTATGCTTTCAAATCTATCCTTCAGCCTGTCCATAACCTTCGGCAGAGTGGTGTACTCCATGTCTTCCATAGGCAGTCTGTGTGGCTCGAACGGGCCGTGCCTCCTCATGTACTCTGCTATCTCAACGGCCTTCTGTCTGGTGTAGTCGTAAGCCGGGTCGTCGAACAGGTCTACAGGACCTACAAGCTTCCCGTTGGCGAGCTGGAAGCCTGCGGCTATGACCCTCGGAGGACCGTCAAACCTGGTGCACTTGGAGTAGTGGAACGGCACCGGCATTAACGGGCCGTTGTGGGAGCCGCGCATCCACCCGCTGACCAGGTGCGGGAAGGCAAATGGCTCCAGCACTTCTCCTACTGCAGGCAATCCACTTTGAGCTCTGACAAGTGCAACGGGGTCATCCTTGCCCACGTACTCTCCGGCAATCTGGTACAGCTTCTCCGTGCTTATCACGGCTACAGGCTCATCTGCTGGAAGTTTTCCACCTTCCTTTGGAAATACTCTTTTGATGACGAACCTTGATTTTGCTCCTATGAGCGCGAGAATGTCGTACATCTCTTCTGGCGAGCTCATCAAAACCCTCTTGTGCTCGTAGATGTCCCATATTTCGAAAACAAAGCCATTGTGGAGGTTTGGATCGATGACCAGACCGGCGGTGTTGAAAGGATCGGCAAACATCCTGAAGATTGGCAGGTTGAATGCTCCGGGCTCGGTTTTGTCCATCATGAACGCAATTACCGGCTCCGCCCCCCTTTCCGTGAACTCCATCTCAGCAACTCCAGGCCCCATTCCTCTCACGTTGCCTGAAAAAGCGTCGCTCAGCAAATCCTGACCTGCGCCATAGAGCTTGAGCTCCTTTGCTATTGCCGTTGCCTTCTCAAAGGTCTCCCAGGCGAGCTTGTGGATTTCTTCGCTGTCCACGCCCTTTCTGTGAGTCATCACAAGTTCGAGATCGTCTCCCGCTCTGAAGACCCTGAAGTCTATTATCAGCCCGCTATCTTTTGCGATGGACAGGGTTTCCTGGGCTTTTTCGATAAGCTCGTCGGCTACAGTAACATGTCCGGGCAGTCCACCGACATCTGCTTTGATTAGACTCACTGTAGTTTTGCTCATGGGCAGAAATGGGTATCAAAGCTATAAAAGGTTTCAGGTTAATTTTATATACCACATACTCATAATTAGGTGCGAGGATATAATCACGTTAATGATGAGGGGGAATTTCATGCTGAGAAGATGCCCAACTGGCATACCTGGATTTGATGAACTGTGTGAGGGAGGCCTTGTAAGGGACAGAAGTTATCTGATTTCAGGGCCTTCGGGTACAGGAAAGACAATATTTGCAATGCAGTTTCTGGTTAACGGTGCGAAGGAGTTTAATGAGCCTGGAATTTTCATTGCCACGGAGGAAAGGCCCCAGAATCTTAGAGAGAACTTTTCAGTTTTTGGCTGGGACCTTGAAAAGCTGGAAGACGAGAACATGCTTGCGATAATCGACGCAACGTCAGCAAAAATTGGCCTGCCAACCGATGAGAAATACATTGATGTCAGGCCATTTGATATAAGGAGCCTTATTGATAATATAATCACGATCCAGGATGAAATCGGTGCTTTGAGGGCAGCTCTGGACTCAACAACGGCACTCGGTTTTTCGATTGCAGATCCTTCCAAGTTCAGGGTGGAGCTGCTCAAGATATCAACAACGCTGGAGGTTCTCGGTCTGACAACCGTGATGACAGCGGAGGTAATCGAGAGCGGAATGATTTCCAGGTTTGGTGTGGAGAACTTCGTTACAGAGGGTACAATAGTGCTTTATTATACGAGAAGCGAGAATGTTAGAGTAAGAAGCCTTGAAATTTACAAGATGAGGGGAACGAATCACAGCCAGAAGATACACCCGTACGATATAACCTCTGGCGGTATTGTCGTTCATTCAAAGGAAGAACTGTTCTGAGAATGTGTAATTTTGTCCACAATTTTTTATTGGTGTGTGGGTAAAATTGGCAGCCACACCATGAGCGTTCTTTGATGACATCTCATATTAATCCGAAAATCACTCCTTTTACAGCCCTTTCGCAGCTTCCACCGTTTTTCAGAGGTTTGAGGTTAATGAACTCTCCCGCCCACTCTGTGTATTGTCCTGCTTTCACCTGTCACTGTTTTTCTGCTTTTTAATAGAATACCTCTTGAATCCAGGGGATGACAGAGCTACGCACCAGTTTTCGATCTCTGTCTTTGCCTCGTCTATTATTATCATCAAACCCTTTTCATCAAGAATCCCGGCAAGTTCTCCATGAAGGTAAAACCGAACATCTTTCGTGCGGATTTCTATATCCAGCGGTCCATCAGGAATGAGGATCACTGAACCTTTCTCTATGCATCTATCCTTCATCAGTAATTTCAGGGCAGGTTTAATGGTCTGAACCCTTCTGTAGATTTCCTCCCAGCTCTGTGCCATTTATCTCATTCCCAAGGTTCTTTTTATGGATCTTCCAAGCTCCGAAATTGTGTGGTTCATGATGATTGCGTGGCCAGCAATCAGCGTGTTGCATATGACTAATTCACATCCCTGCGTCTCTCTGGAGAGCATGGCAAATGAGAAAAGCGTTATGGCGAGTGTGAGTTTCAGGAAATGTGAGTAGAAGTCCATATGTTCGAGGATCATCCCCTTCACCAGCATGCTGTAGTACTTGGAGAGCAGGTAGATGATGTATACTGACATAACTGCAGATATTATAAAAAGGCCGTTGAGCGATATGGCGATGTGGTTGGCAATAGTGCTGAAGTGCTGGTTGAGCGTGTTGAGGTACATCCAGATCACTGCCAATCCCATCACAAGAATGATATTGGTCTGATTGAACTGGGGCGTCAGGAATTTTATTGAATTTTTATGCAGGCTGAAGACGATTTTCAGAAACAGGTAGAGAATTATGGCTGCGTAGCCTGCGAGCACAAGACTGAAGTACGTTTTGGGTACGAATTTGGAAGACCCCGAAATGTACTGGGCAAGGTTGACAATCTGAAGGATTGAGAGGATTGCGTAAACGACCATAAGTGCTATAAGAACCAGAATGGTCTTATCTGCGTGGAGCTGTAGCGACTGGGCTATCATGTTTTTTCTTCCATCTGTTGAGTTGAATATTGAGGCTATGTAAAGTCCTCCCAGTGATGTGAGAAGCGCGAGATAGACCTCAAGCATTGGGACTCATTCTCTCGTCACCAAAATATATATCTTTTGCAATCTTGCTGTTTGGGTGTCTTTTCCCGAAATTATTTCCCACTTCAACAAACCCCCATGTGAAACTTGACGAGAAAGCGATAAAATGGATTATCAGAGAGAAAGGGAAGGGTACACCGACAAAGGAGATAGCAGAGATCGAAAACATAACACCAAGAAGAGTAAATCAGATCTACAAGCAATACAAAGATACTGGAGAAATACCAAAGCCAAAGAAACCAGGTAGACCTAAAAAAGAACTATCAGAAGAAGAAATAGAAGCCATAAAAGAAGCCTATGAAGAGTACAGGTGTAATGCAGTAGTTCTCCAAACAATCTTAAAGGAAAGAGGTTACAGAATAAGCAAGAACAAAATACACGAAGTGTTGAGAATGAACGGCTATGCTAAGGAGGAGAAGAACAAGAAAAAGCGTAAAAAGTGGATAAGGTATGAGAGAAAGCACTCTATGGAATTATGGCATGCAGACTGGTTTTTCTATAACGGGAAGTGGATAATTGCTTATCTGGACGATGCTTCCCGTCTGATTACTGGTTACGGAGTATTTGATAAAGCAACATCTGAGAATGCCATAAAAGTGCTAAAAGAAGCCATGGATGATTATGGCAGGCCGGAATCAATCCTGACGGATAGAGGTACTCAGTTCTACGCATCTGCAGGGGAGAAGAAGGCTAAAGGAGTATCTAAATTTGAGAAATTCCTTGCAGAGAATGAAATTAAGCATATTGTGGGTAGGGTGAATCACCCACAAACGAATGGAAAGATAGAGAGGTTCTATGGAACGCTGGAAGCTAAAATCAAGTATTTCGATACAGTAGATGAATTCATGGAGTGGTACAATCACAAAAGACCCCACATGAGTCTCAACTTAGATGAACTGGAGACTCCCTATAAAGCATTTTTGAGAAAGTTGACTCCTGAGAGAATATTGAGTTATTCGTGGAGGTGGTTTGATGGTGGGAAATGATTTTAGGAAACTACA